>JAEHHB010000002.1 GCA_019248165.1 Candidatus Shapirobacteria bacterium S2_F12
ACAGCCGACTTAAGCTATGTCAAATCAAGATTAGATGCTGGAGCTGATATCAATTGTGGAGTTGAAGGAGACCTGAACATGGATGGGGTAGTCAACTCAATTGATCTTGCTTTAGTTAAACAGACATTAAGAGAGCGTGATAATTAGTGATTGGTTTGTTGATGTAGAAAGTAATATTGTAAATTGTGGCTAGCTCTGCTTTAATCTATTAATGTCAGTTTTTCATCTTAAATATCGACCGACTAAAATTTCAGAACTAGATTTGGTTGAAGTAGCCGATACATTAAGAAATTTTTTAAAGTCAAACGATATTCCTCAATCATTTTTGTTTTCTGGCCCAAAGGGGTCCGGTAAGACTTCGGCAGCAAGAATTCTAGCAAGAGCTATTAATTGCCAAGAGAGGAAAGACGGCGAACCTTGTAATAAATGTTCGAATTGTCAAGAAATTTTGAGTGGTGGGTCAATAGATATTATCGAGATGGATGCGGCATCTAATCGAGGGATTGAAGATGTTAGAGGCTTAAAAGAAAAAGCTTATTTATCACCTGGGAAATTAAAGTATAAGATTTTTATTATTGACGAAGTTCACATGATGACCAAGGAGGCGTTCAATGCTTTATTGAAATTGATTGAAGAACCTCCATCACATACTATTTTTATTCTATGTACTACAGATGTATCCAAGATTCCTGAAACAGTAATGTCGAGACTCATAAAAGTTGATTTTCGTAAGGGTGACAAAAAGGCGCTAAAGGCTTCATTGACAAAAATTATTGAAGGTGAAAAAATTGAAATAGACGAGAAAACGATAGATTTTATTTTGAATAAAAGTGATGGTAGTTTTAGAAATTTGCAAAAGAATTTTAATGAGTTAGTTTTAAGTCTTGGTAAAAGCATCAAATACGAAGATCTTGTTAGTTTTTATATTAATAAAAGCGGTGATTATAATGAGGTTGAATTTGAAGAAGACTTGTCGGTTGGAGATATTAAAAAAATATTAGAAAGGTTGGAGAAGATGGCGATAGACGGAGTTGATTTTGTTGATTTTAGACAAAACCTAATGGAATATTTTATGAAAAAATTATTGTTAATATTTGATGTCGGAGTTGGTAAAAAGTCTGATTTGGGGGTGGCCCAATTAGAGTCCCTGATTACACTTTTGATCCGAGCAGCCAAACAAGAAAAAGAGACTGATATTGACCAATTACCATTAGAACTGGCAGTTATTGACTTTATTGATAATAATAAAAAAAATCCATTAGTTAAACCAAAAGATGAAGTAAAAGCAGAAATAAAAGAAGAAAAAGAAGTTGAAGATAATGTTGTGGCGACAGTCAATTGTGAGGAACCCTTGGTCTTGGAAGTAACAGGTATGGATTTGGAAAAAATTATAAATTCTTGGGGAAATATATTATTAACAATAAAACCGTTCAACCATTCAGTGGAGGCTTTTTTGAGAGCCTCACGGCCGATAAAATTTGTTAATAGAAAATTAACCCTTGAGGTATTTTATCCGTTTCATAAAGATAGATTGGAAGAACCGAAAAATAAAAAAATAGTTGAAGATGGTTTGTTTCGAGTTTTTGGAGTTGAGTTGATGTTTGAATGTGTTTTAGGCAAAAGCCGGAAGGCACCTTTGATTATCCAAAATGATACTCCAGTAGAAAATGTTAGTGATCAGTTAACGGACAAAAAAGTTGATAATAAGGATTTGTATGACGTTGCAAAAGATATTTTCGGATGAATTTCTAATGTCTAATGTCTAATTTCTAAGATATAATAAGTTCAGGTTATTTTTTAAAATAAAATATGTTTGATAAAGCAAAAATGTTAGCCCAGGCTTATAAATTAAAAAAGGCTGTTGAAGCTGAGATTGTTGAAATCGAAGAAAATGGAATTAAAATAAAAGTTAGTGGGGATCAAAAAATAAAGGATTTGTCTGTAAATGGGATGGAAAATAAAGTTTTGGTTGAGGTAATCAATAAAGCCATGAAAAAATCTCAAGAAATGGCAGCAAAAAGAATGAAGGATATGGGAGGCCTGGAAGGTTTGTTTTAAAATTTCTGATGTCTAATATCTAAAAAATGGCGGAATTTCCAAAGGGAGTAAAAAACTTAATAAACGCGTTTGAGAGGTTGCCTGGTATTGGCCCAAAAGGAGCGACAAGATTAGTTTTTTATTTATTAAACACTCCCAAAGTATATGTCGAAGATCTGGCGACTTGTCTTGTCAAAATGAAAACTGATGTAAAAATTTGCAAAACATGTTTTTCGGTAAGCGAACAAGATATTTGTTCAATATGTAGAGATTCTAACCGAAATATACGACAAATTTGCGTTGTTGAAAAAGCTATTGACGTCATGATTATTGAAAACATGGGAGGGTATAAGGGTGTTTATCATGTACTTGGGGGGGTGGTAAATCCTTTAGAGCATGTTGGCCCTGATGATCTTAGAATCGATGAATTGATTCAAAGAGTAAAGAGCTTTTTGACAAATAGTGATATGTCTGGTGATTTTGAAATTATTCTGGCAACAAATCCCACCATGGAGGGTGAGGCGACTGCCTTGCATATTAAAAAAAGACTCGAGGGTCTAAAAATTAAAATATCTCGGATTGGTAGTGGTCTACCAATTGGGGCTGATTTGGAATACGCTGATCAAGCAACATTAAGTAGGGCGCTGGAGGGGAGAAAAGATATCTAGAATGATAAAATAAATTAATATGGGAGACGATAAAATTTTTAAGGGTTTGGTAAGAGGCTTGGGTCAGTTGGGTGTTGAGACGGTTGAAAGGGCGACTGAAGAAGGTCAAAAAATGGTTGAGACTATCATAACTGGGAAAGAACTTTTGGGATTAGAAAGGACGATGTCTGATTCTCAACTGGAGCAAGTCAGAAAACAGGAAGAAATAAAAAGTCAGCAAGAAATAAATAAACTGAGAGGGGAAGTGTCTGGCGATCAGGGTGGTAAAGATAAAAAAAATAAAGACCGCCCGAGAAATGTAGAGGAAGAACTGACCGAACTTAGGAGACAAAGAGAAAAACAAGAAGAAGAAAAAGAGAGGTATTATCAACAACAAGCAGAAAAACAAAGGCAAGAGAGAGAAAAACAGCAGTCTGAATATTTCGATATAACAACAGAATCAACAAACCCGTCGAAACAAAAAAAGAGTCGGGGTAGTGCCTTTGCTAATAAAAGAAAACACAAACCTGACACCGACCAAGTATCCGCAACTCAAGAGTTTAATAAGGGTGGTAAAATAGATTAAAATATTGTATGAACAAAATATTTTTGTACAACACGGCAACAAGAAAAAAAGAAGAATTTAAACCCGTAAAAGATGGGGAAGTGGGTATTTATTCTTGTGGTCCAACTGTCTATTGGAACCAACACATCGGACATATGTATGCCTATACACAATGGGGGACACTGGTAAATTTTTTACGTTATGTTGGATATAAGGTTAAATGGGTAATGAATTTGACTGATGTGGGACACTTAACTTCAGATGCTGATACTGGTGAAGATAAAATGGAAAAGGGGGCTAAAAGGGAAGGTTTGAGCCCTTGGGAGATCGCAAAAAAATACGAAAAGCAGTTTACTGAAAGCTTAGAGCTGTTTAACGTTCATTTTCCTGATGTGTTGTGTAGGGCGACAGAGCATATAGAGGATCAGATAAACTTGGCCAAAAAAATTGATAATAACGGTTTTGCATATAAAACAAACACTGGTCTGGTTTTTGATACTTCAAAGTTTACTGAATATGCGAGTTTTGCTAATTTAAAATTGGACGAGATGGATTCAGGTGCAAGAGTAAAGGTCGATGAGGATAAAAAAAATGCTTGGGATTTTTTGTTATGGGTGACAAACCAACCAAATCATATAATGAAATGGAGTTCTCCTTGGGGCGAGGGTTTCCCTGGTTGGCATTTAGAGTGTACTGCAATGTCAACAAAGTATTTAGGTCAAACGTTTGATATCCATACCGGCGGGGTTGAACATATTGGTGTTCATCATACTAACGAGATAGCTCAAGGTTTTGGTGCTTTTGGTCACCAAACTGCAAATTATTGGATGCACAACGCTTGGTTAGTTTTAAAGGGGGGAGAAAAGATGAGTAAAAGCTTGGGTAATGGATACACCGCTCAACAACTAGTTGAAATGGGGTATGATCCTTTAGCACATAAGTATCTGGTTCTAACTTCTCATTACCGAAAGGGTTTGGAATTTTCTTTAGAATCGTTAAAATCGTCTGAGGTGGCATTGTTTAAATTAAGAGGATTGCTAAATGATTGGCCCAATGGTGGACAAATAGACAAAGATTACAAAAATAAATTTATTGAATTGTTGTCAAACGACTTATCTACTTCCGAAGCTTTGGCTCTAACATGGAAAATAGCCAAAGACGAGAAAATTAAAAATGAAGACAAAAAAGCAACCATTCTCGATTTTGATACAGTATTAGGCCTGAAACTCGACCAAAAAACTGTCCAAGAGTTAATTCCTGAAAAAATTCTTGAGTTAGTCGAGAGAAGAAAACAAGCAAGAGAAACCAAAAACTGGGAGGAATCTGATAGGTTAAGAAAAATGATTGAAGATAATGGTTATCTGGTTGAAGATTCCCAAAATTCCTGTAAAATAAGAAAAATAAAGTGATTGTTAAATCAATTATATTATGTTAATCTATTGAGTTCATGAAAGGCAACAAAAATCAATATCAAATAATCTTAGTAATAAATCCTAAGATTGAAGACAAAGAAACTATTTTAAAAAAGGTTACGACTTGGTTTGAAACAAAAAAAATCGAGTTTGACCAGACTCATTTAGGCTTAAAAGAATTGGCTTATGAGGTTGAAAAAAACAATAAGGGAGATTTTTGGTCTCTTGAGGTATCTTCCGAATCTCCGATAAATTTAAAAGAATTTAATCTTTTATTAAACAGAGAAGTAAGTATTATTAGATATTTAATATTAAAAGTTTAAGAAATATGGAGGGATCCCCGTAATTGCGGGGTAAATAAATCATATGCCTAGTAGATGTCTTAATAGGGTAACTTTAATTGGTAATTTAACTCGTGACCCAGAGTTAAGGTATACTCCCGGTGGTATGGCTGTTGCGTCATTTGGACTAGCCACTAATCGAGTTTGGGTAACCAAACAGGGAGAAAGAAAAGAAGACGCTCAGTTTCATAGAATAGTAGCTTGGAATAAGTTGGGCGAACTTTGTTCTCAATTGTTGTCAAAAGGTAGAAGGGTTTATGTTGACGGCAGAATTCAGTATAGAGAGTTTATGGATGCCGAGAATAACAAAAAACAAATTTCTGAGATTGTTATTGACGACATGATCATTTTGGATAATAAAGGTAACAATGGCGAACATATGGCTGTTGAGGGAGCTGACTTAGCTGTTGGCGAAGCTCCTACCGAGGTAACTCCGGATGTAGTTTCTGAATCTGGGAACATTGAAGATATCGTAATTCCAGATGATATTGATGCTGATCAAGCACCTAAAAATACTGAAGAAGCTAAAAATGATGAAATGCCATTTTAATAAAAATTATGATGAAAAAGAGTAAAAAAGACAACTTGTTAATTGCAAAAAGAAAAGGTAAAGAGAGAGGCTGTTCTTTTTGTAAAACAAAAACAACTCCACGTTGGGAAGATTATGAAAAATATGGAGAATTTCTATCTCCTCGTGGTCGAATAATTGGTTCTCAATTTAGTGGTAGTTGTGCTAAGCATCAGAGAAAACTGTCTTCAGCTATAAAACAAGCAAGGCATTTAGCTTTAATGCCTTTTTTGACTAAGTAAAATAAAATTGCCCCCTTAAGACTATGTTTGGTTTTGAGGGGGTTTATTGGTTATAATTAAAAATAATGAAAACCAAGATAACTGCAAAATGGATTATAAAGTTCCCCAGTGATTCTGAAATTATGGTTAAAACTGGAGAGATAGTTGAACCAGGCCAGGTTGTTATTAGAACTGATTTAAGAAGAATTGAATCTATTAATTTATCAAATTTTTTTGGTAAATTTAGTGATAAAAAAATTAAAGAAATAAATCAAAAACTGGTTGGGGCGTGGGTAAATAGCGGGGAGCTAATGTGTCTGGCTGGCGGATTGTTTCCAAAGAAAATTTGTTTTCCTATGAGTGGTAATTTTTTAGAAATTGATGAATTTGGATACCTAAAAATTGAGGTGAAAGAAGACAAAAAAAGAGAGATTACCACTCCAGTTCGGAGTGTGGTTTCAAAAATTGATAGTGATAAATTGGTGTTAGAATTTAAGGCTCGTGAATTTAAAGGAAAAGGGTTGGTAGCGGGGAAATCTTGGGGGGAGAGTGATTTTAGGCTAATCAATGATTCTAAGGATTTGAATTCCAGTCTTAATGATAAAGTTTTATTTACCCAAAACTTAACTAATAGTTTTTTGTTAAAGGCTGAAGTGGTTGGGGTAGCCGGTGTGGTTACAGATACAGATGTAAACGAAGACGATTTGACTACTGGACTACCATTATTGAAACTAGACAAAAACTTATGGGAAAAACTATTAAAATTCCAAGGCTCTAGCAAAAAAATATTAATTAATTCTCGACTTGAAAGATTATTATTAGTGTTAGAATAAATAATGCGTTTAAAAAATATAAGAAATTTGTTCTTAGGGTTAGCGGTATTGGCTGTTGTATCGCTAGTTAGTTATAAGGTTGGTCAAGGAAATAAGATAATTCCTTCAACTTTGGGGCAGTTTGATTTGTCTTTGATGTGGAAAGTAAAGGAAAAATTGTCAACTGATTTTCTAGAAAAAGACAACATTGATAATGAAAAAATGAAATACGGAGCAATCCAAGGGATGGTTGCTGCCCTTGACGATCCTTATACTGTTTTTTTGCCACCTGAAGAAAATAAAAGTGCCAACGAAGACTTGGCCGGAGAGTTTGGGGGGGTTGGTATTTCTTTGGGGTACAGCAAAGATGGGGTCTTGTCGGTGATGTCACCTTTGTCGGAAACACCAGCAGATAAGGCGGGAATTAAGGCTGGTGATTTAATTTTAAAAATTGTTGATACAAAAAATAATGTTGATAGAGACACAAACGGGATTAGTTTGACTGAGGCGGTAAATTTGATTCGAGGGGATATTGGAACTGAGGTAACTTTGACTATGTATAGAGAAAGTAACCAAAAAAGGTTTGAAGTGGTTTTAAAAAGGGATAATATTGAAGTTCCTGGAGTTGAATTAAAGTGGTTAGAAATTAAAGATAAAAAAATTGCTTGGATAAAAATGTCTAAATTTAGCGAAGATTTATTTACAAAGTGGAACGATATTGTCGTTAAAATTAATAATGAGAAAAAAACTTTGGGTAATAGTTATGGTGGAATTATCCTTGATTTAAGAAACAACCCTGGTGGCTATTTGCAAGCTAGTGTTGTAGTCGCGTCTGATTTTATTAAAGAAGGGGTGATTGTTAAGCAACAATCGACCAAGGGGATAACTGAAGTCTATAATGTCGAAAAAAACAGAGGAAATCTTTTGGATGACAAGTTAGTAGTTTTGGTTAATGGAGGGAGTGCCTCAGCTTCTGAAATTTTAGCAGGGGCTCTACACGATTATAATCGAGCTAAATTAGTAGGAGTAAAAACTTTTGGAAAAGGAACAGTGCAACAACCAGAAGATTTTAGTGATGGGAGTGGATTACATTTAACTATAGCCAAGTGGCTACTTCCCAATGGCAAAAACATTCACAAAGAGGGAATCGTCCCGGATGTTGAAATAAAAGAAGCAACTGACTCGGGTGATATAGATTTACAACTCGAGAAAGCAAAAGAAGTTATTTTGGGTAATAATTAGAATAAATTAATTTATAATTTATTAATTATTTGTTAATAGTGGTTTAAACAATATGAAAACACAAAAAATTAGATCATTATTTTTGGTTTTGGTTTTGATTTTTATTTTAGTAGGCGGGGGAGTTGTGGTTGGTGTATTGGTGAGTAAAAATTTTGTTAAACCGACAGTTGAGATACAGACGAAAACTGAAGTTGTTGATGAGGAAACGGTTGTAACCAGGGTGGTGGAAAAGGCAAATCAAAGTGTGGTGACGGTAGCTATTAGTAAAGATGTAAGTGATAGTTCGGTCGATTTATTTAGACAAATGTTTGGTTTTAAAGAAGAAAAAGTGTCGACAACAAATATTGAAAGAGACATCGGAACCGGGTTTATTATTAGTGAGGATGGCTTAATTGTTACTAATAAACATGTGGTGTCTGATATGTTGGCTAAGTACAAAGTAATAATAGGAAAAGACGAAACGGTTGATGTAGTTAATATTTATCGTGACCCGATAAACGATTTAGCCATAATTAAGATAAATAAAGCACAGTTGAAGCCGGTAGAAATGGGAGATTCAGATAAACTGAAGGTTGGACAGACAGTAATTGCAATCGGGACAGCTTTGGGAGAGTTTCGATCAACAGTAACAAAAGGGGTAATTTCTGGTCTTGGTAGAGGTATAACTGCTGGTGGTTTTGGGGTTGTTACAGAAAAGCTTGAGGATGTAATTCAGGTTGATGCGGCAATAAATTCTGGTAATTCTGGAGGGCCCTTGTTTGATTCGTCAGGTAAGGTGATTGGAGTAAATGTGGCCGTGTCACAAAATGGTCAAAATATTGGGTTTGCTTTACCTATAAACTTAGTTAAACAGTCGGTAGACAATTTTAAAGTTACTGGTGAGTTTGACCGGCCATATCTGGGAATAAGCTATCAAATGATTTCCAAAGAGGCGGCACTTTTAAATAATGTCCCTGCAGGAGCATATATTCAAGCGATATTGGAAAACAGCCCGGCACAAAAATCTGGCCTAAAGGTTGGAGATATTATTACTGAAATAGACGGGAATAAATTAATTGAAATGAAGGATGTGTCTGTTGTCTCGATTGTTAATCAAAAGAAAATAGGGGAATCTTTAAAGATAAAATACTATCGTGAAAAAAAAGAAGCTGAATTAAGTATTGTATTAGAGAAAAAGAACTGAAAGGCGGGGAAAATTGATTATAAATTAAATTTTGATATACTGGTTTGTATGCCAGAAAGACAAGGTATTGTCGGAATCATAATGCAGGATGTTAGTGGGGTTATGGATTTGGTTAAACAAAAAAATACTGGCCAGACGGATATTGATTTAAAAAGGGAAGAAGAGGTGGAAGCTAGGTTGGAAAATTTAAAAAAACACAATAGGGGCGATTTAGTTTCCTTAGAGCTTTTAAGTTACACCTTAGATCGAGACCCGAAAGTTAGAGAGGTGGCGTTAAAAGGGCTTCTTGATATGGATGGGAGTTTTTCGAGTATGTCTGTTATTAAACGAGTAGTTGATATGGGTATATTTATTGTAGAAACTGAAGACGGAGGGGAAGAAGTGGCGACAGCTAAAAAGTTGTTGAAAAACCACCTAAATGATGGTGATTTTTTTTATCCAATAAGTAGGGTAATCAATAAACCTATTGGTGCTTAATTGTCTAGGACTGTTAATTCTAATAGAATATCGTCAAGGTGCCCTTGCATTACTTCGTCAAGATTATTAAATGATTTATCGATTCTATGATCTTTGATTTGATTTCTGGGATAATTATAAGTGCGAATTTTGTCTGCCCTGGTAGACTGACTAATATTAGAGCGACCACCGGCAACCTGAACTGCTCTTTTTTCTTCTTCTATTTGCCACAATTTGTTTTGTAAAAGCTTTAGGGCGATTTCTCTATTTTTTTGTTGGTAACGTTCGGTTCTAACATCAAAAGTTAATCCTGTTGGCTTGTGAACTAAATGGACTGCAGTGGAAACCTTGTTTACGTTTTGACCTCCGTTACCGCCGGCACGGCAAGCAGTAATAACAACATCGTCCATACTAAAGTTTACTTCCTTTGATTCAATTTGGGGCATAATCGCAATAGAGGCTGTAGAAGTTTGAATTCTGCCTCTTTTTTCGGTAATTGGGATTCTTTGAACTCGGTGAGTACCGGCTTCATGCTTAAGTTGATTATAAGAATCAAACCCCGATATTTGAATAATCTGTTCGTCAATTTGGCTCACTTTCCAACCGACCTTGTTGGCATATCGAATATACATGTTCATTAGGTCATTTGACCAAATTGTAGCTTCTTGACCACCGGGACCCGGATAAAACTCCATGATGGCTATATTGGGATTAACTGTGGGCATTGTTTGTGGTTATTAGTAAATAATAAAGTTAGTAGTAAAAATAAAAACCGCCAAATTGTTAAAAATTAAAGCGGTTTTTTGGGATACTAGTTTGATTTTGTTGATTTTTTTTCTTTAGCCTTAATATCCTTAGCATCAGCTGTAGCCTTACCTTTGGCAACTTTTTCTTTAAATTTGTCTATTCTTCCTTTAATGTCGACAAATTTTTGTTGACCAGTAAAAAATGGGTGACACTTTGAACAAACGTCGACTTCAATTTTTTCGACAGTTGAACCGGTGGTAAACTTATTACCACAAGCACAGCTAACTTGACAATCGCTGTAATATTTTGGATGAATTCCTTGTTTCATAAGGCTTATTATAACACATTAGGTCTGGTATTTTGTATCTGGTGTTAGGTATTTTGTAAGTTAATTATTTTTTAAATTAACAGCTTTTACCAAATTATTACTAAATTATTAAGGGTGATTTGACTCTAATTTAGGAAAGTTTTTGGGTTCTGATTCGGATTCCACTACATCTGATTTTGGTTTATTTTTCCCTCCTATAGTGTCTATAATAGATTGAAAGTGCCTTTCCCAAATTTGTTTTGATTCTTGATTATATATATCTTTTAATTCTTTGATTTTTAGATCTCGTTGTTCATCTGTTAAAGATGAATCTTCAATTATATCCAAAATAGATTTTCCTAAATTTCTAAATTTTTCCAATATTTGTTGTTCAAATTCTTGTTCAAGATTGTCAACTTTTTTGGTGACTTCTCGCGAATCATTTTGACGTTCTATTTCTTCTGGTGTTAAGATTGTTCCTTTATCATCTATCTCAAATGATCTCCCTGTGTTATTTCCAGTCAGTCGGCCATTTTCGTCTACATGAGCTGGTTCGAATGTGTTATCAGGTATATACAGTGGGATAAAGTGTTCTTTGTGTAAAACAAAATTTCTACCAGTGCTCTCACTTAAAAACGTGCCATCAGACTTTGGAGTTAATATTCCACCACTCATCGGGTCTCTAAAAGGTATTATTTTTCCGCCTTCGGTAGATATATAATTATTACCAGTATATTCATCATAATAAAGACCGTTTTCGTTTTTAGTTAAGGTAGCCTTATTGTCTTGGCTTATCGGTTGGACTACTGCTTGTTCTATACTTAACTTTTGTTCAGACATACCACATGTTATCTATTACAACAAATGTTGTCAATTATTGAGGTAAGATAAATTATGGATATATTAAAAATAAAGAAGAATAATTGGCTACTGGAAATTGATTTGAACGGAGGTAGAATTGTAAACTTAATAAAAGAAAATAATAAAATTTTGGGAACATATAATAGAATTGATGGAAAAACTGGTAATACCCATGTGTGCATTCCAAATTTTGCCAATGAGGGGGTAGAGAAGTTGGGATTTGTGTTTCATGGTCCATTTCGAAATAGTGAATGGAGGTTGATAAATCAAAGTAAAAGCAGAATAGATATAATCTCGGAAATAAACGGGCTATCTGTAACTCAATCATTTGAAATTAATGATGACTTTAGTCATAAAATATTGATAAGGAATGTAAGTGATGAAAGAAAAAGAGTTCATATCGCCGTACATAACTATTGGGATACAGAATTTGGTTGGAAGGGGGTTTTCTTAAATGGGCATGATATTTCTGGGGGGTTTATTGATAATCCAGAAATTAATTTAGAAAAAAATAATATATTGGAAATACCAAATAAAAAGGTTATAAAATGGCAGGTGGAAAATTTTAGAAAGGCAAAGTTGTGGACTGGAGTGAAAGAGGAGGGTGGGAAAAAAACACACGACAATAAATACATTTGTATTGAGCCTGAAATGGAATATGAAGGGTTTGTTGAGACGGATAGAAGCTTGATTGAACCTAAAAAATGTATCAGTGTGGAGCAAAAGATTGGCTGAAGAGTTGAAGATTAGTTTTTGGATAGACTTAGTACAATTATTTTTGAGGCGTAAAATGTGTTGGCTAACTTTTGGTCTGGTTTGATGATAGCAATAATTTTGTTGCCATTGGCGATGGCTTGATTGCCAGTAATTGCTTTATTGTTTGTGTCGACAATTTTTGTTTTTGAGTCTGTCTTCAGTTGGAATGGGTTATTTTTGTTATAGTTTGGCGTTAAGGTAAAAATAGACGCTTCTTTTGAGATATCGACGATTTGACCAGTTACTGTTTGGTTATTGTTGGTTACAGATTTTAATTCGGTAACTACGAGACGTTTACAGTCTAAAATTTGGTTATCTATTAGATAACCCATAGCCAAAACTTCTTGGCCAACCTTGAAGCTGTCGAATTTTGTTTTTTTTCTACTTATGTCAATATATGTGGTTTGGTCGCTTACTTGAATAGTTTGGGGTTGGTTTTTAAAAGCTAAAGTTATGGTGTTTTCGGAAATTTTAGTAATATTACCAAAATAAGACTTTGGTTTGTCGCTAATAATCGGAGTGGGGGTAATATTGTCACTTACTATTTGTTTTACAATATCAACAATTTCTTTTGTTTTGTCGTCGCTGGTCGGCGTTGGTTCAATAGCTTTGGTGGGGTTTACAAAAAAAAGAGTCAGTAGGATAAAAAAAAGAATTTTCATTATTTATATTTTCGCTGTTGAATAAGTAATATTTAATTCGGTATCTAGTTGATTGCCGTCAATATCTATGGCGCTAATTTTAATAATATTTAAACCACCTTGTAGTTTTATGGGAACATCAAAATATCCTTTTTGGTCGCTTTTTCCGGTAAAATTTTCAGTTGTGGTATTGATGATTATTTGACTATCGCTCGTGGTGTTGCCGGTAATATTTAAATTTTCATTGAATACTAAAAGATTATTTTCGGGTGAAACTATAGTAAGTTTGTCGTTGGTCGTTTTGTCAATATCCGAAGTTAAAGTGTTTGTGATGGTTGGACTGGGGATAGTGGTTGGTTGGCTAATAATTACTGGATCTTGGGTTTGGCTTTTTTGGCGTAAGGTAAGGTACCCGCCGGTAACACCGAAACCCAACAAGCCGCCAATAATAATTGCTAATAATAATTCTTTAATCATGGGATTATCTTTGATAATAACATATAAGTATGACTTTTGTGATAGAACAAATACATACTGTCAGAGGAATAATAATGAGAGATGGGCTGGGGGTTTGTATAAACCGTTTGGTAATTTTGTGAGCTAGTTTTGGGGTGGTTTAAATGCTAGAATGGGTCTATATGGAAATCAAATTTTTGAATAAATCAACTATTTTTTTGAAAGGTAAAAAAGAAAATGTTTTAATCGATCCGACTGAAAAAGAAATCGTCGAAAACAAGAGTACATCAAGAATTATTGTATATACGAATGGTGATTTTAATCAAATGAGTTTGGCTAATGATGAAAAGATTGTTGTTAGAGGTGGGGGTGAATATGAAGTTGGAGGAGTTGAAATAACTGGGATAAACGGTGAAGATGGTAATACGGTTTATAGAATCGTAATTGACAGTTTTGTGTTAGTTGTTTTGGGTAAAATAAACCAAGAGCTTACTCCAAAAAGAATTGATAAAATTGACTCTACTGATATCCTTTTGGCTCCAACTAAAATTGGAGATAGTTGCAGTTTTAAATTGGTTAAAGAGTGGGCAAAAAAATGGGGGGCAAATTATTTAATACCAATTGAAGATGATGACGACAAGTCTTTAGAAAAATTTTTAGACGAAGCTGATGAGGAGGGGTTAGAAAAAACAGATTTGCTTAAATTAGAAAAACAAGACGACTTACCTGATGGATTAGAAATAAAATTGTTGAAAAATAATTAATATATGGAGGAAATTACTCGAATACCGCCTAATTCTGAAGAAGCAGAGTTGTCTGTATTGGGGTCGATACTAATTGATAATGACGCTGTCTTGGCGGTATCAGAATTTTTGAGGTCAGAACATTTTTACAATTCAAACTATGGCAAGATTTATCAATCAATGATGGATCTTTATGAAGAAAGAATGCCTCTTGATTTGATTACGGTTTCAGAAAAACTAAAAGAGCAAAAACTACTCAAAAAGGTTGGAGGAAAGAGTTTCTTGACTAAGTTAGCTGGAGAGGTCCCAACAGCGGCTAATGTTGAAAGTTACGGAAAAATAATAAAAGCCTTGTCTGCCAAACGGGAGTTAATATCAGCCGCAGGAAGAATTACTGAAAAGGCTTTTGATTCAACTTTGCCAGCAGACCAGTTGTTAGATGTTGCTGAACAAGAAATTTTTTCTTTGTCCCAAAAACATTTAAAATCAGTCCCAACTTCACTAAAAGATGTCTTAACTGCTAGTTTTGACCGACTTGATGAACTACAAAAGTTGGGAACTGGTTTGAGGGGGGTACCAACTGGATTTAAGGGTCTGGACAGTATTTTAGCTGGTATGCAAGATAGTAACTTAATAATTTTAGCGGCTAGACCAGGCGTTGGTAAAACTGCTTTTGGATTAAATATTGCTCGATACGTAGCGGTAGAAAAAAAAATACCAGTGTGTATGTTCTCACTTGAAATGAGCAAAGAAGAGCTGGTTGATAGGTTGTTGGTGAGACAAGGAATGATTGATGCTTGGAAATTAAAGACTGGGCAGTTGTCGTCTGGTGATTTTGATTCTTTGTCTGAAGCAATGGGAGTCTTGGCTGACGCTCCGCTGTTTATTGATGACACTCCTGGGTTAACAGTCACCGAATTAAGGACAAAAGCGCGACGGTTACAAGTTGACAAGGAAATAAAATTTATTGTGGTTGATTATTTACAGTTGATGCATGGAAGTACCCGGGACAATCGGGTTCAAGAGGTTTCGGAAATTTCTCAAGGATTGAAAAATTTAGCCAGAGAACTAAAAATCCCGATATTGGCATTGGCTCAATTGTCGAGGGCGATGGAGGCAAGGGGTGGTAAGCCTAGGTTGTCTGATTTGAGAGAGTCGGGGAGTATTGAACAAGATGCTGATGTGGTAATGTTTCTATATCGAGAAGACGAAGAAATTAGAGAAATGGTTACTTGTAGTATTGAAAAACACCGAAATGGTCCAACAAATAGTTTTAATTTGTATTTCAATGGTAAACAAGTCAGTTTCTTTGATATAGAAAAGAAATAAAAAAAAGCCCCGGTTGGTTTTTACCCAAACGGGGCGGAGTACAAGAGAGAGAAGAGAAGGTCATGAGGCAAATTGTTCAAAGGAGTTGACAGCTTCAAGGGCCATCTTTTCATTTGCTTTTGCCTCGGCGAGCTTGTCGAGTGCTTTTTGCACAGCACGTTGGGCAGTAACAACCTTTCGTGAAGCCTTTTTGGCGTCACTTTTCAAAGTGGCGATTGAGATTGCCGGTATGGTGGTCGTGTTGGGCAAGGGGGCGGGGATGTTTGGTTTGAGTGAATCCAGGAGTTCCTGGAGTTCATTTTTGGAGATAATCCACCCTGTTTGTCCAGACGGGCTGTGTTTGTTGGGAATCGCTACTTGGTCATCATAGACAGGTGCGGCCCCGATAAAGCCATCCAGAATTTGAGTAATCGGATACTTTTTGGGGTCGGCGTGCAAAATGGGGATGATTTTTTCCAAATCATCATCTTTGACATCGCACGGACCAGAAAAGTCCAGGTGACTGTCGTTGTGTCTGTCAGAGATGACACACAAAACGTCTTTGACTTTGTTTCCAGCGTTGTTGAGATGGGTTACCAGCATGATAATGTCGTCGTTGGCATACAGCCTTCCGCCGCCGACAGAGACCAGATTGTCTTTGATTGCTTGGTTAACGACTCGTCCAGTTACGTGCACCCAGTGATTCGGATTGTAGGCCATGGACACGATGTCGTGGTTGTCGGCACATTTGATGATCGATCTTAAAAACATTTCAAATACCACCCTTCCTAAATTACTCTTCCAAAGAGCACTCAAAATATATACTTTTTATATATTCTAGGTGCTCCTTGGAAACTCTCTCTTTTATTTTAAAAGTACAAATTGAGTGATAAACACCAAAGCATTTTTGGTTTTTATATCTCAATATAATTTATATATATCATAATATAGGATATATGTCAATGTATTTAGGTTCAAAGAATTAAAATAGAGGAGAAAGTTGGTTTTTGTGCCGAAGGAGGGAATCGAACCCCCATGATATTGCTACCACACGATTTTGAGTCGTGCGCGTCTGCCAGTTCCGCCACTTCGGCTCGGGAAAGTAGTTTATTATAACTTAATTATTATTTTTTTTAGCAGTTTAAATAATGATAAAATAGAAGTATGAGTCTAGGAATATTTAGAACTATTGGATTGGTGTTGTTTATGTATTTATTATGGCGGGATTTGAGGGATGATTATGGTGATGATAAAGTAATAAATTATGCCTGGATTGCTTTATTGGGTTTTTTGTTTGGGGGAAGAATAACCTATGGGTTGGTAAATTGGGGTGTCTGGAATGATAGTTGGTTAGACTGGTTATCTGTTTGGAACAAACCAGGGATTAATTATTTGGGTAGTTATTTGGGGCTAACTTTAGTAACTTGGATGGTTGCAAATAAGAACCAATGGAAATTTTTGTCTTTATTGGATGACATCGTAAAACCAACCTTAATATTTTCTAGTTTACTGATGTTTGACGAGTGGATTAGGTCGGGGTTTTATATAAGACCAATGCTTTTTTTGACCCTGTTAACTGTTGATATTTTTTTAGTTAATTGGTTGAAAAAAAGATATCGTTCTTTTGCTTGGTATAAAAGTGGTAAAAAGGGATTTGTACTTCTATTTAATAATTTATTGTTCTTTTTGGCGGTAGTTATTGTTTTAGTTATACTTAAAGATAATCTATTAAGTATAATATTAGCTTCAATTATTAGTTTGATTTCGGGAGGAGGATTGTATATCCTAAAAAAAGCAAAAATATGAAACAAGAAAATCAAGAAAATTTAAAAATTAGTTTTCCTCAAAGATTGTTATCGCCGATTAAGCATTTTTTAGAAGCTGAGTTGTTAAAATCAAAAAGAGCTAAAAAAAACCTAAAGAATGCTGATCCGTTTTTAGATTCTAATAGGGTATTAGAAAATTCACTAGAAGAAGATTTGGATGAACAGATTGATCATTTTGAAACTGAGGTAAAAGCAAAGTTTTTAAATAAAAGAATCGTACAGCTAAGAAAAGCCCTAACTAGAATTAAAATTGGGAAATATGGGTTGTGTGAGAGTTGTGGAAAAATGATTGATACTGATAGATTAGCAATTAACCCCTTGGCAACTACGTGTGTTAAATGTCAAAAAGAAAAAGAAGCTTAAAATAGCGACTACTTTAGGTTTTTTTTTAATAATAGAGGGATTCCATTGTTACTTATCAAACAAGGGGACTGTAATAAAAAATTATGGTGTTAGTTTTGGTGTCGACGGTTGGTTTTTTATTTTTCTAAATGTTTTTTTTGTTATATTGTTAACAAAATATTGGTGGAAGTATAACCATTTTGGACTCAACCTAATTGTAATTGGGGGGTGGGTTAATGCCGTTGATAGATTGTTTTGGGGGTATGTTCGAGATTATTGGAAATTGGGAATTATATATAATAATTTGGCAGATTGGATAATCCAAATAGGGGTTATAATATTTTTGTCTCAAATATGGATAAAAAGGTCAAAATAGTATTTGAAAATAATGAATTTTTGGTGGTTGATAAGCCTACCGGAATGACTACAACCAAGGAAAAGAAAAATGAGATTGGGACTCTTGAGGATTGGTTGCGAGAGTGTAAGCAAAATGATTTACCAAGGAATGGAATTGTTCATAGGTTGGACAAGGGAACTTCTGGGTTGGTATTAATTGCAAAAACTAACATGTCGCTTGTTTTTTTTAAACAACAATTTAAAAACAGGTTAGTTGGTAAAAAATATTACTGTTTGGTTGGAGGTGATACTTCGATGAACGGATCGATTGATTGGCCAATTGAAAGATCAAAATTTGGTTTTGGGAAATTTGGTGTGAATGTTGATGGAAAAACTGCCTTAACTGAATTTACTTTAATTGATAGATATGTAAGAAATAATAAAAAGTATAGTTTATTAGATGTTAATCTTAAGACTGGGAGAACCCATCAAATTCGGGTTCATATGAGTTATTTGAGATGGCCCTTAGTTGGTGACGGTTTGTATGGTGGGGAAGTTGATATTTTAAAAAGACCATTTTTACATTCACATGAATTATCAATTGGAGATCCTACATCTAGGGGAAGGTTGGAGTTTAGGTCTCCGCTTGCAGAAGATTTAAAACAACACTTAAGGCTATATGAAAAACAATAAAAAAATAATTTTAATATTATTGGTGGTGGTGTTTATTTTGGGATTAATAATTTTTATTTTTCTAAAAAATAAAGAAATCAAAGGGAGTGATTTTAAAATAGGTATTTTGGCAGACGACGGTATTGCCTTGGTGTCTATTTCTAAAGAAAGAAAGATGATCAATGTTTTAAAGGTCGACCCAGAGGCAAAGATTTGGATTCCCGGTGGTCTAAGTTGGTATCGTAATATTACGTTGAAAAAAATTTTGTATCAAGAAAAAAAAATGGAGTTGTTAAGTGATATTATTTTTTTTAATTTTGGATACAAGGCTGACAAATTATTGTATTTAAAAAAAGCCGATGATTGGAAAAATATATACTGGTGGAAACTGGCTTTTTATAATAATTTTTTAGTAAAAGAAGAGGTGGTTAAAAAAGATATAGATTTAAGTGACGATTTCCTTGACGAAGTGATCGTGAGGGATTTTGCTGAAACAAAGATAATCTATGAAGATATTAAGTTGTCGATCATTAATACTACTGATGTTACTGGTTTGGCTGCGTTTATGACTAAGCGGTTTGAAAGGTTGGGTTTTTCGGTAGTTTCAATTGGTAATGATTTTAGCAACCAAAATAAAAACTGTCAGATACGATATAGTAAAGATGTAAGCATGACTTATTCTTTGTTTTTGATTAAGAAAATAATAACAAACTGTGAAACACAAGAAGATTTTGATTTAAACGGTAATGAGATTGAAATTTATTTTGATAGTAGTTTTTCAAGAATGATAGAATACCCTAGTTATATAAAATAAATAATTTATGTCTGGACATTCTAAATGGAATAATATTAAAAATCGTAAAGGTGCTCAAGACAAAAAAAGAAGCGAGGCCTTTACAAAAATCTCAAAAAATATTTTGACAGCAATTCGTTTGGGTGGGGGATCTAGTGATCCAAATGTCAATGGAGTTTTGAAAGTGGCAATTGATAAGGCAAGAGAAGTTAATATGCCCAAGGAGAATATTGAGAGATTATTGGCCCGATTTGAAGAAAGAAAAGATAATTTAGTGGCAGTAATTTTGGAGGGTTATGGTCCTTTTGGGGTGCCAGTCATTATTGAAGCTGAGACAGATAATAAGAACAGAATTTTAGGAGAAATAAAATTAATTTTTAAAAATTACGAGGGAGCTTTGGGCGAGACTAATTCGGTGATGTTCCAATTTGATAGAGTAGGTGAAGTGGAATTTGAGAAGATTACTGAGGAAGACCAGTTGAATTTGATTGATTTTGGGGCAATTGACTTTGATGAAAATATTGCCATAGTAGAATCATCTTCGGTTAATGAATTTGTTAAAAAAATAGAAGAATTAGGTTTTGGGATGGTTAAATCAGAAGTAGTATACCGGCCCAAAAATCCAATCCAAATAAAAAATGAAGATGATTTTAATAAAATTATGGACTTTATCGATGAATTAGAATCTAACGATGATGTTCTTGGGGTTTTCGCGGGTTTTGATTATAATTGATTATGCCTAAAAAAATAAGATATTTTATTTCTTCTTTGGTGGCATCAGTAGGGTTTTACTTGTTTGTTAATTTACCTTATTCATCACACTATTACGGATTGTTGGTTGGTGTTGTTTTGGTGGCTTTTTGTTTTTGGTTTGGATTAGGTATTATTTTTAGCCAAAGTCTTTACATAAGATTGATGTCGGTAGTTTTACCAGTCGGATTTTTTGTGGGTTTTGGGCTGTTTGCTGCTTTATTACCACAAAATTTTTTGACAGTATTTTTGACTAGTTTATTTTTTGGTGTAATGGCTTATGTCACGTTTCTGGTAGAAAACTTATTTTTAGTAGCAATTGGGAATCGGACACCGCCTTTGTACAGAGCCGCATTCACTGTTGGTTTTATGATTGTGTTGGTAACCGCCTTTTTCTTGTTTGATAGTTTATTTTCCTTCAAATTGATTTATTGGTTAAATACTATTTATGTGTTTTTGATTTCGGTAGCAATTTTTATGTACATTTTTTATAGTGTTACCATAGAGTTGGCAGATGATGGTAAGGAAAAAAATTTTTGGGCTTACGTTTTAATTCCCTCATTTATAATAGCTCAACTTGGATTGGTTTTTTCTTTTTGGCCAGTTGGCATTTTTAAAGGATCGATTTATTTAGTGGCTTTTGTTTATATTGTCGCAAGTTTAGTTCAGTTGGAGTTAAGAAGCCGGCTGTTTAAAAAAAATTGGATAACTTTTATTTGGATTACTTTTTCGATAGTTCTAGGAATAATAATGACTACTAGTTGGCGTTAGATAATTTGAGATTGAACTGCTGTAATGGCAATAGTGGCAACAATATCATCTACACTACAACCACGCGATAAGTCATTTACTGGTCGAGAAATACCCTGTGATATTGGTCCATAAGCCTTAGCTCCGGCCAGTCTTTCTACCAATTTATAAGCAATATTTCCACTGTTTAAATCTGGGAATATGAGAATATTTGCTTTACCACCAAGAGTGCTTTGAGGATTCTTTTGAAATGAAACTAGTGGTGTAATAGCAGCGTCAGCTTGAATCTCTCCTTCTATAATCAAATCAGGATGTTGGGATTTTACAATACTAGCGGCTTGTTTTACTATGTCGACACTAGGTCCAGATCCGCTGTTGTTGGTAGAGTAGGACAGGAGGGCAACTTTAGGGATGGAGCCAATTAGACGCTTAAAACTATCAACTGATTGAGTGGTAATTTGGGCAAGAGTATCACTATTTGGACTAATGTTTAACCCGCAATCAGCAAAGATCATTATTCCTTCTTGGCCGATTCTTTGATTAGTAAACTCCATAACAAAAAAACTAGATACGATATTTTGGTTGGGAGCGGTCTTAAGTATTTGAAGGGCAGGTTTAAAGGTGTCATGGGTCGTACTGGCTGCACCCGATACAAGCCCGTCTGCCAGCCCGGTTTTCACCATCATGGTGCCAAAGTAGATAGGTTGAGTTATTAGTTTTTGGGCATCTGACAAAGATAATCCTTTTTCTTTGCGCAATTCAAACAGATGTTGTGAGAGGGTTTTTCGGATTTCATTGTTTTCATGGATAAATTCGTTGGTTAACAAAATTGGGTTGGCAATTTTTTGTTCTTTAGCTATTTTAGCGGCTGATTGAATTCGTGGGTCGTGAGTGTCGGCCAGGGCAATCCTTTTTGGATTAGACTTGGCTTTTATAAATATTTGCTTAATGATTTCATTCATAAAGACAATTATATATTAAATATAAGTCCTAAAATAGGGTATAATCAAAGATAATAAAATGAAAGATAACACCAAAAATACCCTGAAATATTATTGGGGGGCAATGGCTAACCACAAAGTAACTGGATGGGTTCTGACTTTGGGGGTAATTTTTGGGGCAATATTAGATTCGGTTGTCCCGATATTGTCAAAAAATTTTTTCAATGTTTTGTACGACGGGGGAGTAAAAGATGTGGTTTTGATGAGGTTAATGCAAATATTAGTGTTTATCGCGATAATTAAATTTGTCCGTTGGTTGCTATGGCGAATTGCGTCTTTTACAATTAATTTTTTTGAATCTAGATCGATGGTTGATTTGAGCCGGCAATGCTTTGACTATTTACAAAAACATTCTTTTTCGTATTTTTCAAATAATTTTCCTGGTTCAATTGTTAAAAAACACAAAAGTTTTATTAATACTTTTGAATTTTTAATTGATCAATTGTTTTTTGAAATTATCCCCGGAGTCGTAAGTGTAATCGTAATGATTTTTGTTTTGGCCAAAGTAAACATATTTTTGGGGTGGGGCATGTTTGGTTGGATGGTTGTGTTTTTGTTGATTAATTGGTGGTTTACCAAATATAAACTAAAATTCGACATACAAAGGAGTGAGGCGGAAACGGCAACGAGTGGATTATTGTCTGACACAATAAGTAATAACATTAACATAAAGTTGTTTAACGGGTATATTTATGAAAGCGATACTTATGGTAATTTGTCATTGAATTTGCATAAAATAAGAAAGTTTACTTGGGATATGGGGGCGATTTTTTACGGATTTCAATCTTTTTTGATGTTGGTTCTTGAGGTGTTGATTTTGTATTTTTCTGTTAGATTGTGGCAAAGAGATATGTTAACTGTGGGAGACTTTGTCCTGATTCAGTCATATTTGTTTTCGGCGGTAATGTTGGTGTGGGATTTTGGCCGAGTAATGATGAAAATTTATGAACGTTTGGCTGATGCTGAAGAAATGACGGTAATTTTAAACCTTCCTCACCAAATAGTCGACTCTAATAATGCCAAAAAACTGACAATAAGACGTGGTGAGGTGCGGTTTGAGAATGTGAGCTTTAAATATGAAGACGGAGATGATGTAGTAAAAAATTTAAATCTAACCATAAGTCCTGGACAAACAGTGGCATTGGTGGGGATGTCTGGTTCGGGTAAGTCAACTATAACAAAGTTGTTGCTGAGGCTTTATGATGTTACCAGTGGTCGGATTTTAGTTGATGGTAAGGATATAACCACCATAACTCAGGATAGTTTAAGAAAAAATATTAGTTTAGTCCCACAGGATCCGATATTATTTCATCGAAGTTTGATGGAGAATATTCGTTATGGTAAAGTTGACTCTTCCGATGAGGAGGTAATAAAGGCAGCTAAATTGGCATATTGTGACGAATTTATATCTAGGTTGAAAGATGGTTACAATTCTACTGTTGGGGATAGGGGAATAAAATTGTCTGGTGGAGAGAGACAGAGAGTGGCGATTGCTAGGGCAATACTTAAAAATTCGCCGATATTGGTGTTGGACGAGGCGACTTCAAGTTTAGATTCTGAATCTGAGAAATATATCCAAAAATCATTAACTAATTTGATGAAAAACAAAACAGTTCTAATTATTGCTCATAGACTGTCGACAATTAAAAAAGCAGACAGAATAATAGTAATCTCAAAGAAAAAAATTGTTGAAGATGGTACTCATGCAGAATTAATTAATAACAAAAAGGGAATTTATCGCAAGCTTTGGGGTATACAGGTGGGTGGATTTATTAAGTAAGTAGTAAGTAGTAAGTAGTAAGTAGTAAGTAGTAAGTAGTAAGATTTCTCCCTTTATAGGTAATAAAATTTATAATAAATGGGGAAGTCGAGGGTAGTTGGCGTAGTGCTTTCAAAACAGCCTAAAGTATTTATATAGATTGACAGTATTAAACCTAATAAAGTTGATTTTGAAGCTAAATTAATTGGATTTAAGTATAAAAAAAAAGACTGGTGGTCTGTGAGGGAGGGGAGAGTCCTATAATATACATCCTATAATAGTTTTCACGATATATCCTATAATTTTCACGGTCAAAATTAATGATATACAATGATATAGTCTCTGTGGATAAGTTTAGCTTTACAGACTATATCAAAGTGTACACATAGAGGAGTGGCAGAAGAGAGGGATAGGGGTCAATTTAATTACTAATTTCTAATTACTAATTATTAATTAAGACTAAATTAACTTGACGGAACTTTAAAATATAACTATGTCTCCCTAGTGGTAGGTAAGTTAAAATATAATGTCGCACAATGTATCTTTTGCGACGTATATTACTTTTTGAACGGAGGGGGGAAGTCGTTTGGGTGTTTTTATAAATTTGGTATTTTTTCTTTTTTATTGTGTCTTAGGTTTTTTCTATTTTTTGAATATTAAAAAAAATCAATATTTCTCTTCTTGGTCTTGATTGCCTAATATTTTTAATTAGGCATATTTTTTGGGACTTGACTCCCCTATAGTGGTTTGTCTCCCCTGACCGTGGTTTACTGGTTTGACGGGTAATCATTATTTATAGATAAAATGATAAATATGCCTTAAAATAGGTATAAAATGTATGTGACGTCACTAAATGCCCTAGAAATGATTTTAATATTTTTTGCGAATATTGTATCGTCTATTTTGATTTAATTAATCTAAGTATTAAGTGGTAATATGGAAATATGGATAATGATTTACAATTGTTAAAAAGAAGATTTTTGGAACATCTAGAAATTGAAAAAAACTGCTCAAAATTAACAATCAGAAATTACGAACACTATTTAAGCACTTTTATAAAGTATTTAGGTGACAATGGGAAAACAAACCCGACAACTGAAGATCTTAATTCTGAAACAGTAAGAAAATTCAGATTATTTTTGTCTAGACAAAAAGGAACCAAAGGAGAAATGAAGTTGGTTACACAGGGGTATTATGTAATTTCAATAAGATCGTTTCTTAAGTGGTTAATAAAAAACGACATGAAAGTGTTACAGCCAGAGAAAATAGATGTACCAAAAAACAGAGATCATTCGTTAAAATTTTTGGATGGTCAACAAATTGAAAGACTTTTGAGCCAGCCGTTAAATTCTGCAAAAACAGGATTTAGAGATAGAGCTATTTTAGAGTTGTTGTTTTCGACGGGATTACGGGTGTCAGAGTTAGTGTCTCTTGACCGAGAACAAATTAACCTAAACACTAGGGAATTTGGAGTAATTGGAAAGGGGGGGAGGTCGAGAATTGTTTTTATTTCTCACCAGGCGGCTAGTTGGGTAGATAAATATATAAAATCTCGGTTAGACAAGCATAAGCCACTCTTTATAAGAAATCTCAGGCCAAATGAAATTGTGTTAGAAGAGGAAAAGGTTAGACTTACTGCCAGGTCGGTTCAAAGAATGGTTAAAAAATATGTTCGTCAGGCAAACTTACCTGTTGCAGCTACACCTCACACTATTCGTCATTCAATGGCAACTGATTTGTTGTTGAATGGAGCGGATATTAGATCGGTACAGGAAATTTTGGGTCACAAAAATATTGCGACAACCCAAATTTATACTCACGTAACCAATGCTAGACTGCGAGAAATTCACGAAAAATTTCATAGTGGAAATAAATAAGACCCCTCTCCCCTTCTGGATTTATAAAAAAAGTACATTGTCCTATAGTAGGGGTAATTTAATTAAGAAATAACACCGGGCATAGATTGTGTGTGGTCATTGATATGAGTAAAGATATTTTGTCCTATTTTAGGGATAAACTAGATTTTATTGACTTGTTAGCAATCTTATATATTGTCTGCTAATTTATACTTATCAAATACACATTTCCTATAATGTCTTTGTTTGTGTTGACGGTTTTAGTTTGTTAGGCTCTACAGGTGGCTCAACACGGTCTGATGTCTCGGTATTTTTCTGTAAAATAGTCATAGCACTAAGTTTGTCGTCAGTTGATTTAAAGCGCATCAAAATTACCCCTTTTGTATTCCTTTTGAGTGTGGGAATGTTCTTAAGTGGGAGCTTAATGGTGACTGCTTTTTTGGAAACTAAGATCACTTGGTCATCGTTTTCTGAAACCACTTGGGCTGCAGCAATGTTTCCGGTTTTTGGTGTCAGATTGGCAACTTTTACTCCAATTCCTCCTCGTTTTTGGATTGGATATAGATAAACATCCGTTCTCTTACCAACTCCGTTTTCGGTTACACCAAGTAAGTGGCGAAAAGATTTTGCGTTTGTTTTGTCTTTTGCTTTTTCTATAGTTGAAGGAATTACGTCCATACTAACCAAATAATCATTTTCTTTTAATAAGATGCCCCTAACGCCTCGGGTGTGTCGACCCATAGCTCGAGCGTCTGATTCGTTGAAACGAATACATTTGCCGTTTTTAGTAACTAAAAATATTTGATTTTGACCGTCGGTAAGTTTTGCCCAGGTTAATTGGTCATTTGGGTCTAGCTTTATTGCGGCTAAACCTGTTTGGCGAATATTCTTGAATTTATCAATTGAAGTTTTTTTGATAACTCCTTTTTTGGTGGCTAACAGAATAAATTTTGAGGTGCTTTCTTTGTTTATAGATAAAACCGTGTGAACAATTTCTCCTTGAAGGATATTTATTAGGTTAACAATGGCTTGACCTTTGGCTTGCCGAGTCCCCTCTTGA
Source organism: Candidatus Shapirobacteria bacterium S2_F12 (assembly GCA_019248165.1). Lineage (GTDB taxonomy): Bacteria > Patescibacteriota > Microgenomatia > UBA12405 > UBA12405 > WARW01. The sequence goes on from JAEHHB010000002.1 coordinate 26,449, forward strand.
ATGTCCCAGACTTTAGTTTTGAAGACTCGTCCTTTGTTGGTGAAAAATAATAAATCATCGTGAGTATCGACGGATAGCATACATTCAATTTCGTCTTCGAGTTTGGTGGTCATACCAACAACCCCAATTCCACCTCGTTTTTGGGTGTGATAAGTGTCTTTTGGAACTCGTTTGATGTATCCAGTTTTTGTTAGTGCTACTAAAACAGCTTCGTTGGGGACAAGGTCTTCTTCGCTGAAATCTTCTAAACCTCTAATATATATTTTTGTTCGACGAGAATCACCATATTTTTCTGAAATTTCTTTGTTTTCTGATTTGAGGACGTTAATCATCTCGGATGATTTGGTCAAAATTGACGTTAGATAGTTAATTGTGCTTTGGACTTGGTTAAATTCGTCGTCTAATTTTTGGCGTTCAAGTCCAGAGAGTTTGCGAAGTTGCATGTCTAAAATGGCTTGGGCCTGGAGATCAGTAAATCCGTATTTCTCCATCAGTCGGGTTTTGGCGTCTTCATCAGGTTTGGTGGAACGAATTGTTTTTATAACTTCATCGATAAAATCTAGGGCTTTCTTGAGACCTTCTAAAATATGGGATCTCATCATGGCGCCTTTTAGATCAAAAACCGTTCGGCGGCGAATAATGTTTTCTCGGTGGCGTAAGAACAAGAGTAACATTTGGCGTAAATTAAGGGTCTGAGGAACTCCGTTGACCAGTGCTAAAATGTTTGCTGAGTAAGATGACTGGAGAGCGGTGTATTTATAAAGTTTGTTAAGAATTGATTTGGGTTTACCGCTTTTTTTGATTTCAACCACCACACGAATACCATGTCTGTCTGATTCGTCACGAAGGTCGGAGATTCCAATTATTTTTTTATCTCGAACTAAATCGGCAATTTTTTTGACAAATTCGGCCTTGTTAACCTGATAAGGAAGTTCGGTGATGATAATTCTAATTTTGCCAGATTTTGTTTCCTCAATATTAGTTTTACCTCGGACGGCAAATTTGCCCCGACCAGTGTTGTACATTTCTAATATTCCGGTTTTACCGTATATTTCGCCGTATGTAGGAAAGTCTGGTCCTTGGATAACTTTGGTCAACTCGTCGATTGTAGCGTTGGTTTCAAAATTGTATTTTTGTTTTTCGATTTCATATACTGGGCGAAGAACCATTTCTTGGGTGTTTTTTGGGGCGGCAAGGAGGTTGTTGATTTCAATCTCTGGGTCAATTTTTTCAAGCTTACTTTTATCTAAAATAATTTCAATAGCAGCACATAGTTCTTTTAAATTGTGCGGAGGGATTCTGGTAGCCATACCAACTGCGATACCATCTGCTCCATTCATCAAAAGGTTGGGTATTCGAGATGGTAAAACGGTGGGTTCTTGAATAGTGGCGTCAAAATTGTCCATCATATCAACTGTTTCTTTGTTGATATCAATAATCATCTCTTGAGATATTTTGTCCATTTTAACTTCGGTGTAACGCATGGCGGCTGGTGGGTCGCCATCGATTGAACCAAAGTTTCCTTGTCCTTTGACCAAAGGATAACGTAGGGAGAAATCTTGAGCCAAACGAACTAAAGCTCCATAAACTGATGAGTCACCGTGTGGGTGGTATTTACCTAATACCTCACCAACAACTTTGGCTGATTTAGTGTTTTTGCCACTACCAAGTCCCATTTGATCCATGGCATAAATTATCCGGCGATGAACCGGTTTAAGACCATCTCTGACATCAGGTAAAGCCCGAGAAACGATAACAGACATGGCATAGTCTAAATATGACCTTTCCATCTCGGGAACAATATCAATCTCGATGACCTGGCCAATGTTAGTGTTTGTTCTGACGACGTCGGTGACGATTTTATTTTTTTCTTCAGCCATAAATCAATCTCTCTTTATTCCCGATGAATCGGGACATTGTTTTTGGTAATTTTTAATATTTTGTTAAGTTTCATATCTTTAAATGTCAAGTTTGGCCAGGTGGGCATGGGTTTGAATAAATTTTTTTCGAGGTGGGACGTCTTCGCTCATAAGGACACGAAAAACTTCGTCGGCTTTGAGGGCGTCGTTTACGGTAACTCTTTTGAGTACTCGAGTAGTCGGGTTCATAGTTGTGTCCCAGAGTTGTTGAGGATTCATCTCTCCAAGACCCTTATAACGTTGAACATCATAAGATTTGGAGGTGTCAACTTTTTTCATATATTCTTCTTTTTCCTCTTCGGTATAAACATATTTAACCTCTTTCCCTTGTTTAATTTTAAAAAGTGGGGGCATGGCAATATAGACATAACCGCTTTCGATAAGATTGGGTAAATGACGATACATAAAAGTGAGCAAGAGAGTGGCGATGTGAGAACCGTCGACGTCAGCATCAGACATAAGAATAATACGGTGATATCGAAGTTTTTCAAAGTTCATTGTCTCCCCTATCCCCATACCTAGAGCGATAATCAAATCTTTTAATTTGTCTGAACCAACGACTTTGTCTATTCGCATTCCTTCAGTGTTTAGGGCTTTACCCCAAAGAGGCAAAATAGCTTGAAATTTACGGTCTCTCCCCTGCTTAGCACTGCCGCCGGCGGAGTCCCCTTCGACTATATATATTTCTGATTCAGCTGGATCACGAGATTGGCAATCTGCTAGTTTACCGGGTAATCCTAAAGACTCAAAAGCCCCTTTACGCATAATGGCGTCTTTGGCGGCACGAGCTGCTTTACGAATTTGGATAGCCAAAATTGACTTACTAACAATGGTTTTGGCAACATCGGGGTGTTCTTCAAAATAAATTTCAAGTTCTTCTTTGACAATTTTGTTTACAATTGGTTGAACTTCACTGTTTCCCAATTTTCCTTTGGTTTGACCTTCAAACTGGAGATTCTTTGAACCCATTTTAATCGAAACTACGGCGGTTAACCCTTCCCGGACATCGTCACCAGTTATGGTGTCGTCTTTTGCTTTAAGTAATTCTTTTTTGACAGCATAGTCTTTGATAACTTTAGTTAAGCCAATTTTGAAACCAGTTAAATGAGTTCCGCCCTCATGGGTGTTGATTATGTTGACGAAAGATGGGGTATTTTCTTGGAAAGAGTCGTTGTACTGAAGTGCAATTTCAACATCAACATCTTCTTCGTTTCTTTTTAATAAAATCGGTTGATGAATGACGACTTTGTTTTTGTTTAATTCTCGGAGTAACGATAAGATTCCTCCTTCGAAGTAGTAATGATGTTGACTATTGTTTCTTTCATCGTAAAAATGAAAATATATTTTTGAGGTGAGATAAGCCCTGTCTTTTAGAGATTTAATAATTACCTTCGAGTCAAATTCTTGAGTTTCTTTAAAAATTTGAGGGTCAGGATAAAAAGTGACAGTTGTGCCACTTACTTGGGGTGGAAGAATTGTTTTTAGGCGGTCAATTTTGGTATCTTTGATTTCGGTTAATTTTGTTTTTAGATTTCCTCGAGAAAATTCAATAAAATTAATTTTGTTGTCGCGGCGAATTTCAATTTGATAAAGACTAGAAAGTGCATTGACACAGGCGGCTCCGACTCCGTGAAGACCTCCGGAAACTTTGTAAGCTGATCCTTCAAATTTTCCCCCAGAGTGGAGGGTGGTCATAATTACTTCTACGGCTGGTTTTTTGTATTTGGGCATGATGTCGATGGGAATACCTCGACCGTCATCAGAAACTGTAGCTGAATTGTCCGGGTGAATAATCACCCAGATATTCTTGGCAAAACCAGCTAGGGCTTCATCAATACAATTGTCAATAATTTCTGTAAGGCAGTGGTGTAGCCCATGGGTGTCGGTTGAACCGATATACATGGCGGGACGTTTTCTGACTGGCTCTAAACCTTCTAGTACGACTATTTGTTGGCCGGTATATTCTTGAGATGGTGCCATATGAGTAATAAATTCAAAAATCTAATTTCTATGTCCTGTTTTCTAAAAATATAATAAAAAATAATTATTTGTACTTAATTTAAGAACAAATTCATTCTAACAGAGCCTAAATAGCTTTACAATAAGCAAATTATGTGGAATTATAGGGATTATTTGTCTTAATTTAAATTAAGATTTTTAGATAATTTTTGGTAAAAATATTACCTAATTTTCGGGCAATATTTTTGAAAGAATATCGTAGCCGATTATTGCGGTTGCAACCAAAACATTTAGAGAAATATTTATCCCATGCATGGGTATCTCAACGATTTGATCGGCTTTTTTTAAAACATCTAGGGAAATTCCGTTTGATTCACTTCCAGCGATTAAGGCAATTGATTTGTTGTATTTAGCTTTTTTGTAAATAATACTGCTTTTGTCTTGTTCACAGGCAACTATTTGATACCCAAGAGATTTTAGGTGATTTAGGCATTCTATGGTTGAATCAAATTGTTCCCAGGGTATCCATTTCCAGGTTCCAATCGATGCGCGGTGAATTTTTATGTTTGGTGGGGTAACAACCGGACCACAAAGATAAATTTTTTGGGCACCAAGAGCGTCGGCTAATCTAAAAAAAGATCCAATATTGTAAGTATCTAAGACATTGTCTAAGACCAAGACTAAAGGGTTCCGCTTGATTTCGGTTTGTAACTTTTTGGCGACTAATTCCCTACTCTTTCGAATTTGGTGTGAATTAAGTTTCATATGAAGGATAAAAAAGAAATAAAATTAAAATTTATTCGAATTTGGTGTGAATTAAATTTCACGAGATTAAAAAATAAATTATTTTCATTTGATGTGAATTTGTTTTACAAGATGTTATGTAAGCTAAAAATATTTTTATCTTTAAGGCAAATTAATTATTTTGTGATGATGGTATTTTATCAAACAAAAACCCCTCCTTTTGACTTAGGAGGGGTTTTGGGTTTTAAAGTTTATTAGCAACCACCTTCGGCGGCGCCTTGGACTTGTCCGTTTTCGTTCTTAGGCATTTCTAGGACTGTTTTACATTCCTTAGGAGCTTTGTTAAACGAAGCACAAATAGCTTCTTTGATAGCTTCCGAAGTTCGGTATTGGTCTTGAGTAAAGACTTTTTTACCGATTTTTAGGCTACCTTTATTGTCTGAAGTGTAGGCGGCTTCTGGTGGGAAGTCAACATTGTTGATTTTTAAGGTTGGAGAACCTTGGACTTTATACTGAGTAGTTAGGGCAATTTCTTTGTCGATAAGCTCAGCTGCTTGAGTGTTGAAGCACTCAGTAATTTTGTTAGTATCAAACCCAGCCTTTTTGGCTTGTTCTTCCCAACAGGTATCGGCATTTTTGTCGGTACAATTTATGTTGGTATTATCGACAAATTTCCACCAATTGGTTTTGTCTTCATTCATGTTGAAGGCACAAATTTCGCGAACATTTTGATTGGCTTCCATTCGACCATGAAGAGAGCTATAAAAATTGTTACCAATTTTTAGATAATTTTTCTCATCTAAACACTTTGTGTTGTATTCGGTAACAGTTTTTTTACATTCAGCATCGGTTTGAAAATAACCAGCTTTAATGTATTCAGCACATTGACTAACGTCTCCAGCTGACTGTTTACAGTAAGTGCCTAGGTCGGCAATTTTGTCAAAAATATATTGAGGACGAATGTTAGCGCTGTTTCCGAGTAGTTCGGCTACTGGTTTAACCAAGTCTTCCATTTGGTTGCCGTATGGACAAAAACTCATGACATAAAATTGAAAGTCTGGTTTGTCTGATTTGCTTGGTTCGAACGTAGCATTTGCTTTGGTAGCACTAGTAGAATCAGCTTTACCCATTTTTAACCAAGCAGCACCGGCAAAAAATGAAGATGCGGCTAATAATACCGAAAAAATAATAACACCAGCCAATGGTATTTGGACTGATTTGTTGGCAATAGGTTTAATTATTGCAGAAACTTCTTTCACTTTTTTTATTTTTTTAGTCATAAGTTTTTAAATATTAATATTAATTTTCAACAGAAATTGCTTGGACGGGACACGAGTCAATAGCACTTTGAGTGGCTTCATCGACAGTTTTTGGTTGAGATTTTACTTTTGCTTTGTAGGTGGTTGTGTCCATTTCGAACACTTCTGGATTTAATAAAGGACAGGTGTTGCAACCGATACACTTGTCTTGATCAAGGTTTATTTTTGACATATGTTTTTTATTATACACTATTAAAATTGTGTAAAAGGTTAACTAATAATTTAATTATTATTTTTGATTTTGTTCTAAAAATAAACCGGCTTTGGTTATCGCTCTAAGCAAAAGATTGATTCTGTCTTCTGCTTCAAGCCTAGTAAGATTTTTATAATTATTTGGAAAATAATGGAATATTTCGTTGCGACCGAACTTCCAAGCGTCCCAAAGACTTTCAGCTAATTCTTCTCCTTTTGCATCAATCTCGGTGAGTCTTTGAAAAACAGAAAATCGTTTGTATCGAAGCGACGGGTTAAGGGTTTTGCCTACTCTAAAACGTTCGCTTTCAAAGTCTTCTTCGGTAATAATTTCTAGTTTTAAAAAGAATTCTTTTAAAAATCCTTCATACGCCTTGGCAATAGGAGATACTAAAAAAGAAAAATCACTAATAGGATCCTGAATTTGAAGTCGCTTTAAAATTATTTCGACATCGTTAACCAGTTCGTCTTGGTGACCAGAAAGATATTTTTTGGCTTGTAGGAAAAGTTCGGGGCTTGAGACCATCATATCTGTGAGTAAAAAAGTAGAAAAATAAAAATGATTAGAAAAAAAGTAAAAAAGGCCAAATATCGATTTAAAAATTTAGTCGGTAGTTGGGTTTCTTCTCGCGCAAATAACCATTTTTGGAGTATTTTGGGGTTGATAAAAAAATCAAGATATTCGTCGACTAGTAGGTGAAGATTTAATGAGACAACTAAACTAATTACAAATAAATTTGACGTTGAGGTGAAGATAAAAAAAGTAAACAAGACTAGAATTGATTGAAAAAAGTAATGGTGAAAAATTAAATTATGATGAGTTGAGTGGCTGGCATTGATTAGTTTAACAAGAGATTTTATGTCAAAATTTTTTATAGTAGTCTTGGCTAAACGGCTTTCTTCAATATTTGGTTTGAGGAAATACCAAAAGACTATGTGGTCAGTATCAAGAATAATTGAGCCGAACAATATACCAAAAAATGTCGCTAGTATGTGTGAGTTTGGTGATTTGGTAACAATCAAAAAAAATGCCACCAAAAAAAACAAGATTGAAGATGCTAATAGATGATAACGGAATTCGTGTTTCACTAATAAATAATAACAGAAAACCGAAATGCTTTTTTTAAAATTAGATAGAATTTAAAAAAAATACTCCGGGAAACAATTTTACGAATACACCAAAGGTGCATAAGTTCAAAGGTTTCTACCGGAGTAATGGGTAATAGAATTATTCTCTTTTTGCGTATTTCTTCTTTATTATAATCACGGTAACTATTGTGGTTATTAGAAAAAAGATTATTATATTGAAAATATTAACAATTATGATTGCAACTTCGTCGCGAAAGACTATCTTTACGTACTCTTGATTTCTAACTATAGCCTGGATTTTGGTCCTCCCCTCTACAATCCAATTTATTCTTGGCTCAATGTTGGTTTTAATGGTCCAAATATTAAGGACCTTATCTGAGTGGATAGCCTTTTCGTCTGTGTTGTCTTTTTTTAATTGGAATCGTGTTTTTGAATATAATTCGATAGGGACCTTGTTGTCGTTGTTTGTTTCCAAACTAAAAATTGACAGCCCTGGGCTTGTTAAGTAAACATCAAAATCTTTTCCTTGGCGTTGTGTGTCAAACTCAATATAGTTGAATATGTTGATAATGAGTATGACAGCAGTTGCGACAACAATCAAAATAGCGGTCCGAAACCCCTTCAGTTTGTTCACTTTACCTTACCTCCCCCAATATTGATTACACCTAATTCTATTAAGGTTCTAAAATCATTACAATTTGTGGTTGGCCAATCAACCTTGTAACCGATTTATAGCGATATTATATCTTGTGAGATTAAATATTCAATATACTGGTAAAATGCGACGAAAATTTATTCGTATCGGAGGGCTTCGATCGGTGAAAGTTTAGAGGCTTTGCGAGCGGGGGCAACTCCAAAGATGATGCCAACTAAAGAAGAGACTCCAAAAGCCAGAATGACTGAAGACGCTGTAACTTGAGCCGGAAAAAATGATTTAATGCCTAATGTTCCGAGGTATCCTAATAGTATTCCGGTGGCACCGCCGATACAGGAAAGAATTACAGCCTCAATTAAAAATTGAATTAAAATGGCCCTAGGGTAAGCCCCGATTGCTTTTCGAAGCCCAATTTCTCGTGTTCGTTCGGTAACAGATACAAGCATTATATTCATTATTCCAATTCCTCCTACAACTAAAGAAATCGCAGCAATACCAGTTAGGGCAATTGTTAGTACACTAATAATGGAATTTATCGAATTAAGGAGTTGTGAACTATCAAAAACTGAAAATGCGTCTTCATCATATTTTTCTAACATTATTTTAGTAATCTGTTTTTTGGTTGATTCAATTGAATCTTTGTTTTTGGCTTTTACAATAATACTTTGAATGTCGTTGTTACCAGCTAGATCAAAAGCAACATTTATGGGTATATATGCTTGTTTATCAAAACTAGGACCGCCAAACGAAGCTCCTTTTTTATCACTAATTCCGATAACTTTTAAAGATTTTCCTTTGACAATTACTTTTTTACCAATAGCAGAAGAATTTGGGAACAAATCTTGAGCTAGTTGATATCCAAGTATTATTACTGGAGTTTTTTTGCTGTTTTCTTCTTCAGTAAACCAACGACCATTACCTTCTGACGGGGCCAGATTGTTATTGACGCCAAAGTTTTGGGTCGAGCCATCGATTTCGATAGTTTTTTGAGTATTGAAAGAAGACGAGATGTCGGCAAAGACAGCGTTGGCTGGAGTGATCTCGACATCATTTAATTTTCTTTTAAGGTTAGTAACGTCTTTAAGTGAAAAACTAGTTGTCATGATAGCTCCGCTTTGAGAGAATCCGCCATTGTCATTAAAAACTCGTCCTGGAGAAATAAAAATCGAGTTGGCCCCCAGAGAATCAAATTGGTCGGTGACATATTTTTTTAAACCATTTCCAATAGAAGTTAATAAAATTACTGAAGTTACACCAATAATTATTCCTAAGGATGTCAGAATAGTCCGGCTTTTATTTTTTAATATTGACTTAAAACTAGATTTGAGAAGATCGTTGAATGATGGTTTAAGCATATTATTTTTCTAGAATTTTTCCGTCTTTAATAACCACAGTTCTACCTGCTTGCTTGGCTAGATCCATGTCGTGAGTCACAAAAACAATAGTTCTCCCCTCTTCTTCATTTAGTTGGTGAAATAGTTTCATAATTTCTATCCCCGATTTACTATCTAAATTCCCAGTAGGTTCATCAGCTAAGATTATTTTTGGATTGTTTACCAGTGCCCGAGCAATCGCGACACGTTGTTGTTGTCCCCCGGAAAGTTGGGATGGTGTATTGGAAATTTTTTCAGTAAGGTTTACTTTGTTAAGTAGTTCTAAGGCGATATCTTGGCGATTTTTTTTGGGAACATCTGAATACAGGAGAGGTAGCATAACATTGTCTAAAGAAGATGTTTTGGTTAGTAGATTAAATTGTTGGAAAACAAAACCTAGAGTGACATTTCTGATCTGAGCAAGTTGGTGTTCTTTAAGCTTGGCAATATTCCGGCCGTTTAGAATAACCTCACCAGAGGTAGGGTTGTCTAGAAGCCCAATAATGTGCATTAAGGTCGACTTGCCAGAACCAGAAGGGCCAGTAATCGACATAAATTCTCCTTCGTATATCTTTAGGCTGACGTTGTCGAGGGCGTTAAACGAGTTGGTACCAGTAATATAGGTTTTGGTGATATTTTTTAATTCCAAAACGACATTCCGGTTATTTATTGATAACGACTTGGTCATTTTCAGATAGTCCTTCTAAAATTTCAACAGTAGTGTCGGTTTCGATTCCGGTTTTGATGGTTTTTTTGGTTAAAGGTTGATTGTCGTTAGATTTTACAAAAACATAGGGTTGGTCTTCGTCTTGACGGACCGCTTCAACAGGAAGAGTAAGACTATTAGGTATCTCTTTGAGAGAAATAAGAGCATCGCCATCCATCCCTAGGCGATATTTAAGGTCTTGATTAGAGTCACCTGCTAATTTGAATCTAATTTCATAAACAGTTGAAGTTTGGCCGGAAACTGGGGTAAAAGAAATATAAGTAACTTCAGAAGCAAATTCTTCTTCTGGAAAACTATCTAACTTAATAGTAGTTTTGTCCCCGATTTTTATCCTATTTACGTCCTCTTGATCAATTTGAGCTTTGAAATAAATACTGGTTGGATCGATAATTGAAAATGTTGCCGAGGCGGGGGTAATATTAACGCCACTGTTGGGTTCGTCGATGGCCACAACAACACCACTGATTGGGGTGTATAAGGTGGCATATTTAATGGCTAAATCTTGAAGTTCGTAAGCAATAACTGAGTTTCCTAAGGTGTTTTGAGACCGAACCAAGATTCGTTTCATCTCGTCTGTCAATATTAGATTGTCTTTTTCATATTTATATTTATCTTGAACGTCGTCAAAGGTAGCTAGGGCTGATCTATAACTATTAAAATCGGCTTCTAGGCCTTTTTTTAATTCCTCTTTGTTGAGTGAGGCAATAGCTTGGTATTTTTTAACCTTGTCCCCTACTTTTACTCCTACCCAAGCTAGTTGGCCACTAGTCTTAAACTGAAGATTTGATTTAGTGGCAGCATCAATTGAGCCGGTTAAAGTAATTTCTTCTTTGATTGTTTCTCTTTTTGGAGTAACAATTGTTTCTTTTTTAGCATCAAATTTTGGGATCTCTTTTGGTTTATCTTTGGCGCTGACTCGATATAGACCAAGGCCAGATACAGCCACGACAATCAAAATAATGATAATTTTTTTAAGATTCTTTTTTAGGTACGACATACAACTTGATAGTATACCACTTAAAGAGTCGTTTTTTTTGAATTATTTTCTTTTAACTGTCTAAGTTTCCACATAAATAGTTTATAGGGAGTTTTTATGGTTCCTGGGTTTTGGTCTTTGACAAAATATCGAGCCATTTCTAAAATTTTTCGATCAGTGTTTTTGGCTAGTCGAATATAAAGAGATCTATTTTTCCAGTCTAAAAGTTCTTTAGCCAATTCTAAACCATAGGCTTGGTATTCCATTTTGACGTATTTTTGCCGTTTTTCTAGTGTTTCTTTAAACTTTTCGATTTGTAAAGAAATTTGAGTTGGCTTATCTTGTCTCATCTTTTAGATATAGTATATAAGCTTCCCCATCAGTCAAAAAATTGTTTCCACTTTTTTTGGTGCCATAAAGTAGCCCGGTTAAATTAATCTTTTCGAAAGAGGCAAGATATCCGTTGTTTTCAATAGTAGTTTTTATATTTTCGCGTTCTTCGTCGACTATTAATTGAGTGGTGTGAAAGGGTAAAATAATTTTAAATTTCTTTTTTATTTCCTCATCAAAATGGGCAGTTCCGACCCAGATAGTTTCATTTTTTGGTGTTATAAAGTTTGTATCCCAAAAATGAATATGATGGCGAGACCCAATAGAGTTTGGAGATGTGGGTAGTCCGTAGGAAAACGGGCTTGGTTGAGTATCCCAAAATACGGGCAGACCTGGGGTTTGAGGATAAGACTGTTTGGTTAACAATGAGGTAATTATTTTGGTGTAAGATTTAAAACTAGGTCCGTCTAGTTGGTACCAACCAGAATCAGTAAAAGCCCTGTCAAGTGTTTTTCTGTCGGAGACAATAATTATGTTTATCGGTTCGGCAGGGACAGAACTAATTGACTCGCTTACTTTTGGCAAAGAATTAAACAGTTTGTTGGTTATTTGAGAGGTTTCTATAATAGTTTTGGTTACAGGGTTAATTGGAGTTTGTTCAAGAGGGTGAGTAAAGAAAAAATAGAAAATATAAACTATCCAGACAGTAATTAATAGGATGCTTGTAAGTGTAAGTGTTTTTGTGTTTAATTTAACTTGAATTTTTTTGGGTGGATCAAACCTTTTTTTTATTTTTAGTGAAGTAATAATAATGCTTAACCAAGCTAAGCCAACAGCTATGCCGGCAAACACATCTGAGGGCCAATGTGCTCCGAGATAAATCCGAGAAGTGCCTACTAATATAATTAAGCTAATACCGACTATAAAGCTCAAGGTCTTTATATATTTGTTCTTGCCTGATTGGATTATGAAATAGACAAAAAGTCCATAAAAAGCGATAGCTACGAAAGTGTGCCCGCTTGGCAAACTATAGGTAGACTCGGACACAAGGGCGTTGGTGAGGGGTGGTCGTGGTCTTTCGACAATGTTTTTTATTATCCAAACAAAAAATTCTCCTCCGATTACTGATATCAATAGGGTCACTAAAATTCTCCACCTTTTGTACAAAAAAAGGAGGATCGATGAAACTATTAAACCGACAGCAATGATTTCGCCTTTGGCCAGATAAGTAATAAACAGCATTTGTTGGTTAAGTTTTGGGTGACGTATCATGCTAAAGAGGTTGATAACTCTTAAGTCAAACTGAACTAACCTGTCTTGGCCGATATAGTTTCTAACAATGACAAAAAAAAGATAAATAAACGATAGAGTAAAAAGTGTGCCAATAGTGAAATGGAAACCGTATCGATGGTTTTTGGTGAATCTTTTTTTGAAAAATCTAAAAGTTTTAGGGTATTTATTTTTGAGACGATCAATTTCCGGGTCATTTTTAACTCCGCGTCCAATAGATTTAGTAATTGATTTTATAAGTTTGACCATAATTTGATGAAACGTAAAATTTACTTTGTAAGTTAACGTTTCTAATAATGTTGAACGTACAATTTTGTTTGACAAAATATTACGTTCTTACGTTGTGGACCCAGGCGGACTTGAACCGCCGACGACTCAGTGCGACTGAGATGTTTTACCACTAGACTATGGGCCCGAAGAATAAACCTCTTTGTCCCTCAGAAACTTCGGGACATCTCCCCTTAAAAAAGGGAGAAGTCTATAAAATATTATTTATTTCTTCAAATATTTTTGGAATGAGAGACTTTATTATATCTGATTCTGGTTTTGAAAAAGGTTGCAAAACATAATCTTCTATTGGAATGCTGCCGGTTGGGTTCCCAATCCCAACTCGAATCCGGTGAAATTGCTGAGAGTTTAAAGCTTCAATTATAGATTTTATTCCATTGTGCCCAGCCGAGCTTCGATCAAATTGAATTCGGTAGTCCCCTACTCCCAAATCAAGGTCGTCATGAATGACAATAATGTCTGATGGTATTATTTTATAAAATTGAGAGATTTTTTTGACAGTGAAGCCCGAATTGTTCATATAATCTAAAGAGGTGGCAAAAATTTTTTTGTCACCACTCTCCCCTATTTCATAAATTTTTGCAGATAAAGATTTTTTTTCTTGAAGAGTCGATTTATATTTGGCCTCTACGTATTGGTTAACGATTATTTGGCCCAGATTGTGGCGAGTGTTTTGATATTTAATACCTGGGTTACCTAGTCCGATAATCAATTTCATTGGTTTATTTTAGCACTCAAAATGTGGGAATATATAATATATATAGATATATATAATAGTACATAGATGTCTAGTGATATTAAGTATTATACTTTGATAGTTATATATACCCTAATCGTTGGGGAAATATTTTTTTGAAGCTGTATTAGCAATCAAAACTTTAGACTGCTAATTGGTTGAAGTCTGTTTCTGAAATAATTTTGGTACCAAATTTTTTGGCACTTATAAGCTTGGATGAATTTGATTGGATTTCGTTGGTAACTAGGTAATCAGTATTAGAGGTAACCGATGAGTTCAATTTCCCTCCAAGGGAAACAATTTTATCTTCGAGGGTTTTTCTAGGAACAGAGAGAGTACCTGTGATGGCGAAGCTCAACCCTTTTAGGGTTGAATTTCTAATTTCTAATTTCAAATTTATAACTAAAACTTGGGAAAGAATTGATTCAATAAAATGGCGGCGAGATTGGATACCTTGAAAGATTTTTTGGGCAAGGGTGATTTTTATCCCGGGCAATGATTCGAGTTGGGCGATGGTTATGTTAATTATCTTTTCGGGGGTATTAAAACCGGCGTTAATTAATTGAATAATTCTTTGAGTGCTAAAACTGGGAATTATGGCTGAGTCTAATATTTGTTTTAGAGTGAGTGATTTTTTAGCTTGAATCTCATGGACAATGTTATTGCCTGATTTGGTTCCGAGGCCGGCGATGTTTTCGAAATCAGATACTGTGAGTTTGTAGAAGTCACCGGGTAATTTTACTAACCCTAATTTATATAATTTAGAAATAGTTTTGTCAGAGATCCCTTTAATTTCTAGAGTGTCGCAAAATAGTTTTAAAGATCCTAATATTTGAGCTTCGCAATTTTGAAGGTTAGGACATTTCAAAAACTTGTTTTCTTGAATTAGTTTGGTGTGACATGAAGGACAATTGTTTGGTGTAAGAGCATGTCCAGGGGTGACTTTGTTAATCACTCTTTCCACATGAGGAATAACATCGCCTCTTCTTTCGATTTCAACTATATCATTTAAGTTAATATTTTTTTCTTTGATTAAATCGTAATTGGCAAGTGATGCATAGGTAATGATTGCTCCAGAAATTTCGACTGGATCGACTTGGGCAACAGGAGTAATGGTCCCCATAGGACCAACTTGCCAGTCAATGTTTATGATTCTAGTTTGACTAGAGCGAGCTGGAAATTTGTAAGCAACTTGACCTTTGGGGCGATTGTTTTTAGACCCCAGTTGAAATTGTAAATTGAGATCGTTAATTTTGATAACAAGTCCATCAATTTCAAACGGGTAATCCTGTCTTTTTTGATTTAAAAATTGCTGATAAACATTTTCAATTTCATCAAA
>JAEHHB010000020.1 GCA_019248165.1 Candidatus Shapirobacteria bacterium S2_F12
CAATATCAAATGCGGTTCTTTCAATTAAATCAATTTTTTGAGTTTCGGGAAAATATTTAAAAACAATAGTTTCAAAATCATTGTGAAGATTGTTTAGGATTTCATTTTTATCGCCTTTTTTTATAGCTTGCAGGAGATAATCAGATTTATAGGTGTTTTTATTAACTTGGGAAAAATCGAGATGCTGAAACATCCAACTAGTCGATGGTTTTTGGTCGTGGTTTGGATAAATAATGACTAAATAAAATCTTGGTAGTTTGATATTTTGTTTATGTGTAATGTGACCATAACCAGTCAACAGACATAAGCAACTAGAAAAAAAATAAGGAATGTCTTGGCCTAAGCTGAAAGCAATCTCATGTAGTTTTGGTTTGGATATTTTTAAACGCCATAGTCTGACTAAACATTTTAAAGTAGTAGCGGCGTTGCTGCTACCTCCGGCCATACCGGCAGTGATAGGAATTTTTTTTGTCAAAAATATTTTGACACCAAGTGAATGGTTTTGGGAATACTTTTTTAATTTTAGAGCCGATTGATAAACAACGTTTCTATTGTTGTTGGGTAAGATGTTTTTTGGGTAACATTTTAACTCAATATTATTATTTTGACTGATAAACTCAAGACTATCGTAGATGTTAATTTGGTTATTAATCAGAGTTAATGGAGTAAGACAGTCTCCTTCTTTTTTTTGATGAACATGAAGGTTGAGGTTAATTTTGGCAAATGACTTGGTTCTCATTATTATTTATCTAGTAATAATAATTAGGTCGCAAATCGTTTGTAAATCATTTATTAAAGAATGATTATATAAAAAGTTACGACTTAATTTTCACTATGATTAAAAACACAAAATTTGACTATAAAAGTGAAGAATACTTAGAATTTAAAGACATCACACAAGATGTTGAAGATTTTGTAAAAAAAACGAAAATTAAAAATGGACAAGTATTGGTATATTCAATGCATACTACCTTAGCTATTTGTGTCAATGAAAAAGAAGCTGGAATTGTCAAGGATTTTAGAGGTTTGATGGGAAGATTGATTCCTCGAGATATTTATTATTGCCATAACGACCTTAATATTAGAACCGAAAATTTGGTTTGCCAATCTGGTGCATCTGATTGTCTTAATGGTCACTCGCACGTGACTCATTTATTGATGAGAAATTCTGAAACTTTACCAATAATTGATGGCAAAATAGTCTTTGGACCGTGGCAGAGAATTTTTGCAATAGAATTAGATTGCGGTAGAACACGGGAAATAATTTTTCAGGTTACGGGCGAGATTTGACGGATTTTTTCAACAACTTCGTTTAGGACTGATTCGGGGGTACTTGCCCCAGAGCTTAGGACGACGTTTTTTTGATTTAAAAACCATTCTGATTGCAATTCAGAGGCATTATCAACAATATAAGCAGTAGCCCCAACACTTTGAGCAACTGACTTTAAACTATTAGAGTTGGCACTGGTAGGAGAACCGACGATAATGACAAGCTTATATTTTTTAGCCAAATCAATAATTACGGTTTGACGGTCGGTCGTGGCTTGGCAAATATGAGGCAAAATTGTGACTTGGGGATATTTTTTTTTGATAAAATCTAGGGCCTTTTTTGTTTCGATAGTTGAAAGGGTCGTTTGGGTCATAATAACGGTATTTTTGGGATTATTTATAGGATAATTAAAAATATCATCAAGGGTAACTGGGGTAGTAAATTGGGGGGCTTCACCAACCACTCCAACGGTTTCATCGTGGTCAACTTTGTTACACAAAAAAATTATTTGTTTTTTTTCAAAAGCCAAACCTTTGACAGTTTGATGAGATCTCAAAACCAAAGGACACGACGCATCGACGACCTCTATTCCCTTATCTTTGGCTTGTTGAAATACGGTAGGAGAAGCACCATGGGCACGAATAATTACAACTGAATCAGAAGAAATCTCATCTAAAGATTGGACTGTTTTTATTTTTAATTCTTTTTCCAACCAATTGACTACATGTTGATTATGAACTATTTCACCCAAAAAAAAGATTGGTTTTTTTTGGTTTTTTGAGGTTTTAGTGGCGATATCGATGGCTTTGGTAATTCCAAAACAAAAACCATGAGGGTTAGCTACGATTATATTAATCATTTTTGAAGATAACTGGACAACCTTGATTGGGGGATGTCAGGACAAAACCAATGGTCAAGACACCTGGCTTCGTAGGTAATATTTTTGTCTTTTCCCTCGATTACCACTGTGGGGCATTTATATGATGCTGGTTGCCCATCAATTAGTCGTTGGGTCATAGTAGCTGGAGCACCGCAACTTCTTCTGTCTCCGTTTTTATAAGTACATCTGGCAGTTAGGGTTTCAATCCTGGTAGCAAGGGGCATAAGTGATTCGATTGCGGGAAAAGGTTCGCCTCTAAAATCACGATTCAAACCAGAGACGGCAACTTCAATATGGTCATTAATTAAATACTTAACTACATCTCTTAAATCTTGATCAAAAAACTGAACCTCATCAATACCGACTAAATCTGGCTTAACTATTCGTTTTTCTTTATAAATACAATCAAGGATATAAAGAGAAGAGCTAATTCCATTTTTCTGTCTCGGGGTGGGAATGGCACACCAAGAACCGCCATTACGACAGGTAATTTGGTTTAGATCATTATTACGATCGTCGGTGCCTGGTTTAAAAACTGAAATTGAATATTCGAGTGCGTCTCGAGCTTCTGATAAGTGGTCTAACAAACGTCTGGTTTTGCTTGAATTCATGGGGCCGGTAAAAATTGTTAGAGCTTCTCGTTGTCTTGACATCTAAACCCATTGTAACTTGAAGAACCGCTCTTTTAAAGATGTCAGAATAGGTTCAGAGTTATAATTGACGAATGATAGATAAAAAAATATTTTTAGTATTAGAAACTATTTATAATAAAACTAAGCCAATATCAATTTTTTTGTATGGGTCTAGATCTAGAACTGATTTTAAAAAGGATAGTGATTACGAAATTGGGATAATTTTTGATAAAAACAAAATCAGCCGAAGTGAAATTACCAAAATGCATAACTATAAGAATTTAGTGATTTATCCGTTTTTATTAAGTGATATAAAAAATTATGACTTGGATACTCCATTCCCCAAAGCGATATATTTTAAAGAATTAATAGAAACTGGAAAAACAATTTTAGGTAAAAAGGTTTTTGAAACCATGGAGTCTCCAAAACTCAAAACAATTGATTTAATTGAAAGAACCGCATTTGATATTGCAACGGCATTTGCAGCAGTGAGATCTTTTAGAAACGGAGACTTAATTAGTAGTGCAATAAATTTTAAGTCAGCTTTGTTTGGCGCAAGAGTTTTAGAAATTTTAAAACTTCACAAATTTCCCTACACTTATGATGAAATTTATCAAACCAGTGATGAATTAAAATTAGAAAATGAGTATAAAGAACTCTTAGATAATGCAATGAAAATTAGGAATAAAGGCAAAATCGAAGAAAAATATTTGTTTAAAAATATTAGTTTTTTAAACCAAGTAGTAATGAAAGAAGTGAAAAAAGATTATAAAGAAAATGGGGATAGAATAATTTTGTAAATAGAAACGGCAGGGATATGTTTTGTAAAAAAACACATTGACCTGCCGGTATAGAGTGATGTTTTTGAGGGACGTGTTGATTTGGCTTTGTGGTTTATTCTCCGTCATCGTAAATACGGCAGACCATAGCAGAAAAAACTCCAGAAGTACATCTGGCGCTGACAGGTTTACCATCAATTTTAAGCTCGAAAGTTACATCGTGCGGGTTACCAAAGAAAAAAGACATGTTCGAATGACGAACAACGACAATATCTTTGGACCCAGTGATCTCGTAAAACCTTTCCATGGCCTTATCTATTGTAATAGCGTTCTCTAGCGAGGAGATCGTCCACACAAAAAGAAAAAGACAGGCAACGACAATGAGAAATTTCTTAAGAGCACTCATTAAAAAAACACCTTCTTGTTAAATATTTTCAAACGCCGTGTTTGAATGAGGGATTGTAATAAAAAAACACAGAAAAGTCAATTTATAGGATATATCCTTGGTTTGGAGACTAGGATGAAATGATTAGGAAGTAATTAAGAATATTAGACTAAATGAGGTAAAATGTAGCTGATGAAACTTTTATATATAACTGGCAATGATGGAAAATTTAGGGCAGCAAAATTGATTCTTCCAGAGATTGAAAAATTAGACATTGATTTGCAAGAAATACAAGAAATAAATCCTAAAAAAATAATTGAAGCTAAATTGAACGAGGCAAACAAACTTAAAAAAGGTAGATTTATGATTAGTGATGGGTCTTTGTATTTAGAAGCTATACCTGGGTTACCAGGACCTTTAATTAAATGGTTTGAAAAAACAATCGGAAACCAGGGATTGTTTCAGTTAGCTAAAAAAATGGGAAATTTTAATGCATATGCAAAAGTAATTGTTGGGTATATGGATAATCAAGATAAAATTAGTTATTTTGAGGGAGAAATTAGGGGTAAAATTGTAAAACCCAGGGGGTCAAATGGGTATGGGTGGGATGAAATTTTTCAACCAAAAGGGCATAAAAAAACTTTTGCTGAAATGACGGCTGAGGAAAAAAATAAAATTAGCCACGGGAGAATTGCATTGGAAAAACTACGAGAATATTTGGAAAAAGAATAAAATAGAAACGGCAGGGATATGTTTTGTAAAAAAAACACATTGACCTGCCGGTATAGGTGAGTTATTAAAAATATAATGGTCTTGTTAGTAGACTATCTATTTTTCGATAACAAGTAATAGGTGTTCTGCTCAGGATAGGGTTTTTAACCGAAAGCCACGAATAAACTATCTCGGATGATTGGTTGAATACAAGAATTAAAACATCGCTTTTTTCCAAAATATCTTTAATGCTCCAAAGACCGATATCGGAGACAATTTCTGGTGAAATTAAAGTGTTTCTACTAGAGAAGTTGGAATATTGCTTATTTATTATTTTTGCAAATTTTTCGCCCTTGAGATCACTAATCGTGTTGACTTTCGCTTTTTGACCAGCGTTGCGGATTGTATATTTAAGTTCAGTCGAAATCGTTTCAAGAATTTCGGTGTCAGTAACGGATTGACAACTACCGATTAGAAAAACCCTCTTTTTCAAGGAAAACACCCCTTATTTTTTAATATTTTCAAACGCTGTGCTTGAATGAGATTATTTTAACAAAAATACTAATAAATTCAATCTATAGGACGTATTTTTGGTATTGAGACGCGGATGGGAGTTGAACCCATCTGAACAGTTTTGCAGACTGCTGTCTAACCGCTTGACTACCGCGTCAGTTAGAAAGTAAACCTATTGTACCAAAAACCCTCCGGCTAGGGAGGGTTTAAGTGTAAAACGAGATTGCTTCACTACGTTCGCAATGACGGATTTATTTTATCCTTCGACAAGCTTAGGGTGACTTCGTTACATCATGCCGTCCATACCACCCATGCCGCCCATACCGGAAGCTGGGTTAGTTGGGGCTGATTTTTCTGGAGCATCAGTGATTAAAACTTCAGTTGTTAAAATCATCGTGCTAACAGAAACAGCGTTGGTTAGTGCTGATTTTGTTACTTTGGCTGGATCAAGAACTCCAAATTTGACCATAGAACCCATTTTGTCGTTGGCGGCATTGTAACCATAATCTGATTTTGGATTTTTGATTACTTCATCCTTGATTAGATTAAAGATATAACCGGCATCTTGCCCAGAATTTTGAGCCAATCTTCGAATTGGTTGTTCGAGAGCAAATTTGAGAATATCGATACCAACCTGCTCTTCAATATTGTCGGTTTTGACTGAGTCAAGTTTTAGGGATGCTTTTAGTAGAGCAACTCCACCACCAGGAAGTATCCCCTCTTCAACAGCCGCTTTGGTTGCATCGATAGCGTCTTTGACTCTTTCAAGTCGTTCTTTCATTTCAACTTCAGTAGCACCACCGACTTGGAGAACAATAGCACCACCAACTAACTTGGCAATTCTTTCTTGAATTTTTTCTTTGTCATAATCAGAATCAATATGGCTAAGTTGAGCTCGAAGTTGAGAAACGCGTGCCTTTACGTCAGAATCCGAACCAGAACCACCTAAAATCCTGGTTTTGTCTTTGTCGGCAGTAACACTATCAGCTCGGCCACAATAATCTGTTGGCTCGGCAGTATCAAATTTGACACCGAGATCGTCTGAAATCACTTGACCACCAGTAAGGACAGCTATGTCTTCAAGCATAGCTTTTCTCCTGTCACCAAAACCTGGAGCTTTAACAGCCAAGACATTGAAAGTTCCACGGATTTTGTTGACGACTAAAGTAGCCAAAGCCTCACCGTCGATATCATCGGCGATGATGACAAAATTTTTGGTAAGTTTTACTAATTTTTCTAAGAAAGGTAAGATTTCTTGAATTGAACTAATTTTTTTGTCAGTAATAATGATATAGGGATTATCAACAACAGCCTCCATTTTTTCGGTGTTAGTAGCAAAATAAGGAGACAAAAATCCTTGATCAAATTCCATACCAGAAGTTTCTTTGGTTTCCAAAAATAAACCCTTACCTTCCTCAGCAGTAATTAAACCGTCGCGGCCAACTTTGACAACAGCCTCGGCAATTCGCTTGCCAATTTGAGAGTCACCAGCCGAAATAGTAGCGACTTGTTCTATCGACTCCTTATCATTGTCTTTAATCTCTTTTTTCATCTTATCAAGTTCTCCCAAAACTACTTCTAACCCTTTTTCAAGTCCACGACGGATAATCATAGGGTTAGAACCAGCAGCAACATTTTGAAGACCTTTATTGGCGATAGCTTGGGCTAAAACCGTAGCAGTGGTAGTGCCATCTCCGGCAACATCGTTGGTTTTGCTGGCAGCTTCTTTGATAAGTTGAGCCCCCATGTTTTCGTAGGGGTTTTCGAGTTCGATTTCTTTGGCAACAGAGACACCATCGTGAAGGACAGTAGGCCCGCCCCATTTTTTGTCGATAGCCACATTGCGACCCTTAGGACCGAGAGTGGTGATAACGGCATCGGCCAAAATATTAACACCATTTAAGATTGATTGACGGGCGTCTTGCCCAAATTTTAGTTGTTTTGCCATAAATTAGTGCGTTAGAGCGTTAGAGCTCTAGAACGTTAAATAAATTAGTAATTATTTAATAATTGCCATGATATCGTCGAATTTTAATAGTAATAAATCGACGTTATCTTCTTTGTATTCTTTACCACCCCATTCACGATAGACGACAACGTCGTCAATCTTGCAAGGAGAAAGAATTTCGTGACCGTCAATAAAAGTAGAACCACCAACTGCTAAAACTTTACCTTGTTGAGGTTTGTCTTGATGATTGTCGGGCAACACGATACCTGAAGCGGTAGTTTTTTCTTGTTTTTGGGGCTGGACTAAAAGGTAGCCAGCAACTGGATGAATTTTGGTCATATATTAGTACATTAGAGCGTTAGAGCTCTAGAACGTTAGATAAACAAATAATTTAATTAATAATTATCAGTCGTTTTGTACGACTGCTAATATTATAGCTGGAGTTAATGATACGTCAAGGGGAAAAGGGAACCCTCCCCAACCCCTCCCTTGACAGGGCGGGGTGTTTTTTATTGGTAAAATAGGTTTATGGAATTGAACAAAACAAGGGTTTTTGAAAAATACATATTTTATTATTTACCAAATGATAAATATATTGGGCAAAGAGTAGCGCTGGAAAAATATGAACCTTATGAAACACAATTGATTTTAAGACAAGCGAAGAGGGGTGATGTAGTGGTGGATGTGGGGGCTAATATTGGTTATTACACAATACTTTTGGCGGACAAGGTTGGAAAGACAGGAAAAGTTTATGCCTTTGAACCAGACAAAACTAATTTTGAAATTTTGAAGAAAAATATTAAGGCAAATAATTTAAAAAATGTGGTGGCAGTGAATGCGGCGGTGGGAAATAAAAATGAAACAAAAACATTGTATAAGTCGAATGAAAATTTGGGAGACCATAAGCTATATGAAACCCACCCGCCCTGCGGTCACCCTCCCTTGAGGAAGGGAGGGCAAAACAATTTAGTTGAAAAACCTATTAATGTCGTTAAATTGGATAATTATTTGAAAAATCAAAAAATAGATTTAATGAAGATTGACACCCAGGGGTGGGAACCGGAAGTGATAAATGGGGCAAAAGGTTTAATAGATGAAAATAAGCCAGTGATGTTTTTGGAATATTCCCCTGCCAGTTACACTCAGGCAAAATTAGATGGAAAAGAAATGATGAATTTTTTGAGAAAAATTTATAAAAAAATTTGGTGGATAGATGAATGGCTGTATATTTATAAAAATTTGAGTCAAGAAAAAATTGATAAAATTTGTGCAACCAATAAAACTGGATATGCGGATTTGTGGATGAAAAAGAAAATAAATTATCAAGATCTTGTAGGTCAATATAAAAACATAAAAATCAAACAGTGGATAAAAAAACTTTTTGGTGAGTTATAATTGAGACAAATTAGCATTAATTATTTTTTAATTAAAAATATGTCAAAAATACAAAATATCTTTGCCCGAGAAATATTAGCTAGTGGTGGAGCTCCAAGCTTAGAAGTAACGGTAACTTTGGAATCAGGTGCTATTGGAGAAGCGTCGGTTAGTTACGGTGCTAGTGCCGGATCAAAAGAAGCAACAGTATTGTTAGATGGAGATAAAACTCGATACAACGGCAAAGGAATGTTAAATGCGATTGCGAATATCAACGGAAAAATTAAAGATATTTTAGTTGGTATGGAAGCAGCTGACCAAAGAGCAATTGATAATAAAATGATTGAAACTGACGGAACAGTTAATAAAGCAGTTTTGGGTGGAAATGCAATGTTGGGGGTAAGTTTGGCAGTGTGTAGAGCTCAAGCTAGTGAAGAAAAAATGCCACTTTATAAATATCTTAGAAAAACTTATGCAATTGGTGATATTGGTTGGAAACTACCAAAACCAATGATTGTGATGATTGAAGGTGGAAAGCATGCCGATGAGACCACTGATTTACAAGAATTTATGGTTGGAGCAATGGGAGACAAAACTGCTGCCGAAAATGTGAGGATGGAAATGGAGATTTATAACGCTTTAAAAAATATTTTAAAAGCAGAAAAATTATCAACTAATGTGGGCAATGAGGGTGCTTTTGCTCCAAATGGAATTTCATCAAATGAAAAACCAATGGAATATTTAACTCAAGCAATAATTAACGCTGGATACACTCCAGGAGTTGACGCTGGAGTTGGTATTGACGCAGCCGCAAGTGAATTTTATTCTCAAGAAACGAGTAAATATACTTTGAGACTTGAAGGAAAAGAATTAACTTCAGAAGAATTAATCGCCTATTACAAACCATGGATTGAAAAATACAAAATTGCGACTATGGAAGACATGTTGTCAGAATTTGATTGGGATAATTGGCCAAAAATGGTGGAAGCTATTGGAGGCAAGTTCCCATTGATCGCTGATGATTTAACCGTAACTAACACTAATTTGTGGAGAAAAGCAATTGAAATGAAAGCCGCGACAGCAATTTTAATAAAACTTAATCAGGCTGGAACTTTGACTGAAACGGTTGATTGTTGTTTATTGGCTAATGAACACGGGCTTATGACTATGCCTTCGCATCGCGGTGGCGGTGAAACCAACGATACTTTCTTAGTAGATTTGGCAGTAGCTGTTAATTCGGCTTATATAAAAGTTGGGCCAACTCGAGGCGAAAGAGTCTGTAAATATAATAGATTGATGAGAATTGAAGAAGAACTGAGAGCATAAGTTCTCAATTCGGTCTGTCAGATTGTCAGATTATCAGTTAGTCAGATCTCAGAAAAACATGAAAAATAAAAAAGTAATTTTAATAGTGCGAGACGGGTGGGGTTATTCGATAAATCCTTACGGTAACGCCATAATGGAAGCCAATACACCCAATGCGGATAAGTATTTAAAAGAATATCCGAGCTCACTATTGAAATGTACTGGTCAAGATGTGGGAAACCCAATAGGTTCACAAGGAGGGAGTGAAGTTGGTCATTTGACTATGGGTGCAGGGAGAATTGTTTGGCAACCACAGGAAATGATTAACAATGCGATTAAAGATGGTAGTTTTTTTACTAACAGAGCATTATTAAAGGCAATAGAAAATTGTAAGAAAAATAATAGCGCGCTCCATTTGGCCGGACTTTTTTCGGACGCTGGAGTTCATTCTGATGTAAATCATTTATATGCTTTGTTGAAGTTAGCCAAGGATAATGGATTGGGTAATGTTTTTGTTCATTTAATTTTGGATGGTCGGGATGTTCCGGAAAAATCTGCCCTTAATTATCTAGATAAATTAAACAAAATGATTGAAGAAATTGGAGTTGGTAAAGTGGTCTCAGTGTCAGGTAGGTATTATGCCATGGATAGAGATACTAACTGGGAAAGAACTCAGATGGCAACTGAATTGTGGACTAAGGGTGAAGGATTTGAGGCGGTTGATGCAACTGAGGCGATAAATAAAGCCTATGAGAGAGGAGATGCAACTGATTATTATGTTCAACCAACAATTATTGATAAAAACGGGCTATTAAAATCAGGCGATTCATTTATTTGGTTTAATTTTAGAACAGATAGATCTCGCCAAATTACAGCCATGATGACCCGACAAACTCTTTGTCCGGTAGAATTTCAAACGGATTTAGATTTGACCTATGTCTGTATGGGGAGATACGACGAAAGTTGGGATTTACCAGTGGCCTATTTGCCTGAAAATGTGGTTAACAATTTAAGCGAAGTTTTATCAAAAAATAATAAAAAACAAATAAAAATTGCCGAGACCGAAAAATATGCCCATGTAACTTTCTTTTTTAACTCGCAATTGGAGACAGAGTATAAAGGTGAAGACAGAATAATGGTTCCCAGCCCAAAAGTCCCCTCTTATGATTTGCAACCGGAAATGTCGGCACCTGAGGTGTGTCAAAAAGTATTAGAAAATATTCCTAATTATGATTTTATTTTAGTAAATTTTGCTAACGCTGATTTGGTGGGGCATAGTGGTAAATTTGAGGCAATAAAAAAAGCTTGTGAGGTGGTTGACGAAATGGTGGGCAAAATTGTAGACAAGGCAATAGAAAATGATTATGCCGTGATTGTGGGGGCTGATCATGGGAATGCTGAAAACATGCTTTATGAAAACGGTGAGGTTGATGTCTCTCATGGATTTAACCCAATTAAGGTTTCTTTTGTAAATATAGATGGAAATGTAAAAGATGGTGGGCTTCAAGATGTGGCACCAACTATTTTGGAGATAATGGGGATAGAAAAACCAGTGGAAATGACCGGGAAAAGTCTAATTATAAATGGCTAATTTCTAAGGTCTAAATAAAACATTTTAGAAAAGTAAACTTTGGTTTTTCAGTTTTTTATATTGTTAGTTTTTTAAATTATTTGTCTCTCAAATAAAACTGAGTTGTGGCTTTGACTAAAGTGCCGCCAAGAAGTGCGATTAAAATAATTGGATCAATAGGATTACTGGTGCAAGCTGATTCATTGGCTGCTTGATAAATCATCCCTACGGCCAAAATGGTAATAATAAACCAAAGAGCGTTTCTATCGGAAATAGCTTCGTGGAGTCGTTCTCTTTCATCCTTTTTGATTTGAGACATAATATGGATAGTATCTGCAATCAATAAACTCGTCCAGGCAATAGTAAAATATTGTTTATTATTTTGGCTTATTGAAAGTGAATTTATAATAGCGACTGGGATTAAAAAAATAAAGATATAAACCCAGCCTTGCCAACAGCTAGGGGTGAGCCCCCAACCGGTATATTTTCTTGGACTAAACCATTTTGGATTTCCAAACATATTTTAGTTTATTAGTTAATTAGTAAATAGTAAGTAGTAATTAAAATATAAAAAGTTTGTCTATGGAAGTTTTGAGAACAACGGCGACATCGTGAGCCAATTTTAAACTAGGGTTGTATTTACCCTGTTCTAGAAAAACAATCGTTTCTCGCCTGACTCCAACCAAATTAGCTAATTGGTCTTGAGTTAAATTAAGTTTGGCGCGATATTCTTTTATTTTAGTATCCATAAATTATTTACAAATTGATTTTGGTGCTTCAAATGAAGGATTACCATGTTTTATCCATTGACCATTTTGGCAAACCCAATTGTCTTCTCCAGAAAATAAACGGATAGTAAATACTCCAAAAACAATGGATAAAATAATAATAATGATTAAATATTTATTCTTAGATGGGGTAAATTTAATTTTATTTTGAAATTTAAAAATAAAACTATAAATCACCATTAAAAGACAGGTAGAATAAGCCAAGGTCATAGCAATCGGTTCATAGGCAGGATTTAGATGTTTGAAGGCATAAAGGATAAACATGGCGACAACAGCAATCCATGAATAGATTTGGATAGCCCAAGTAGCAGATCTACCAGCCAGAGCGTAATCTCGTTCGTCAGCGATAACTTCTTTGACTTGACGACGAAGTAAAATCAGAACCAAAGAAGAAACAGTCAGGGTAGTCAAAGGAATTAAATAATTTTGATAGACAATTGCTTGGCTAAAAATAATTGCGATGATGGCAGTTATTGCCAATTTTATTTGTTGGTATTTTTTAGTAGTCATAAATTTTATGTTATTTATTTCTAACTATATGTTAGAACTAGTTAACATTATTGTCAAGGGAATAAAATGGCCAATTTTAGACTGGGTTGTCTTGTAAAAGTACCGTCGTGGAGGTTTTTTTACGGCAGATTATGAGGTCTGTGTGATTAAGTCGAAGTTGATAGGGACAATAATCATCAATTATTTGGCAACGTCCATTTTTGGCAAAAAATGTTAAATCAAGTGGTAGTTTTTGGCACATTTTAACGATTAAATTAAACTCTTTGTTCATAAAAAGTCGTAGATGTTAAATTTGTCTACAGAAAAACGGTTACCATCGTAATTTAAAATAGTATAACCAGCTTCATGAATTTTTGATTGTTGAATAAAATCATTACTTGGTCGGAATTCTGGTTTGAGAGAATAAACAGTGTGACGAATAATGCCTCCATGAGTCGAGATTAAAACATACTCGCCATGATTCTTTGAAACAATTTCTTTTATTTTATCTGTAAAGATAGCAATATTTTGACTCAAAGACAGATGTGTTTCAGGTGAAATCCAACTGGGGTTTTGAACCGCCTTTAGTTGAATAGCCTCTCTAATTTCTTTTGGGTTTTTATAATTGTTGTAGGCGATAAATTCGCCAAACTCAGGTATTTGAACAACCTCTTTAATTTTTAAAATTGATTGAACTATCTGAGCGCTCTGAATTGATCTAGCGTAAATACTTGAATAAATTACTGGATAATTTTTAAGTTGGGGAAAATTTTTGGCGAGAACATACCCAAGTTTTTTCACCTGATTAATTCCATTGTTTGTTAAATGGATTATTGAAACATCGCCGTTTGTGTCCGAGTTTGTCTCTTTTTCACCATGACGAAAAAGAATAATTTTCATAGTTGGTTTTATCGATTATCAGGACAATTTAGTATATCATTCCAATTTGTCGAGAAATACGCTATAATAGTCGTTGTAGATGAGGTTCTGTCAAGATAATTGAAAAGAAAGTCGCTACGGATTAATAATTTTTACAAAAAATGGTAAAAAAATTGTATGTTGGCGGTTTGGCTTATGCCACCACTGACGAATCGCTCGGAGCAGCTTTTGCTCAAGCTGGTACAGTAGTATCGGCTATAGTTATTAAAGATAAATTTTCCGGACAATCAAAAGGATTTGGATTTGTGGAAATGGATAGTGAAGAGTCTTTCGCTAAAGCTATTGAAATGTACGATGGCAAAGAGTTAGAAGGCCGAACTATTAAGGTCAACGAAGCTAAACCAATGGAAGATAGACCTCCACGAAGAGATAATTTCTCACGCGGACCACGAAATGATTTTGGTGGTAACAGAGGTGGATACTAATTTTTTAATAAATTAAAACAAAGAGCGCCTCTGGGCGCTCTTTTTTTTGGGCTAACTAATCAAAGAATGACACAATTCCATTTTGTTTTCTGGGAGTAAAAACAAACGATTAGGCCTTAGTTCAGTGATAAACTCCGAAGTGTGACTAACAATAATCATGGCACCTTGGTATGACTTTAAGGCTTCTAAAATTAATCTTTGAGACAAAACATCTAGATAGGTTGTTGGTTCGTCTAATATTAATAAATTGTAATTTTTGGCTAATAAAGTAGCGATTGAAAGCCTGGTTTTTTCTCCACCAGACAGAGAAGAAACTTTTTGAAAAACCTTATCACCTGAAAAAAGGAATTTACCCAAAAGAGATCGAAGCGATTTTTCGTCCAATTGACATTTATCTTTGACAGTATCAAAAAGGGTTTTATTAAAATCAAAAGTTTCAAACTCCTGAGAATAATAACCAATAGTTAAATGGTCGTCTTTAAGGATTTCCCCGCTATCGGGCAAAATCATCCCCATAATGATTTTGATTAAAGTACTTTTCCCTGCACCATTTTGACCAATCAAGGCAATTCTTTCGCCGCGTTTAATATCAAAATCAACACTATTTAATACTTTTTTGTCACCAAAAGATTTTGAAAGACCCAAGGCCATAATCGGGACTTCTCCAACCCAAGCTGGGTCAGGTAATTTCATTTTTATTTTTTTAGCTTCTGGTGGTGCTTGGGGTAACGCTTCAACTAATTTTTCGATTCTTTTAGCTAAATTAAGTTTCTGGCGAACACCCTTTTCTGAACGATTGCCAGAAATTTTTAAGAAACCTTTTTTCATTTCAACTATACGTCGTTCTTGAGAGTGTATCTGGTGGACTAAAACTTCTTGGCGCTCTTCTTTTAATTTGAGATAAAAAGAATAATTTCCGTTATATTCATCAATTTTTTTAGTTAGTAAGTTAACTTCTAAGATTTTGTTAATGTTTTTGTCGAGAAGGGCAAGATCGTGGGAAATAATAATTAAGGTTTTGGGATAACGACCCAAAAAATTCATCATCCAAGCTTTTCCGGCGGCATCCAAAAAGTTGGTTGGCTCGTCCAGAAGAAGGATATCTGGTTC
>JAEHHB010000199.1 GCA_019248165.1 Candidatus Shapirobacteria bacterium S2_F12
AAATAATATTTCATGATTTCTCAGAGTGGGACAACGAAGATCAACAAGTTCATGCATGCAGAACAGATGTTGATAGATATTACTCAGAAGAACTTCAAGAAAATATTATTTGGTATCATAACAACAAAGATTTCAATAAAAAATGGAGAACAATATAAATGAGAGAGATAAATAAGATTATTATCATGAACTCTGGCGCTG
>JAEHHB010000021.1 GCA_019248165.1 Candidatus Shapirobacteria bacterium S2_F12
TTACGACTTAACCCTCATCGCTGAATTTACCTTAATCCCTGACGAATCAGAGGTATCGGGTACCCTCAACTTTGCTGATTTGACGGGCAGTGTGTGCAAGAGGCGAGAACGTATTCACCGCAATCTGCTGATTTGCGATTACTACCAATTCCAAGTTCATGCAGGCGAATTTCAGCCTGCAATCCCAACTGAGGGATGTTTTAGGGATTAGCTCCACCTTGCGGTATTGCAACCCTCTGTACAACCCATTGTAGGATGTGTGTAGCCCCGGATATAAGCATCATGATGACTTGACGTCGTCCCCTCCTTCCTCCCAACAAAATAATGCTGGGCAGTCTCGTATGATACAGTAACATACGATAGGGGTTGCGCTCGTTACCTCACTTAAGAGAACAACTCACGTCACGAGCTGACGACAGCCATGCAACAGCTGTGTACCACCTTCGAAAGATTCTTCCGTTTCTGGAAGCTTGCAGGTACATTTCAAACCCGGGTAAGGTTTATCGCTTCGTATCGAATTAAACCACATGCTCCACTGGTTGTGCGCCTCCCCGCCAATTCGTTTGAGTTTCGGCCTTGCGGCTATACTCCCCAGGCGGTCTGTTTAACGCGTTAGCTAGCATCTCTCCCTAAAAAAGGGAAAAATTAACAGACAATGTTTACGGCTAGGACAACTCAGGTCTCTAATCTGATTGGCTACCCTAGCTTTCGTCTATGAGTGTCAGTATATACCTAGTTACCCGCCTTCGCGCTTGGTGTTCTTTGTGGTATCCACGGATTTTACCCCTACACCACAAATTCCAGTAACCCCGATATAACTCTAGTCTTCCAGTATCCTGCCCCTTCCCCCGATTAAGTCGGGGACTTTGAAACAAGACTTAGAAAACCACCTGCAGACCCTTTACGCCCAATAAATCCGGGTAACGCTCGGAACCTACGTATTACCGCGACTGCTGGCACGTAGTTAGTAGTTCCTTATTCTGGGCGCCTTCATGGCTCCCAAAAAGTGGTTTACAACCCGAGGGCCGTCATCCCACACGCGATGTCGCTGCGTCAGACTTTCGTCCATTGCGCAAAATTCCTAACTGCTGCCTTCCGTAGAAGTATGGGCCGTGTCTCAGTCCCATTGTGCCGGACTCTCCGCTAAGAGCCGGTAGCCGTCATAGCCTTGGTGAGCCATTACCTCACCAACAAGCTGGTAGCGAGTACACCAATCCCTTCGCGACTTACGTCTTTAATCCGAAGATACTATAGGAAATTACCCCGCCTTTCGGCGGACTATGTCCTACAAAGGGGCATGTTTGTACTTATTACTCACCCGTTCGCCGCTAAACTCGCGTATAGCACGAGAAATTCCAAAAACAAAAAAAGATTTCTAAACAAACTACAATTTTCAAACTAGAAATTACAAACTTAAGGAAAATTAATTGATGAAATATTTTTGGTTGAAATACCTCGTACTACACGTGAATCCCGCTCGACTTGCATGTCTTAGGCACATCGCCAGCGTTCACCCTGAGCCACGATCAAACTCTTAGTACTAACATCCCGATAAATCGGGAGTGATTGATCAAATATCAATCAAAAATTTTTTTTAAAAATTCTTTCTGGTACTAGCAGCTTGGAGCTCTAAATGAATGCATTGAAATTTTTAAAGAACCCCGAAATTGTTCGGGTCTAGACATAAAACGTCTAGTACTGATTCGACAGTGAGGTTATTATATTACACAAGTTAAAATTTTGCACTAAGCAAATTAAACTTAAATTATTTTAATAAAAATTATCTTTTATTGTAAGCGAAGACTAAATACTTGACAGAGAATACTTTTGTGATATTATAAGTCCATATTCGAAAATTTATTCTAATATATAAGCAATATTTAGGCTATAAATTTTGTCGAAATCGCACACAGGTAGAAGCCAGCATAAGTTGGTTTACTATAAAAAAAATAAGGATAAGGAGGTGTTTGTTCTCGTCGGGGTTCCAATTCTTAATAAGGAGGATTTGTCTATCGATTAAGAAAGAAGAAACTAAAAAACCCTGCGCCAAATGTAGTGTCGTATAGATTAGTATTCAAAACTCTAAAGTTAGGAGGGATGAGCGTGTTTTCGTTGCCACATGGTTACAGGCCATGGTTAGGCTGAAACTACCAAGACACTAACCAGCCCCCACACGGGCACGGAGGAAAAAGAATGACACAAGCCTCATGTTGGCCACATGGTTGCAGACCATGGTTAGGTAACGGTAGCCTTGAAATAGAGATATAAGTCCTGGCTTTTTTGTCCAGAGCGTTCTTGATTTTCAAGGTCTAAAAAAAGGGCGGTCAAAGGGTAATTTTGATATAAACTCGGATAACCTCCACCACACCACCCTTATCCTTTTTGTTCTGCCGCCGGGAGATTGTTTGTGTCTACAAAACACAATTTATAACAATCATTCATATCCCGGCGGCCTTTTTTTTGGGAAAAATCTAGAGTTGAAGGATTTTGGAGTTAGAGAGAATCTTGGCGTCGTCTGGTTCAGATGAGGTGAATACAGTTTGATAATTTTTACAAATTTTGACAACTAACTGCTGGTGTTCAAAATCGAGCTCAGAAAAGATATCATCAAGCAATAGAATTGGTTTATCGTGATAAGTTTCTTCTAAAAAATTTATTTGGGCCAATCTTAGGGCTAACACCGCCAGTCTTTGTTGCCCCCGACTCCCCCAAAAAGCTAAGTTCTTGTCGCTGACTAAAAAAACGGAATTGTCGAAACTAAAATCGTCACGGTGTGGCCCCACTTGGGTGTGTCCCCGACTTAAGTCAATTTTATAATTATTTTTTAATTTTTCTTCGTTTAAGATTGACGGTCGATAATTTAGACTTAAAGTGCTTATTTGAGAATCGGAGTGATTTGAAAAAAAATAATTAACTGATTTTACAAATGAAACTCTAAAGTCATGAATAATTTTTGAATTTTTGATTAAGACTTGATCCCAATAAAAAAGATCATTGGGAGAGGCATATTTTTGCCTGATTTGATCGAGCAATTCATTGCGATGTTTTAGGGCTTTGTTGTACTGGGATAGAGCAGAAGAATAGCGCCACTCAGTTTGGGAAAAAATTTCATCTAAAAAATCGCGACGACGGGTTGGTGAACCAGTAATCAGGCGGATATCTTCTGGCTGAAACACGACATTTTTAATAATACCGATATATTTTTTTCGAGTTTTAACAACTTTTTGAATTAGAAATTTTCTTGAGATAGTACTAATAGATGATTTTGGATCTTTTGATATCCGAATTTCTATTTCGGTTGTATCTTGTTGGGTATCAACCAATTTGGCCCGAACAGACGAGAAATAACTATTCCAATTGATTAATTTTGATTGGGATGAGGAACGAAAACTTTTACCTGATGATAGAAAAAAAATTGCTTCTAAAATATTAGTTTTCCCGCAACCGTTTGGGCCTAAAATTAGATTAAAATTTGGTTCAAACTCAAAAATTTGATTTTGATACGAGCGAAAATTTTGAAGAAGTATTTTGGAAAGATACACAAGAGTATTGTATCAAAATACCTAATGAGTATCAGGAGTATTGAAATTAAGTTCTAAAACCGTCGACCATTTCCCTTGGTGTTTATTTAATAAAAAAATAGAGTTAACGTCAAAGCCTTGGTTAACCGAAAGTGGCTCTAAATCCTGCCTAACTTTTGAAAATTCATTATCAGAAATTTGTTCGGCGATTGTACAGTGAGGACTGTACTGATCTAAATTAATAGGATAATTTGGCCAAACATCAATAATTTCGCCCGAAATAAGTGAGCGGGTAATTTTACATAAATTTCTAAGCTGAATAGTCGACTCTGAGTCAGGTTTTAAATAAGCGACGTTGTTACCACAACTAAAAAAATCAAAAGAAGTAAAAGACACTCTAAATGGAGATATTTGGACTTGAATTTTGTTTAGTTTATCAATTAATTCTGATTCTGGATTTGACAAATAAAACGGTGGATAAACGGTGATATGAGGAGGGACAGAGGTTAGACAGTCCTTATTATATTGACGTCGATAATTATCAATGTAATCGACTATGGCTTGGGGGGGGATAATAGCAATAAAAAATTTCTCAGAACTCATTTTGTCCAGCGGGTTGGAGTTGAACCAACCTACGACAGTTTTACAGACTGTTGCCTAACCGCCCGGCTCCCGCTGGTTTGAATGTGTATGATTATAACAAAAAAATACACTAGATTTAACTTTTATTTTAGAAATTTATTTTTTCTGATATTGACTAACCATGTCACTGGGTGATTCCGGTTGATATATAGTATTTGGAATACAAATCAAATTGACTATTTAGTTTATGGTTTTGACTACTTGCTTAAGTGATAGCAGGAATAATACTATAGGTATAGATGCAAGAAAGGTTGGGGTTAAGAATTCCAGATTTAGAAACAAAAAACAGAGCAGTCAACCCAAGTACTGGGTCATTGATGCCACATAGTGTTTCAAGACATTTGGACCGTGGCGAGGAAGTTTTTAGAAATAATGGAAACAAATTTGGACAAGGGACGTTGTTTCCACCACACGTTAGGTCGGGCGATATAACTAGAATTGAGCGTCAAGTAGCGTCGGAATATTACAGATTTAGGCATGGTTGTAAATCTAAAATATTAAGTTGCAAGAATGCTGGTGGAGCTGATCGAATTACAATGGAACTAAACCAATTTGGGGTGGAGATAGTAGGTTCGTTTGTTAGAAGAAAAGGGTTGTGTACTGTTTTTCCCGAAGAAAAGATGGTTGTTGAATAGTTTTGGTATTATTTCTTATGGTAAAAATAATTTCTTGGAATGTGGCAGGTATAAGGGCTGGGGTGAAAAAGGGTTTGTGGCAAAAAATGAGAGATATCGGGGCAGATGTTTACTGCTTTCAAGAAACAAAAGCAAAACCAGAACAAGTAGAGCTTGGGTTAGACTACCCAATTGAATACAAAAGCTATTGGAATCCAGCCCAAAAGGCTGGCTATAGCGGAGTGGCAACCTTTACAAAATTAGAACCAAAAAAAATAATTGTTGGCGATAGAGATAATGATTGGGACGATGAGGGACGAGTAGTAATTACAAAATTTGATGAATTTACTCTACTTAATGTTTATTTTCCAAATGGTAAGAGAGACAAAGGCCGGCTGGAATATAAATTGAATTTTTATAAATACTTTTTGGAATATATCAATAAATTACGAAATAATGGTGAGAAAGTAATTTTTTGTGGAGATGTTAATACTGCTCATAAAGAAATTGACTTGGCTCGGCCAAAAGAAAATTCAAACACATCGGGGTTTCTGGAAATTGAGAGAAAATGGATTGATAAACTCGAAGAAGAAGGTTGGATTGATGCATTTAGAGTGTTCAACCAGGATGGAGGAAATTATAGTTGGTGGGACCAAATAACTAAAGCGAGGGAAAGAAACGTGGGCTGGAGAATTGATTATTTTTTTGTTGATAAATCACTAAAAAAGGACCTAAAATCAGCATTTATAATGTCTGAGGTTTATGGATCTGATCATTGCCCCGTTGGAATTGAGCTGGGGCTTCTTTAAATTTTCGTCATGAATTTTTTCACTGAAAAATGAATGTGGTCGCCCACATTCAAAGTCGTTCAAAAATTACGACTTCAAATTTATTTTATTAGAACAGGAAATACTTAGTCCCCTCTTTTTTGAGCCAGAGATTATTAGGTTTACAATTTGGATCGTATATTACTAATTGATTCCAAAAAACTGACGAATGGTTTTTTATCTTTAGATGATTTAGTTCATGAAGTAGAATGTGTCGAAATTTATCCAAAGGGAAAAATATTATTTGCCAATTAAAATTTAAATTCCCCCGTGAAGAGCAGGAACCAAATCGAGAACTTTGATTTCGAACCACAACATTGCCATAAGAAAAACCATATTTTTTGGCAAAAAGCTCTAATTCCTGTTTGATAATTTTTAAGGCTAATGGTCGAAGTTTTTTTTCTAAAACTAGCTTGATATGTTTATTAGAATCTTTTGATATATTTACATAAATTTTTTTATCAAGAACAGAAACAATAACGGAGTCCCTTTGAGTTTTGACAAACTGAAGCTGGTATTCTTCACCCAAAATTACTAAATTTTTTAAGTTTTT
The DNA here is from genome assembly GCA_019248165.1 of Candidatus Shapirobacteria bacterium S2_F12. GTDB lineage: Bacteria > Patescibacteriota > Microgenomatia > UBA12405 > UBA12405 > WARW01. Next base: position 6,158 of record JAEHHB010000021.1, read on the forward strand.
ATATATCTTTTTTGCTGGAACTTTTTGTGAATGTATAACAATCCAGTTTTGGTTTTTTTTTATAAATCGATTGATGACAAACTCTGGTGTTAGCCGAGGACATGACACGATAAAAGATCTGGGGGTTTTAAGTCTTAATCTTAGGCTAGAAATTGGTTTTCTTATAATTGAATAAGAATATTTTTTCTGCCCCAAATAAATTGTTGCCATGTTACCTATTTTAAAGCAAAAATGATATATTTATTTTATGAAGGTAGTATATGTTGGGGCTGATCATAGAGGTTATAATTTAAAAAACAAGATTGTTTTGAGTTTGAGAGAAAAAGGCTGGATAGTTACAGATTTGGTTAAAAAAACCGACCCCGACGATGATTACCCTGATATTTCGTTTGAATTAGCCGAAAAAGTAGTTCGGGAAAAAGCTCTCGGGATTTTAATTTGCGGATCAGGAGCCGGAGTAGTAATGTCTGCTAATAAAGTACTAGGAGCAAGGGCGGCACTGGCAATGAACAGCAAACAAGCCAGAAAAATTCGAGAGGATGATGATGCTAATATTTTGTGCTTATCGGCTGATTTTGTTAGTGATGATGACAACTTGGAAATTGTGACAGAATACCTGGGGGCTATCTTTATGACCGAGGAGAAATTTATTAGAAGAATAAATAAAATGAAAAAATATGAAACTATTAAGATCGGTTGAAGAAATAATCCCAAACACAAACTTAATATTAAGATTGGATACTGATTTGCCAATAGATGACGGTAAAATCCTGGATAATAGTAGGCTTAAAAAAAGTATCCCAACAATTAGGTGTCTATTGGAAAAAAACTGTAAGATAGCCATCATTGGCCATTTGGGTCGACCCGCCCCCAACGATGCCCATCAACAGCTTCGCAGTTTAGATGGACAGGCAGTTTTGGCGGGTAAACCACCTAACTATGATGAAAAATTGTCTTTAAAATTAGTATATTTGGAATTGATGCAATTGTTAGAAATCGAAGGCCAAGATACTTTGTCGAGTGTTTTTGTGGATGACATAAAAGATGAGGGGAAAATATCGTTGGCTCTTGAAAATAATCAAATAATTTTTGTTGAAAATATTAGGTTTTGGGATGAAGAAGAAAAAGGTGAAACCTCTCTCTTTGAGAGGATTAGAAATTATATGAGAGTATACGTAAATGATGCTTTTGCTGTGGCTCACCGGAAAAATGCTTCTATAATAATTCACAACGAAATGGAGTCGTTTTATGGTCTAAGTTTTATTGAGGAAGTTGAGAATATAAAAATGATTATGGATAGAAAAGAAAAACCATTGACGATAATTTTAGGAGGAGCCAAAGAGGACAAGCTTAAGCATATTGATGATTTATTAAAAATCGCAGACCATATACTGATTGGTGGGAAGTTACCTAAACTGATAATGTCTAATGATAAATTTCTACTGTCTAATGAAAAGATGAGAATTGCAAAATTGAGAGAGGATGGGTTGGATTTAAGTGACGAAGATGTTCAAAATTTTACTGAAACAATAAATAGTTCAAAAACAATTGTTTGGAGCGGTGCTATGGGATTTTATGAGTCACTAAATTCACGAACGGGAACCGAGAAAATAGCGCAAGCAGTGGCAAATGCCGATGCAAAAAAAATTGTTGCAGGAGGAGATACCGGAGCGTCGATAAAAAATTTAGGTCTCAGGGAAAAGATAGATTTTGTGTGTTCAGGTGGTGGAGTTATGTTAGAAATGCTAGTAAATGAGAATTTACCAGCATGGGCTTAATTTAGATTTTTAGTGCTTTAGAACTTAAGAGCTTTAGTTTATTATTAGACTATGAAAGAAAACAAAAAAATAAGAATTGGAATTAATGGTTTTGGGAGAATTGGAAGTGTGGTGTTAAGAGCAATACTAATGGAAAAATATAATGTTGAAGTGGCAGCAATAAATACAATTAAGTTTGAGATGGAGACTTTTGCGATGCAATTTAAATACGATTCGGTTTATGGTAGGTTTCCGGCAAAAATTAGTTTTAGCGAAGCCGAAAAATCAGGAGAGATTGGACGGTTGGAAGTAGGAGATGTGGTTATCCCCTTTTTAAGTGAAATGGATCCTTCGCAAATTAAATGGCGAGACTATGGAGTTGACGTAGTGCTGGAGTGTACTGGGGCGTTTACCGATAACAAAGCCTTGGGGCATATTAAGGGAGGGGCAAAAAAGGTTGTTATCTCAGCTCCGGCGAAAGATCCAAAAATTCCAACTTATATTTTGGGAGTAAACGATAATGAATATAATAACGAAATCTTAATATCTAATGGATCTTGTACCACTAATTGTGTTGCTCCAATTGTCAAATTGATTGATCAAAAAATTGGGTTTCAAGAAGGGACTCTAACAACAATTCATGCCTACACTACCAACCAAAATATTGTCGATGGAAGTGGTAAGGATCCAAGAAGGGCAAGGGCGGCCGCAGTCAATATCGTACCAACATCAACTGGAGCGGCAGAGGCGGTAATCGCTTGTTATCCTGAAGTAAAAGGAAGATTCGGTGGGACTGCTATTAGAGTTCCGGTAATCTGTGGAAGCTATTCTGATTTAACATTTAAATTAGTGAGAAAAACGACAGTTGAGGAAATTAACTTGTTATTTGCCGAAGCTAGTTTGACTCCAGAATTAGTTAGTAAACTAAAAGTCTCCTATGAACCGTTAGTGTCTTCGGATATATTAGGAAACAGCGCATCTTGTATTATTGATACCCGAATGACCAAGGTAATTTCTGATGATATGGTTAGTATTGGGGCTTGGTATGACAATGAATATGGTTATAGCTGCCGACTGGTGGAAAATGCTATTGCGATATGCAAATAATTCCGACGATTTTGGAAAAAAATTTTGGTCAAGCAGAGAAAAATATTTTGCTGGCTAAGGATTTTTTTAGATGGATTCAGGTTGACGTAATTGATGGGTATTTTTCTTTTGGAAAAACATTTGAGTTGGAATTGATTAATAAAATAGACCAGACAGAGAATGTTTTATGGGAGACTCATTTGATGGTTAAAGAGCCAAAAAATTGGATTAAAAAATGTGATTACATCAATGCCAGTCGAATTATTGGACAAGTTGAAATGATGTCGGATGTAAATTATTTTGTCAAAACAGTAAAAGATATGGGGATTGAGGTTGGGTTGGCCTATGATGTAAATACTGAAATTAATGAAATTCCCCAAGAGACTGATGTAATTTTACTTTTAGCTCGAAAAGCAGGGTTCGAGCCGAAACCATTTAATAATTTAATTTATAAAAAAATTGAAACATTAGTGGAAATTAGAAAAGAAAAAGGGCTTAATTTTAAAATTGGTGTAGATGGTGGGATAAACGAGGAAAATATTCGTCAATTAAAAAATAGTGGGGTTGAGATTGCTTATTGCGGAGGGGCGATATTTAATGGTATTGTTGAAAACAATATTAAAAAAATCAAATATGCTAGCGAAAACTAATAAAGTAATAAAAAAAGTAGCAATTTTTGGTGACGCCGAGGCAAAAAGAAATAGCCAACATTTTATCGATGCCTTTAATACTGCCAAAATATTAGCCCAAAACGGGTATACTATTGTTAATGGTGGAGGAGGTGGGGTGATGTTAGCGGCAACGTTAGGAGCAAAAGCTGGCAACGGCAGAGTTGAAATTGTGGTACTAGACCCTAAAAAAAAACCAGCTAATTTTGAGGGTTACAACAAAGAAAACCATGATTTGGTAGATAAAATTTATTCAACCCCAAACTATCCTGAAAGGCTTAATAAATTAATCGAGGTTGGAGAGGCATTTGTAATATTTAATGGGGGTGTGGGAACATTGTCAGAAATTGGCTTAAGTTGGCAAATGGCAAAATTTGATTTTGGACACCATGAACCTTTAATTTTTTTCGGAGAACAAATGAGTAGCGTAATCGAAGAACTCGTCGGTTCGCTAAAATATGATGCTTTAGAAAAAAAATTATACGAAATTGTGCTAACACCAGAAGACGTATTAAAAACTATTCAAAAAAGAAAGGGCAATGGGGCGGTTGAAAAAAAAGGCTTAATAGGAAAATTAATTGATTTTTTTAAATAACTGGTTGTGGTTGGGAGTTTTGTTTTATTATAAGAGGAATAATTTTGGTATCAATAATTTTTGTCTTAGTAATAGTTAAGTTGACTATTTCTGATTTTGAGGTCTCTATAGACCAATTTTGGTCGAAGATAAAATTTCCAAGTGAATAATATATAGGTTTGTCGTTGTATATTTCTTTTTGTTGAAGCACATGGGGGTGGTGTCCATGAATAATGTCAGCACCAGCATCGACTAGCTGGTGGGCCAAATCTATGCGCCATTTCTCCGCTGCTGGCAGATATTCGTTTCCCCAGTGAAGAGAAACAATTAGCCAATCGACCTGGGAATCATATTTATTTATTAAATTAATAATTGTTTTTGACTCCAATTTTGGATTAGTAATAAAATCAAAACCCAAAAACCCAAAGGCTATTCCGTTGACGTTTTTTTTGAGAAATTCAGAATCAGAAAGGTGTGAGTAAAAATAACCAACATTAATTTCATCTAAAAAGTTTTTAGTTTGAGAAAAACCATCAACTCCGTAATTAAAAATATGGTTATTAGCGAGGTTAAAAATAAATTTATTTTTAAAAAGTTGAGGTAAAAACCTAGTATCCCCACAAAAAGTAAAAGTTCCAGTTTCTCCATTTGGACAATTTTCTATTATCGGACTTTCTAAATTGGCGAGATTAAAATCGTTTTGCTGCAAGATATGGCCAATTTTTTGGAAACTCCAGGAAAAATCGTTTTTTGATCTGGCGATGGAAGTTATATGTCGGCCTAGACCCAAATCCCCCATCAAACCAAGCGAGACTGTTTTTGTCGGAGTGGGAGTAGGCAAAGGATAATTAGTTACGACCGAAGGATCAGGCCTTAGTTTGTTGGCGTTATTTTTATATTTTGGGTAGAAACTTAATATAATCGAAATAACCAGGCTGATTAAAAAAAATAAAAACAAAGATTTAGTTTTCATTGACTAATTTAATAATTTTTTTTTGATAAACTAGAAACACATGCGATTGAAGTTAACATTATTATTAATAATATCAAGTATTTCACTTAGCGGCTGTTCATTGGTGGCGAGAAAATCAGCAATTGAAATTAATAGCTACCCAGTAGCTAAGGTTTTTTTAGACGGAAAAGAAGTTGGAATGACGCCATACAAGAACAGATCGCTTTCCCCTAAAGAGGTTGAAGTAAAACTAGTAACCAACGACAACGAATGGTCAAAAAAAATTAAACTTCAAAACAATATTAGCACCGTAGTCGATTGGGAGTTTGGTAAAGACAACCAAACCAGCGGTGGTTATGTTCTTTACTTAGAAAAGACTGGGGATAAAAATAAAGCGGGAATAATGATAAATACTAATCCTGGGAAAAGCACTGTAGTAATTGATAATGAAGTCAAGGGCCTTTCTCCAATTAGAATTAGTAATATAGGAGAGGGAGATAAACACTTGACGTTAAGTTTTCCCAACCACAAAGCAATTGATATTTTTATGAAATCAGTATTGGAGTATCAGTTGGTGGTGGACGCGGTGTTACCGGAAGAAATGGTTGTTGTCAAAGAAGAAGAAAAGAACGAAGATATAATTAGTGAAATTAGCAGTCCTTCGACAATTAATATAAAAATTAAACAAACAGAAACTGGCTGGTTAAGAGTAAGAGAGGCTAGCTCAAGTGCAGCAAAAGAAATTACTAAAGTATACCCAGAAGAGTCATATCCCTTGGTTTCTGAAAAAAAAGATTGGTATGAAATAGATTTGGGAGACGGTAAAAAAGGCTGGATTTCTGCTAGTTACGGCGAGAAAAGTGAACAAACAAACTAAAAAATAGCAAAAATACTCCCAAAAACACATAAAATTTTTGAGAACTATTGAGAAAGAGGGAAAACATGCCTAAGACAAAACTAAAAAACCAATAAATTAAAGCAATTGAACGACGGCTCCAACCACGATTTAGAAGTTGATGGTGAAAGTGTTGGCCGTCACCAAGATAAATTGGTTGACGCCTGATTAGCCTTCTGACAATTGTAATTATTCCATCTATCATCGGGATACCTAGTAATAATATCAATGTAGCCAACTTAGCACCAGATAAAATAGCTAAAACCGCCAAAAAAAATCCAGCCAAGCTTTTACCGCTGTATCCAGGCATAATACTCTGTGGAAAAAAATTAAAAGGTAAAAACCCGAGATATGAACCACAAACAGCCCCAGAAAGAATAATTAGTGGCCACTGAGTAATGTCAGACGAATATTTAAGGCCAAGAATACCAATAAAAACTGCTGAGATGGCAGTAAAACCCGGGAGTTGACCGTCAACACCAGTAGCCCAGCCGACGATGTTCATACACCAGACAATCCAAACTATGGCCAAAATGTCAGAAATTACCCAGATACTATGCGGTCCTAATAAATGAAAATTAATTTTTATAAAGGATAGGTCAATGACACCCGGTCCGAAAGGGTTGGAAATATAAGCGATACCAATGCCAGAGCCGACGACAATAACTGCGGTAATCAAATTCGTTATTAGGCGAATTTTAGGACTAATATCTTTGATGTCGTCCCAAACCCCGATAATTAAACTAAAAAAAGCCGCAAAAATAATTCCGAGCAGGTGTTTGTCTAGAGGTAAAAACAATAAACAGGTAGTGACAATAGCGATAAAAATAGGGATTCCCCCACCCCTAGGAACAGCACTAAGCGCGGTGGCATTGTGAGTTTTTTTGTTTTTTAGGGTTGGATTTTCAACCCAGCCACGACGAATAAAAAAATTTCTAACCAGAGGAGTAATAACAATCGAAAAAAGGAAAGCAACTAAAATTGAAAAGAAAAACTTTATCATAGTTAAACAACTAAATAGATTATTTTAACTAGGGTGATTAAAAAGAAGAATGAAACTACAAGTGAAGTAAAAATAAGAAGCTGTGATAACAGTGGGTTTTTTTTGGAATAACCGATGGCAAATAAATGGTTAACCAAAAACAAAACGATTGAGAGGGTGGGGATTATGAAAAGAGCCGAAGCAGAGACAAGCTGTGATTCGCCCCAGGGGAGAGAATAATATAAAGGCACTTGCTGGGGTAAATTCCCAAACTGCCAGATTAAAATCGCTAACTGTAAAACCAAAAAAATTAAGTTCCAACGAAAAAATTTACTATTAAAACTCTGTTGCCAAAATTGACCTAAACTTGCGACTGGTTTAAAAATGTTTTGTAAGAGTGGCATTTAAAATAGAAGTTTTTTTATTTATTGGCTTTTTTTTGAGTAGTTTTATAGTCGAGCCCTTTACCTAAAAACAGACGGGTGTGAGATTGAAGCCCAGGTAATACAGACATTGTTAGGGTGGCAATTGGCATAAAAGGCCACTGGAGGATGTTTTTTAAAATATTAAAAAAGCCTTTTTTTTGCCTTTCAGGTCGAAGTTTCCAGTCTAAGATTATTAAGGTAGCTAGTGGTATTAGACAAATTGTTAGAATAATATTTGAAATTCTTGGGAGGTTATAACCGAAAGTTGTTTGAAAAAATTTTGGGTTTAACATCACTGGTAGCGAAGTTCCCAAGGTTAAGATAAACCAATTACTTGACCAGATTAAATGAGTTTGAATAAGTTTAAAAATTCTTAACGACCGAGTTAGTAAAGAAATTTCTGGATGATTACGAGCTTGCTCGATTGCATAAGGAATATCGATGGCTCCCCAAGCATGTCGGATGCACTGACTATAACGATTTTTTAGAGCGGAAAAGTAATTCTTACCGTCTGGAGCGTCAACTATTGTTGGTAAGAAAATTGGTTCAACCGCGGCTTTTCCCCCGGTGGCAAAGAAGGCTTGTAAAAATATGTGCCAATCTTCAGGAATCATGTCTGGGTCCCAATATCCACTTTTATCAATTAAATGAAAGGAGGAGGAATAACAGGAATAGTTAAAGAATAAGCCGTCTGGCTCCTGGATGTTGGCAATATGGATTACATTTCCCAAAACTCCAATGATTCGAATTAAGAATGGAACTTGATTGATATTATTATGCCAAAAAATTGGTGACTGCCAAAAACGTTGGTACCGACTAGGGTTTGAGGCAAAATTATAAGTTAGGGCAGCAAAGTAATTTTGGTTGAACAAAGTGTCGACATCACAGCTTGTTAGGGTCAGGTGGTTAATATCAAACTTCTTAGTATCGATAAAATGTTTTTTGAAATATTGAGCAGCAAATCTTTCATTGCTATGCTTGCCGGCGGTTTCTCCGGGAATATCTGGAGGGTGTTCGGTAAATATCAGGCTACCAAAAACTTTA
>JAEHHB010000022.1 GCA_019248165.1 Candidatus Shapirobacteria bacterium S2_F12
CTTGGATTGTAGATAGCCATTTCTAGAATAATTTCGTTGGTATTGTCATCAATAGCACAGTTTACGCCTCCCCAAAAACTTAGACTAAGGGGCTCAGATTGGTTGTTAATCATTAGTATGTTTTTGTCGATATTTAGTTTGGTTTTGTCTAGGCTTATAAATTCTTGATATTTTGGGTTCATCTCCCAAATAAGAGACTCGGTAGATTTTTTAACATCAAAAGCGTGACTGGGGATTCCATACATAAACATTACATAATTAGTCAAATCAACTATGGTGTTGATTGTTTTGGTCTGGTGACATTGGTTAAATTTTAGGAGCCATGGTGGTGAAGTGGAGTTTTTTAATTGAGAAAACTTGACAGCCAAAACTCTTTTAACATTATCAGTGTTTACTTTTATAGGTAAAGCTTGGGTTGCTTGGTTGACAATTTCTGGTGATATGTTGGTAATTAAGGGGAGTTTGTAATAAACAGATAAATCTTTGGCAAGACCATAATAACCAAGGCAGTCTCCCCTGTTTACTTTTATGTCTAAATCAAAAACAATTTCTCCATCAATTTCTTCAAAAAAATTTGTAAAATGACCAATCATTGTTAGGTCGTCTCGAAGTTGTTGTGGTTTAACATCAAGGGTGGGGATAAATTTTTGAAGATAGGAATAGATTAGTTTCATATATTTTTATTTTTCGTTAGGTTTGTAGGCCAAGTTTCCTCCCATCAGGGTGCGGATGTCTTTAATGTTTTTTTGAGCCATAGTCCAGCGGTCAAGACCCATACCAAAAGCAAAACCGGACCAAATTTTTGGGTTAATATCGGCCATTTCTAAAACTTTAGGATGGATCATACCAGCACCACCCATTTCAATCCAACCAGCATATTTGCAGATTGGACAACCAACACCATGGCAACTAAAACATTGCATGTCAGGTCCAACCCCGGGTTCAACTTCGGGATAATATTTACATCGATAGCGAACGACCACCCCTGGTCCGTAAAGAGTTTTAAACATAAGATCCATGGTTCCAATCAGGTCTTTCATTGTCACTTCTTTGTCTACAACAACTGCTTGGTATTGATGGAAGACGAAGTGGTTGGAGCGATTGACTTTTTCATTTCTAAAGGTAGAACCCGCAAAAGCGGCTCGAAGTGGTAATTCTTTGGATTTTTGGGCAAGTAAATATGATTCAATGGTTGATGTTTGGGTTCGGAGTAAATATTCTGGTTCTTTTATGTAGATACTGTCTTGCATGTCTCGAGCGGGGTGATTAGCCGGAACGTTTAGGCGTTTAAAATTGTATTCGTCGGTAACAATTTCCGGGCCGGAGTAAAGGGAAAAACCGAGCTTTAAAAAAACATCATTAAGTTGTCTTTCGGTTTGAGTGATTGGATGAAGGTGGCCAGTTTTGGGTAAGCCAAAGACGCTAGGTTTTGGTGTATCAGATTTCAATTTGTCAGATTTAATAACGGATTTATTCTTTAATATTTGTTCAAGCTCTGTTTTGAGTTGATTTAAGTCGGCGCCATATTGTTTTCGCAACTCAGGAGAAATATTTTTAATTTGTGAAAAAAGATCGTTTATTTTTCCATTTCTCCCAAATATTTCAATTCTTATTTGTTCTAATTGATTGTCAGTTGTCACAGAATCAATCTTAGAAATATATTCAATTTTTATTTTTTCTAAATCTTGATTCATAGATGATTAATTTAATAAATTATTTTAATATTTATTATTTTATGTTTCGCTTTATTGTACCTAATTTATTTATATCTTGAAATAACAAAAAACCCCTCGACAGAACCAAGGGGTTTTGGGGTAAAACAGCTATTTTTTATTTAGCTGATTCTACCACCGCCTTAAAAGCTTCTTGATGGTTGACAGCAAGGTCAGCAAGAATTTTTCGGTCAAGAGTTATTTGACGATTTTTGAGCATTTTTATAAATGCAGAATAGCGAATGTTGAAGGGTTTAAGAGCGGCATTGATTCTGACAATCCAAACTTGTCGTAAGTCTCTCTTTTTGAGACGGCGACCAACAAAAGCATATTTGCCGGCATGCATAACTGCTTCGTGGGCAACTTTATATCTTTTGTGACGGGTCATCCAAAAACCCTTAGCGGCTTTTAGGACTTTTTTGTGACCAGCTTTTCTGACTGTTCCAGTTTTAACTCTCATATGTAGATAATTAGTTTAATAGATAATTAGTAATAAGTAGTAATAAATTATAATTGACCAAGAAGTTTTTTGACTTTTATTGCCAAAGCCCCTTGTACAATTTGTTTGCCCTTAAGGCGTCGAAGTTGTTTTTTGCTTTTTTTACGACGAAGGTGTCGGTTAAAAGATGACATGCGTAACACTTTGCCATTTTTAGTAACTTCAAATCGGTTAGAAACCGATTTTTTAATTTTTCGTTTACTGTTTTGTTTCTTCATTGTTGATTGCCTTCTTTTTTGAAGGAGTAAAAGTAATCATTAATCTTTTTCCAATTAGTTTGGCTTCACCTTCTGCGATAGCTACTTCTTGGAGATCAGATTTAAATTTGGTGACTAAGTCGTGGCCAAATTCAGGATGATTCATCTGACGACCTTGGAATTTTATACTTAATTTGATTTTATTTCCAGTAGCTAAAAATTTTTTGGCTTTGTCAACTCGAATCTGGTAGTCGTTTTGGCCTATAAATGGGGTCATTTGGATTTCTTTTAGTTCTCCGCCCTTTATTCCTTTTTTCTCGGATTGAAGCTTTTTGGCTTCTTGATATTTAAATTTGGAAAAACTAATAAGTTTGATAACCGGAGGTTTGGCGTTGCCATTTATTTCAATTAAATCCAGGCCGCTTTCTTGAGAAAGAGATCTAGCCTGAGATATTGGCATAACCCCAATTTGCTTACCGTGATCATCAAGCAAACGAACTTCAGTCGCAGTAATGTACTGATTGATTTTATAAAACTTTTTGTTTTGACTTTTGTTTCTAAAACTACTCAAGAGAAATTTAAATATTAACTAAAGTTTATTTTATCAAATTTAAGGCCTTTTTTGTGATTTGATCTTTTAATTGATCAACAAAAGTCTCGAGAGACATGCTCCCTAAATCTTGGCCGTCGCGTTGACGGACTGAAATAGTCTTTTGTTCTGCTTCCCTACCCCCAACAATTATCATATAAGGGACTTTTTCTGTAGTAGCGTTTCTGATTTTGTTTTGCATGGTCTCAGACTTGTCGTCGATTTCAACCCGAATATCGGATGCTTTTAATATTTTTTCGATATTTTTGGCATATTCCAACTGGTTGTCGGTAATCGGAATTATTTTTACTTGTAGTGGAGATAACCAAACAGGGAAAGCACCGGCATAATGTTCGATTAGTGTACCAACAAATCTTTCCATTGAACCTAATAAAGTGCGATGGAGCATAATTGGGGTGTGTTCTTGACCATCATCACCAATGTAAGACGTTTGGAAGCGTGAGGGTTCGTTCATATCAAGCTGGATTGTTGTCCCTTGCCATTCTCGACCCATAGCATCGACTGCTTTTAGGTCTATAGCTGGGCCATAGAACTTTGCCCCACCAATGTCGGTTTGGTAGTCGATTTTTCTTTTATCTAAGATATCTTTTAGAGTGGTTTCGGCAAGATTCCAAATTCGTTCTTCGCCAACATATTTAGTGTTATTTTGAGGGTCACGGACTGATAAATAAACATTTAGTTTGTCGAACCCAAATGTTTTATTCATATCTAGCGCAAAATCTAAAATTTTGTTTACTTCTTCGATAAATTGGTCTTCTCGGCAAATTATGTGGGCATCGTCTTGGGTAAAACCTCGAACTCTTAACATACCATGTAATACTCCAGACTCTTCATAGCGGTAAACACTACCAAGTTCACACCAACGAAGAGGAAGTTCGCGATAGCTTCGTGGTCGTGATTTATAAATTCTGATATGGAATGGACAACTCATTGGTTTGACAAAATATGTAGTGTTTTCTTCTGTGTCTTTACTAGACATCGACATAGGCGGAAATAATCCGTCTTTAAACGAAACTAGGTGACCTGATGTTTCCCAAAGATTTGACATACCAACATGGGGAGTATAAACATATTGATACTCATGACGACGATGTTCGAGTCGCCAATAGTTTTCAATTTCTTCCCTAACAACTGATAGTTTTGGGTGCCACAAAATTAATCCTGGACCAATAGAGCTATCAATACTAAATAAATCTAGGTCTTTTCCTATTTTTCGATGGTCACGTTTTTTGGCTTCTTCAATATTGCTTAGATATTTTTCTAATTCATCTTTACTTTTGAAAGCGGTTCCGTAAATTCGAGTCAGCATTTTGTTTTTTTCATCTCCGTGCCAATAAGCTCCAGCAACAGAGAGGAGCTTGAACGCCTTTACTTGGCTGGTATATCGGACGTGTGGTCCGGCACAAAGATCAACAAATTCATCGCCAGTCTTGTAAATTGTAATGACTTCTCCCCTATCTTTAATTGAACTAAGCCATTCCATTTTGTAGGGATTTTGGGCAAACATTTCTTTGGCATCGTCAAGTGTAATTTCTTGTCTGATAATAGGTAAATTTTCTTTAACAATTTTGACCATTTCAGCTTCAATTTTTGGGAAATCTTGGTCACTAATTTTGAAATCATTGACTGATTCAAAATCGAAGTAAAAACCTTCTTCGGTAGCTGGACCCATGGCCATAATAAATTTGTTGGGGTAAAGCCGTTGCATTGCCTGAGTCAAGATGTGTTCGGCAGAATGGCGAATCTCGTTTAAGTTGTTGTCAGTTTTTTCTAGAGCCATATGTTTTTAGGTTTTTAGGATAAAATTATGTAATATTATAACCTAAATTAACAACAGATGTTAAAAAAGTATCTTAAAAAAAATGGACAGTGGTTGGTTTTGATTTTTATTTTGGTTTTTGGGGTAATTGTTAGAACTAAAAATTTTAACTCATTGCCAATAGATGCTCATCCAATGAGACAAACAGATACTGAATGTGTGGCCTATTTTTTATACAGTGGTAAATCAACCTTTTTAAAACCAAAGGCATGTTTGATGAGGCCAGTTTCTAATATAAATGGTTATTTCTTTTTGGAGGTGCCATTTTATGAAAAATTAATCTCCATTAGCTATAAAATTTTTGGGCCAAAATTATGGGCAGCAAGGTTGGTCAATTTGGTTTTGTATGTAATTGGATCACTGTCTTTGTTTGGATTGTTGAAAAAATGGATGGATAACTTAAGTGGGTTGTTGGGTGTGTTAATTTTTGGATTTGTTCCGGGGAGTATTTTTTTTGTTGGTCATGCACTTCATCCAGATGTGATGGCGGTTAGTTTAATTTGGCTTTCATTGTATTTAATGTGGCGGTATAAAGAGACGGGGCTGATAAATTATTTCCTAATTTCAGGATTAAGCCTGGGTGTCAGTGTTGCGAGTCGCCCGTTTGGGATAATTTGTTTACCTCTTTTAGGGTATTTTTTGTATTTGAGAAAAAGTAAATTATGGAATTATTTTTGGCTATTAATTTTGTCGTTACTTTTTTATGGTAGTTGGTATGGGTGGACGAAGTTTTTGAAAGTAGATATGAGTTGGGAAAACTGGGTTCTTTTTGGCAGAGAAAAGATTTTTGATTTAGGTATTTTAAAAAATCTTATATGGAAAAACATCATTGGTGAAACAATGGGAAAAGTCACTAGTGGATTAGCTGGGCTGGGTTTGATGGTGGCAACAATTAAAAAAGATAAAAAAATAATTCCGCTGATTATGTGGATTTTTGGGGTGATAATATATTGGTTGATTGTGCCAAATGGTAATTTGACTCATCAATATTATGCTGATGTTTATATCCCCTTGGTTGTAATTTTAGCTGTAATTGGGGCTAGTTTTATTTGGAAAAAAAGTAAAATAGTGGCGATTTTTATCCTATTAACTTTAATTTACAATGGCGTTAGAACAAGTAACTACCATTTTTTAACAAATGTTGAAGCAAAAATTGACACTTTAATTGCAGAAGAAATTTCGAGAGAAATTGGAGAGGATAAAAAAATAATTTATTTAAACAGAAGTAATTCTGTCCCTTTATCGTTGTCACATCGTCAAGGGTGGATGTTAGGTGAGTGGCCGACAGACGTGGCTGGTCATGTTTGGTCGTTTATGGAGATGAGACACTATAGATTTGATTATGTAGTTGAACCAAAACATAAATCTGATTTAAAAACTGAAGAGTGGGATGTTATAAAAGAAAATTATCCTCTTGAGAAAACAGGAGAATATATAAATATCTATAAATATAGATAAAAGAAAACCCGCACACGTTGTTTGTATCAAACTGATACGTGTGTGGGTTTAGTTAATATAGGGGGAGGGAGGTCTTTCCGGGTGCTTGGGGTTATTTTCTTCTTTGAAAAAGATAGTTGCGTTTTTGGTACACATCATATTGGTAGACAAAGAAGAGATAGAGCAATTTAACCCCAATTATTCTTTCCCAGCTAATTTGATATTTGGGAATGAGCGGATATTCGAACCAGCCGATAGAATGCCAGAAAAGGAAAAGTATGTAGCTGGTTGACAATAGACAGACTGTTTCGGCAATCATCCCTGTCCAGTTGAGTACCCTTCTCCCTTTTTGGGATAAACAGTAAATGTGCTCAATTTTTACTCGCCAAAACAAGAGGGTGATTACAAAAATCACCTTGAGGTGTTGGTCTAGTGTTTGGGGAATTAGGTAGTTGGGCACGGGCACATAAAAGACCGGTAAGACAGCTGAGGTAAACAACACAATTATGGCTGTAAAATACAGCCTGGGCAGTAAAGCCTTGAACCACCGGATAAATTCATTTTCCCGTTCCATTGAGAAAACCCTCCTTCTATTTTTTAAAGGTCGATAAATAACTGAATATATATTAAAAGCGCAAAGCTTTGAAATTTAGGTATTTATTTGGAGTGATTATATCTAAAAATACAGTGAAAGTCAAATGTTATAGGATACTGTGAGTCTAAGAGGACTCGGACCTCTGACCTCTTCGATGTCAACGAAGCGCTCTAACCAACTGAGCTATAGACTCTTAAGTAAGGGAAAGTATAACTTATTTTCTATTTAAAAAAAAGAGGTTGTGCCAAATGTTTTGATAATATTTAGAGTTAGTTGGCTGATCGGGAGACTGAATGTTCACTGCTAAGTAGGTATTGCTCTCCCCCGTTTTTCTTATTTTTTACGTTTCCCCAAAAAGCGTTTTTACGTGATTTTTTGTGATTAAGACTATTGAGCCAAACACATGATTCGTCGATATTCTGACGAAAATTTATGATTAATTTTTTAATTCGATTTAGAAAGGAAACTTGATACTCATTTGCCTGGGGAATATTTTGGTTGACCGCTTGTTGGATTTCGTGATCTAATTCTTGGGTGCTTTCAACTAACTTTTTTATTTCAAGACGGACATCTTGAATGTTTTGTTGAATTTCTTGGGTATGTTGATTGACAAAAAGAGATTGTTCTTGGCTAAGTGATTTGGTAATAAATTCTTGACTCCAGTTAATTTTTGGTTCTTTTGAAGACGGGTTTATATCAACACTTTGACCAGGAAAAAGTGTGCCAAATAGTTTCGGTGTATCTTTTTTTACAGCAGAATCTGGAAAATCTTTAAGAATTTCGCTGTTGTTTTTTTTGGTTAAACTTTTGTTTTTAGGATTGAGTTTAAATCCAAAACTACCTGCCATAGTGGCCTATTTTAGCACAAAAACTTATTTTTTAAGAAAATCAAATACTTTTTGTTGAGTTAGAAGATAGTAGACCATGTTTATATTTTTTGAGAGAGAAGGGTTTTGGGCTATAATAGTCTTAACTTCGTCGTCAGAAACTTCGATTTTGTTGTCTTTGGCAATTTTGTTTATTGACAAATTTATTGTCCATTCTTCAATAATTCTTTTTTTAAGATTGTCCTTGTAATTGTCGAGTGTTTGTTTTTGGGAGTCAAGATATTGCTGAACCGTGATTCCTGCTTGATTTGCTTGGTCGACTAATCCTGACAAATGGGATTGAAGGTCAGAATTTATCAATATCTCTGGGAGAGTAATTTTGGCATTGTCGATAAGCGCCTTTATTATCCTATCCATTTTTTGATTTTCGTCTTTTATTTCTTTGTCGTTATTAACTAACTTAATATCACTTAAGTATTTATCGCTTAACTCAATTTCCGGCAACTCACAGCTAGTGATTTCAATTTCCCAGTCATGGTCTAGGTTGGGGTTCTCGTTTTTAAATTTTATTTGAGGTTGAATTATGGGTCTTAGATCGTTTGTTTTGATAATTTCGGAGTACGAGTGTGAAATTAGATGTGAGGCGACTTCCTCAAATATTTTTTCTGGAGAAACCGAGTCTTTAACCACTTCTAGTGGAGCTTTTCCTTTACGAAATCCTTTAGTTTCAAAGTTTTTTTGAATCGATTTAAGGGTAAGGTCATATTCTGTTTGAATATCTTTTTGGTTGATGGTTAGGTCTATTATAAAGGTTTTATCTTTAAGTTTTTGGATTGATGGGTTTTGTTTCATAAGTGTCCATATGATACCATGATGTATAAATGGATGATTTATTTAAAAAAATAAAAAGATTTTTTTTGTTGTCAACATTATTGTTTTTTGGAGTTTTTGTTGGTTTTAGTGAACTTTTATATCTAAAAAATCATCAGACTAAAAAGGTTTTGGGGGTTTTTAGCGAAAATACTATAAATTTGATGATTGGTAGTGGTTCGGACCGGGATTCGGGGATAGACATAATTGAAAATATTTCGGGTGACGATGCTAGACCTTTGATAATCAAAAAATATTTAGAAAAATATAAGTCCCCATTGGTCCCCTATTCAGATTTGATATTTCAATTGTCCCAAAACTATGGTTTTGAATATTATTGGATAGTTGCGATTGCTCAACAAGAATCAAATTTGTGTAAAAAAATACCCCAAGATTCACATAATTGTTGGGGTTATGGAATTCACAAGCGAGGAACCTTGTCTTTTGATAGTTATGAGCTTGCTCTAAGGAGTTATGCAGAATACTTAAAAAGAGAGTATTTTGATAAAGGGTTAAACACTCCAGAACTGATAATGTCGAAGTATTGTCCTAGTTCAAATGGTTCTTGGGCAAGGGGGGTTTGGCAGTTTATAAACGAAATGGAGTTGGGACGATTTTAACTTTTTTTGCTGGCAAATAAGTGTGTAACAAATCTGCATACTTGACATATTTATAATATTTGATATATTACATCTTAGATCCCGGGGTGGCTCCTCTAAAAAGCATGCTCTGGGATTTTTTTTGTGGTAAAATTACGCCTATGGGAGTCATATCAACATCACAATTCAAAAGAGGTATTTATATTTTATTTCAAAACGAACCACACTTAATTGTGGATACGTCTTTCGTGTCTCCAGGTAAAGGTTCGGCATTTTATAGAACTAAATTGAAAAATTTATATTCGGGTAGAGTGGTTGAATATACCTATAAATCCGGTGAAAAAGTTGAAGAAGTTATGGTAGATACCCACGAAGCAGAATATTCTTATTTTGATGGGACTAGTTATGTTTTTATTGAACCAAGAACTTTTGAACAATATTCTGTCCCTGTGGAAATAATCGGAGACGATAAAGTATACCTAAAAGAAGGGTTGCTTTATAGAATAAAATTCTATGACGAAAATCCGGTTGGAATTAGTTTACCAAAAACAATTGCATTTAAAATTGTTGAGGCTGAAAATTCGATAAAGGGTGATACTGCAACTAATGCCACAAAGCAGGCCATTTTAGATACTGGGTTAAAAGTTTTAGTTCCCTTGTTTATTAAAACTGGCGAGGAAATATTGGTAAATACGGAAACGGGTCAGTATTTGTCACGAAAATAAATTTTGTGCCGCAGAGAGGACTTGAACCTCCATGGGTTTCCCCACACGGTCCTAAGCCGTGCTTGTATACCAATTTCAACACTGCGGCGAGATTAATCTCTTAAAATTGGTACCCAGCACTACTTCATGTAATACCGGAGTACCAAATCTAAAAGATTAATTTTTCGGTGGGTTCGGCGGGACTCGAACCCGCGACCAATCGCTTAAGAGGCGATCGCTCTACCGACTGAGCTACAAACCCTGATTGTTAAATATGCGCTTTTTGTAATAAATCTGTCGATTTATGCGACCAATCCCGATAAATCGGGATCGCTCTACCGACTGAGCTACAAACTCAAATTTTTAATGTCCAACGTCTAATTTCTAATATCTAAGAAATAAGACTAGAGTTTATAATTTTAACTTAAAAATTAAATAGTAAGCAAGGTATTTTATCATTTGTTGGTAATTTTACTAAGATAGTGGGAAAATTAAATATATAATTTAAAAAAGGAGCTAATATGGAAAAACTAGAAAAAATATCAGACAGGATCACTGTTTGGATAGGTACCCCAATATCAATAGTCGTCCATACAATAATCTTTATTGTAATTTTTTCGTTAAAATTTTTAGGTTATACCGTGGACCAGATATTGTTAATCTTGACTACTGCAGTTTCATTGGAGGCAATTTATTTGTCAATTTTTATCCAAATGAGTGTTAATAAAACCAAACTAACTATTGCTGGAGTCGAAAAAGATATCGACGATATCCAAGAAGATGTTCAAGAGATTTCTGAAGATATTGAGGATATTAACGAAGATGATGAGGAAGATGAGGTTATAAACACTATTCGAGATATCGAAGAGAAAATTGTTAAGTTACACAAAGAAGTCGTTGATTTGAAGGTAAACAAAACTAACCTACCTAATTTAAAGCTAAAAACAAATTAATTTGTACGCCTAGAGGGAATCGAACCCCCATCACTAGTTCCGAAGACTAGTACTCTATCCATTGAGCTATAGGCGCGAGATAGTATCCTCAGCAGGGATCGAACCTGCGACCTCCTCCTTAGAAGGGAGGCGCTCTATCCAACTGAGCTATGAGGACAAGAACAAAAGAAACTTCTAATATCTAATTTCTAATGATTAAATATTAAAATATCCTTTGAAATAAAAAATTAGTAAGGAGCATTGGTATTTTACCAAAATTTAGTCAAAAAGCTTTTAATTTGACTGATTAGGTTAAACCTAGGGTAATACACGGTAGAGTTTTCAGATAAAAGAGTGACCTCGGTCTCCGGTAAATTGTCCCATGATATTTTGATTTGTTTTTGGGAACTTTGATCAATTTTAAATTTAAAATTAAATATTTTGATTTGTCCTGGTTTGATTTGGTCGTTTTTATTGATACACAATGGCGTAACATTGACTTGGTTTTCAACTTTGGGGTTAAGACAAAAAACCGTTTCTCCCCAAATAGACTGTCCAGTGTTTTTTAGGCTAACCTGCGCAGAATATTCGTGGTTGGCAAAAATTAAAAATGGTAGATGAATACCATAAAGTTCGTATTTAGTTGTTTGGTCTGGTTTGTTGACGGGTTTATCGAGGTCGATTAATTTTTGGTATTCGGGATACAATTTCTCTTGTTGGTCAAGCCAGGAAAAGTGATCGAACGGCAGTTGGGGGTAGTTGAATGTAAAAGGGGTAACAGCTCTAATTCGTTTATCTTGACCCCAAATTGAATAGGCTTCGACTAAAAACTGTGAAGTAGTTTTGGTGGTATAAAAACTATTTTTTTGGTTGATACCTTCTTGATGTGGCCAACCAGTTTCAGTAATAAAAACCGGAAATTCTTTTTTAACTCCAAGATTGTTAATATAATCAAGTTCCCAAGAATATCCGAGAATACTGTGTTGGCCAGTATCTTTTGGGGTCCCCAGAAAGCCATGGTTTGGGTATGAGTGAGAGGCAATACCATCGATAATATCAAAATATTTGGAATTGTAATTATATATCTCCTGGTAAACTACTTGGGCTGATTTGTAATTGGGTGGATTTTCTGGTGAGGCTAAGTCCAAGGCTCCACTCAAAACAAAAAAGTTAGAATTGTAGTTTTTTAGTTTTTCGGTAGTATAAATCGAGATGTCGACATATTTACGGATGTCTACTTCCCCACCCCATTCTTGTCCGTGGTTTATTTCGTTAAATAAAATAACGTGTTGGGTGGTAGTTGGCCAATTTAGTGAATTTAAAAAACTAGTGAGATTATCAATGTCTGACAATGATGGAATTTTCCAGTTATCGTTTTCTGCAATTGATGCTAGCCTTATAATTGGAATTAAGTGGTATTGTCGGCAATTGTCAAAAAAATCTTGCCACATTTTGTGATCAAGTTGATCAAGCCTAATGACAATCGTAACCCATCCCCAGTCGCCACCGTTAGAATTTATGATATCTTTGGCTGAAAATAAATCACTTGGTTGGGTCAAATGAAGGCCAAAAATATTATCAGATGCTAAAATAGGGTTAATCGAAAAAACAAAAAAAAGAAATATAATCAGGAAAATTGTGATTAATTTGTTTTTTCTAAGGTTTTTAATATCCAATATCTAATTTTAAAAAAATAAGTAGTTAATTTTATCAAATGAATAAAGAAGAAATTATAAAAATGAAAATATCTCGAGTTGAAAAAGAGATTCGAGATACCCCTTACGATAAATCAAGCGAACATCACCATGGAGTATTAAAGGCAAAGTTGGCTAAATTAAAAGAAGAATTAGACGGGCCAATGAATAAGGGTGGTGGTGGGGGTGTTGGCTATGCTATCAAGCACTCAGGAGATGCTTCAGTGGTTTTGGTAGGGTTGCCAAGTGTTGGAAAATCGACGTTGTTGAACAAAGTAACAAACGCTGAGTCGAAAGTGGGAAATTATGATTTTACAACCTTAGGAGTGGTCCCGGGAATGATGGAGTATAAGGGTGTAAAAATTCAGATTTTAGATTTACCTGGAATTATTGAAGGAGCAGCAGGAAACAAAGGTTTTGGTAGAAAAGTTATATCGGTAATCAGAGCCTCTGATTTGGTGGTGTTAATGACAGACATTCAGAGGTTAGATTGGTTAAACGTAGTGAGTAATGAATTATATAATGCGGGGATTAGAATAAACGACACACCCCCGAAGGTAATTGTTCACAAAACTCACAAAGGGGCGTTTCAAATAATTGATCCATATAACTCTTTTAGTAAGGAAGAAATTTCCGATATTGCTGAAGAGCTTGGGTTTGACAATGCGATTATCCAGTTGAATGAAAAGATTACATCGGTTGATAGGTTAATTGACGGATTAGTAAAAACTAGAAAATATATGAAAGCGGTGGAAATAATCACTAAAGTGGATTTGGTAAAAGAGGGTGATTTGAAAAAAGTTGATGACAGGATATTAAAAATGTCGGTAGATCAAAATATTGGAATAGAGGAATTTAAGGAAAGAGTTTGGCAAGGTTTGGGTCTAGTTAGG
>JAEHHB010000023.1 GCA_019248165.1 Candidatus Shapirobacteria bacterium S2_F12
ATTAATTTATCAACAAACAGTCTCCATTTTACCCAACTTGGTCTAGGTAAGGCTTATAGCTATCCACTAAAAACCATTAAAGACTTTAAAGACACCGACCCTCTAAATTCTGTCCTAGCACCACTTTCCCGTTCAAATGACACGAAAGACTTCTTTGTTTTTCAGATTATCCTATCCTCTGCTCCCAAAAATTGGCAAGGCAGCATTATTAGTACCATCCAAGACGGAATTTTAGTTGATGCCCAACGCAATATTCGCACTGCTCATCCTGACAAAGCAATTTTTGAACAAAAAATCCAATACCCGGGACTTTTTGCCCAAATAAACCTCATTTCAAACAACCCAAACTTAATTACTTCCGTTTCCTCTTCGTTTGGCGCTTATACGAATCCTCGTGGTAACTACATCAAATCTTTTTCACCTGGTCTTTTTACCAAAAAGAAATTATTAAAATCAATTTTGGACAGAGAAATCACCAGTCACCTTAAAAAACAAATTTTTAATACCGAAGAACTGTCTATTATTTGGCATTTCCCAAACAAACTAACAAAATTACCCAATATTGCTTGGGGTAAAAAATTATACTCCGACCCCCCCCGAAAACTTACCGATTTCTGACAATGCTACTCCAGAAGAAAAATCTAATATCACTTTTTTTGCCAAAACCGAATTTCGTAATAAAGACTCGATATTTGGAATCAAACAAGGCGAAGATCGCCGCCGCCACACCTACATCATTGGTAAATCTGGTACCGGTAAAACCACCTTAATTGCCAACATGGCCATCGATGACATTCGCAAAGGTCGCGGAGTCGCTGTTATTGATCCTCACGGTGATTTGTGCAACACCATCCTTGATTACATCCCCTCAAACCGTATCAATGATTGTTGCTATTTCAACCCAGCCGATCCTGAGTTTGTTTACCCTTTAAACGTACTCGAATCAAGTAACGAGTCCCAAAAAGAGCTAATCGCCTCGGGAGTTATTTCAATATTCAAAAAACTATATGGAAACATTTCCTGGGGACCCCGACTTGAGCATATTCTAAGAAATGCCGTGTTGACCTTAGTCAACACCCCCGGGTCAGACTTAACCCACATAGTCGAGATTTTAACAAACAAAAATTTCCGACAAAAAGCCGTCTCCCAACTTACTAACCAAACCCTAAAAAATTTTTGGCTAAATGAATTTGACCGTATGGATCCAAAATTCCAAAACGAAGCCGTCTCACCAATTTTAAATAAAGTTGGCCAATTCGTTTCTTCTACCAACATTCGCAATACCGTTGCCCATGCGAAGTCCAAGATTAATATCGCCGAAATCATGAATGAAAAGAAAATCTTGATTGCTGATTTGTCGACTGGTCGACTAGGTGAAGACAATTCTTCGCTTCTTGGTGCTATGTTGATTACTCAAATCCAACTTTCAGCCATGAATCGAGTCTTCCAAGCTGCAGAGGATCGGGCTGATTTTTATCTTTATGTCGATGAGTTCCAAAATTTTGCTACTGAAGCATTTATAAAAATTTTGTCTGAAGCTAGAAAATTTAAACTTAATTTGATTATGGCCAACCAATATATGGCTCAACTTGACCGAACCATTCAAGATGCAATTTTGGGAAATGTTGGTTCGATTATCTCTTTTGTTGTTGGCAACCAAGATGCTTTTATCTTAGCCAAAGAACTTGGTACGGCTTTCCCTCCTGAGGATTTAGTTAAAATTGGTAAATATCAAATAATTTGTAAACTTTCGATTGACTCCGAAACCACTCAACCTTTTTACGCTACCACTCTCGCTCCTCTTTCTTGCAAAAACCAACAACGCGATAAGCTCATCAGAACATCCCAAATGCACTGGGGTAAAAAGAAAGAAAATGCTACTAGCTAAAAAGCTACTTACTATTAGCTAATTTAAGGCTTCTTCCACCCTGCCCACTTACAATTTGGATAGTCACTACATCCAAAAAATTTTCTCCCACTTTTTGTCCGACGAACTACACCAGGCTTATCACAAACGGGACAGTTAAACCCAGCATCCTCTCTAAACTGCTTAGTGTACTTACAATCAGGAAACCGGCTACAAGAAACAAATTTCCCAAATTTACCCAATCTAATAACCAAGTCGCCCTCTTTACATTCTGGACATTTTTCCCCCAATTTTTCTGTCTCTACTTTTACCCTCTCTCCATCCTTATCTGCAACTTTTATATCTTTTTCAAATTTTTCCCAAAAATTTTTCATCATTTTCTTCCAATTCCATTTACCCAAAGCAATTTCATCCAAATCTTTTTCCATTTCTGCCGTAAATGGTAAAGACAAAATATTTTCAAAGTTTTTCACTAAAAATTCGTTAGTCGCCACACCCAAGACTGTCGGCTTAAATCGACCCTCATCTCTTTCGACATATTGTCGCATTATAATAGTGGAGATAATTGGTGCATAAGTACTCGGTCGGCCTATGCCTTGTTTCTCCAGACTAGACACCAAACTAGCGTCACTATACCGAGGCATTGGATTAGTCCTGTTTTCCAAACTCCATATTTTTTTAGTGTTAATTTTTTCTCCAATTTCTAATAATGGCAAAACTTGATCCTCGTGTTTTTCGCCATTAATTTTTAAAAATCCGTCGAACAACATTCTTACTCCTTTAGATTGAAATATACTGTTCTTATTGACGAAATCAATCGTCGTATTTTCTATCTTTGCACTTGATCCCTGAGTCGCTACCGCCCTTTTCCAAATTAATTCATACAACTTCACCTCTCTTGAATCAGCCCCGTCAATATTTTTTACAGATACTTTAGTTGGTCTGATTGCCTCATGTGCCTCTTGAGCATTTTTACTATTATTTTTATAAACTCGAACTTTTTCTGAGACATAATTTGGCCCGTATTCTTTAACGATATATTTCCTAAATTCATCAATTGCTTTTTGTGACAAATAGACCGAATCAGTCCGGTGGTAAGTAATCAACCCTTTCTCATAAAGTTTTTGAGCTACGCTCATGGTTTGCTTTCCCGACCAACCCATTTTTCTAGCTGCTGCTTGTTGCAGCTTAGAAGTTGTAAAAGCTGGTAACGGCGACCTCGTTGTTTCTTTTCCAACAATATTTTGAACCAAAAACTCTTTATCAAGTGAATTTATAAACTTATCAAGTTGATCTTTTTGCTTAAAAATAGACTGAGAATAGGTATACTCGCCATCAAACAGTTTTACTTTAGTCAAAAAATTAACATTCTTACCCTCTACTTTTACCAAGTTAGCGCTAAATTTTTCGCCTCTTACAAAATCAGCTCCGACACTAAAATATTTTTCAGCCCTAAATTCTGCTATTTCATTCTCTCGTTCACAGATTAATCTTACCGCCACCGACTGGACCCTTCCACCGGACAAGCCGCGCCTCACCTTTCTCCATAATATCGGTGACAGGCTATACCCAACCACCCGATCTAACACCCTTCTGGCTTGTTGAGCATTGACCAAATCCATATCGACATCTCGGGCCTCTTTAAGTGCTTCTTCCACTGCTTCTTTGGTAATTTCATGAAAAGTAATTCGAGAAATTTTCTTAGCGATATCATTAGTCTTTGTATTATTCTTTTTGTTAACAAGTTTTTTATTTGATACTTGTTTTTTAGATTTTAACGATTGGCTATTTTCCAAAATCCATTTCACATGCCACGAAATTGCTTCCCCTTCACGATCAGGATCAGACGCCAACAATATAGAATCAGCCTCCTTACTGGCTTTAATCAATTCTTCAACTACTTTCTTTTTTTTACTATCAATCTCATATTCCACCTCAAAATCATTTTTCATATCCACAGCCATTTTGTTTTTTGGCAAATCCCTAATATGGCCGATTGTGGCAATTACCTTAAAATTGTTACCTAAATACTTACCAATCGTTCTAGCTTTTGTTGGTGATTCTACTATTAACAAATTTTTCATCTTGTTCATTGTGTTCTATCTTATCACCCCTTGTCAAGCAACTAAATAAATTTTTACTGATACACTACTTTTTTATTGGCATCATACCTTGGGACTTTCGTTTCAGGTTCATTAAACCATTCTTTCAAAATATCTCCCACAATTGGAGCCGCTATGTCAGACCCCTCTCCTCCTCTTTCTACTAATACAGTAATTGATATTTGGGGATCATCAACTGGGGCAAAAGCAGTTAACCAAGCATGAGTGTCCTTGCTCCCATCACCAACTTCTGCTGTCCCAGTTTTACAAGCAATTTCAGTTTTAAAATTAAACAATGGCCAAGCAGTCCCGTCAGTTTTACAGGCCAACTTCATACCTTCAATAATTGTCCTTAAATTGTCAACCTCAATCCCCACATCGCTACATTCTGTTTTTGACTCTTTTAAAATACTCATATTACACCTTTTGCCATTATTGGCGATAATGTTAGTCATTTGATTCACTTGCAAAGGAGTCACATCCAAATCCCCTTGTCCAATAGCAAGATGGTAAGTATTTCCCAAATACCAAGGCTCCCCTTTTACCTCCCTCTTCCATCTATCATCTGGCACCACCCCTTCGACTTCACCTTTAATTTCAATCTTTGTTTTTCCACCATAGCCAAACTTTATTGCCCAATCTTTAATTCGGTCTACCCCCAACAATTCGCCTAATTTATAAAAAAATATATCATTTGACCTTTTTATGGCAGTAACTATATTTAGCCACCCATCGGTTTGACCTTTTTTAGTCCACAACCAGTTGTTATAAGAATAGTCCCCAATTTTTATCACACCGGTATCCTCAATTAAAGTCTCTTTTTTGATAACTTCACTTTCTAATCCTGCAGTTGAAACAACAATTTTAAACACCGAACCGGGATGATATCTAGCGGAGATTGCTCGATTCAGCATTGGGAAACCATCCTTATTATTTAGATATTCCTGAATTTTTTTATTGTCTTGATCATAGGAAAAAAACGTTTGGGTCATAAGCTGGGCTTGATACTAAACTAATTATTTTACCGGTTTTCGGTTCACTCATTATTACTACTGCTTTTTTGCTACCTAACAACTTATAAATTTTTTCTTGCCAATAAGCGTCGATTGAAAGTATTGTGCTGCCCTTAATTTCCGGCTCTTCTCTGCCTAATTCCCGAATATAGTTTCCCAAAGCATCAACTTCGACCAATCTTTTACCGTTTTTATTTCTAATCTCACAATCTAAAAAATCCTCGACACCGCTTCTACCAACAACATCGTTTCCGTTAAGAATAACACCACATTTTTGCAGTCTTATTTCACTTTCATTAACCCTTCCAACGTACCCCGTCACCATCGACATTGATTCTCCGTAAGGGTAATACCTTTTAACTTCAAAGGATAAATCTTTGCCCTCAAACTTATACCCATCAAAATCACCCGAGTCTTGATAAATTTTATTACCATTTTCTAGTCGAAAATATTGATAAATGCTTTTTGCCACCACTCGGCCTTTTCTATCTAAAATCTCTGACCTAGCAGCTGGGATGACGCTTTCAACAATTTTATTTTCTCTAGCTATCTCTCGATAATATTTCCCTTTGATAATACTCAGTTTTAATAAATTCGCCACTAAAATCAACAAACTTAATAATAACCCGAACTTAAACAACCAATACTTCCACGAGTTTTCGTCTTCTTCTCTCATACTATTTTAAAATTGAGACTAATTTTATTTGTTTTAGCATTTTCTTATTTTCAACCAACTGACCGCAACCTTTAATTACCGCCAATCCTGGTTCGGGCGCAATTCGAGTACAAATTTTTGTTTCCGCTTCAATCATCTCAGCTAATCCTTTTATTTTTGCCCCATTGCCAACCAACAAGATTCCTTTCTTAAGAATATCATCCATCAATTCAGGTGGAGTTTCATCTAATACCGAAGTAATCAATTTTATAATTTTATTCAGCTCTAGCGCTATCGATTCACCCACCTCATTCGGTAGCAACTTTATTGTTTTTGGTAAGCCAGTTTCTAGGTCTCGCCCCCGAATCAACCCGTTACCCTCTTCGCCTATCTTTACTTTTTCAGCACTATTTGGCCCAATTAATAATCCATATTTTAATCGAATATAATTAATCAGAGCATTATCTAATTCTAATCCGGCAGTTTTTTATCCCCCTACCGACAACCACTCCCCCCATAGAAATCACACTGACCTCAGTCTTGCCTCCGCCAATATCAACAATAACTAACCCTCCGGCAGTATCAATCGGCAAGTTAACACCTATTGCTGCCAAAACCACCTCCTCAACCAAGGTTACTTCTCTTGCTCCAGCTAAAATCATTACCGATTTAATTGCCCTTTTCTGAACTTGGTTAATCGAACTTGGAACTCCTACAATAACATTGGGTTTAAAAATTTTTGGATACTTTGATGGAACCTCATAAACTAATTTTAAATAATACGCCATTAAGCTTTCCAGCCCCTCTAAATCAGAGATAATACCATTCTTAATTGGACTAATCACCTCAATTTGTTTTGGTTCTCTATTCCACATCATTTTTGCCTTAAGTCCAAACGCAACTGGTCTTGAATCTTTTAACCTTGGCGCCGATAATCCGGTCCACCTTTTTTTCTTTTGCCGAGCAACCATGGTTGGCTCATCAATCACAATCCCCCTATCTTTTAGATAAATCAAAGCATTATTGGTTCCCAAGTCTATGCCAATATCCCAACTAAACAAACCAATTAAATCAGTAAACTTTTCTTTAATTTTTGAAACGATCTTCACTCTAAAATTATAGCAACTAAGTCCAGTTTTTGGGTTACAATATACTATTCTTATGAAGAATATTTCGAAAATAATTAAATTCCTTTACTTAACCATCTTTTTTTTAACACCGTTTCTCTTCACATTCTTTAATTCGGAGTTATTTGAAATACCAAAAATGTATTTCGTTTATTTACTTACGACCATAATTACGTTTCTTCATTTAACCAACTGGATAGCCGGGGAAGTATCTCTTTATAAAAAAAATTTTTTAAACCTTTTTTTTCTTTTTTTTCTTATTTCTCAAATAATTTGTACTCTAACCTCAATCGATCTCCACACCTCTTTTTTTGGTTACTATTCTAGGTTAAACGGTGGACTCCTGTCTATTATTTGCTATTTTTTGTTATACAGTTTCTTACCCCCCTATTTAGACGAAAAACAGAGAAACCGCATCATTACCACCTCATTACTATCTGGCTTTTTAGTCTCAATTTATGGAATTTTGGAACATTTTGGAATCGACAAGAATCTTTGGGTTCAAGATGTTCAATCACGAGTTTTTTCAACTATCGGCCAACCAAACTGGCTAGCGGCTTATCTAGCCATACTCCTCTCTTTTTCAATCTACAAATTTCAAAAATCTTTGAACAAACTTTCTGCTACTTACTACTTACTACTTACTACTTGCTGCTACTTAGCTTTGCTTTTTACCAAATCTAAATCTGGTATTTTGGCTACGATTATTTCTCTTGCTTTATTCTTTATTTTTATTTTTTTTAGAAAAAATTCTCCCAAAAAATTATTAATTATTAATTATTCATTATTAATTATTCTGTCACTTATTATCAACAATCCGATTAAGGATCTTATTTTCCCTCAAAATTTAGAATTTAAAAATTCGACATTAGAAATTAATAACCTTAACATCACCTCCTCGGAAGATATCCGCAAAATTGTCTGGAAAGGAAGTTTTGACTTGTTTAAAAAATTCCCCATTCTCGGAACCGGTGTCGAAACTTTTGCCTATTCTTACTATTGGACCCGACCCGTAGAACACAATCTTACTTCCGAATGGGATTTCCTTTACAACAAAGCCCATAATGAATATTTAAATTATCTTGCCACCACAGGCCTCGTCGGCTTTATTCCTTATATACTTTTAATTCTCGCCGTTTTGTTTTTGTTATTAAAAAATTCAATTAAAAATTCGACATTAGACATTAGAAATTTATCACTAGCCCTCTTTTCCTCTTATGTTTCTATTTTAATTACCAATGGTTTTGGTTTTTCTGTTGTTATTGTTTCAATTTATTTCTTTTTATTCCCCACCCTTGTTTACGATTACGACCAAAGCCAACACCCAACTCCCCATCCACGATTAAAATATCTTATTCCAGTTCTATTAGTGTTATCAGTTGTTTTAATCAAAAATATTGTTCTCTCATATACCGCCGATATTTATTTTGCCAAATATGAATCTAGCAATAATCGCCAAGAATACCAATTAGCCTATGAACATATTTCTAAATCGATATTTTTTCGACCCAAAGAACCAAATTATTTAATTAGCTTAGCAACCGCCAGTGCCAAAATAGCCGTATTAACCAAAGACCCAAAATATATTGACCAAACAATAGCTTTTTGCGATCAGGCGACCAAAATTTCACCAGCCAACATAAATTTTCTAAAGCAACAAGCTCAAGCTTTTTATTATTTAACCACAATCGACACTAAGCATTTCATCAAAACAGTAGAGTCAATGCTACAAGCAATTAAATTAGCCCCAACCGATGCAAAATTGCCATTTTCATTAGGCCAATTTTTAGAATCGGCCCAACTTCTAGATGATGCTATATATTATTACCAAAAAGCCATAGACATAAAACCCAATTACGACCACGCCTACCATGCTTTAGGCCGAATTTATTTCAACCAAAAAAAATACGACCTAGCCAAAAAAAATCTAGAGACAAACCTTCTCTACGCCCCCACCAACACCGAAGCCCTAGAAATGTTAAAAAAAATTAACTAAAATTATTTTATGTTATTATTTATGTGATGAAGAATATTCAAATTTTATATGGCCCTCCAGAAGAATTTTCTAATCCATTATACGGCATGCCACCTTTACGTTCGAAAATTTTAACCACCATTTTATCCTTGATATTAAGTCCAATTTTTGTATCTGCAAGTTTTATCATTGGTACCATTCTTTTTCTCGTTACTCACAAAAAAATATTTATAATTATTCCCCTAATCTTTGCCATATTTTTTTTATTAAGCCAAATAATTGGCCTTAGCAGTCCAGTAGAATTATATTGAAAATGTCTCTTTTTTCTGAAATTCTTATTCGTGGACAACTCCGGTTAAATTCCTGGTATACAAACTACCTTCGAATAACCCACCCCCTCAATTATCTTTTTTGGGAAGCGACTTTAAATTGCAATTTTAACTGCCTCCATTGTGGTTCAAGAGCCAGCCGCCAAAAACAACACAACAATGAACTCACCACCAAAGAAATTAAATCCGTTTTTAAATCAATCTCTCAACAAACTGATTCCAAAAAAATTATGTTAGCCATAACTGGTGGTGAACCGCTGCTTCGTCAGGATTTATTCGATGTTATGATTTACGCCCATAAATTAGGATTTAATTGGGGTATGGTCACTAATGGTTTTTTGGTTACCCCAAAAATCGTTGACCAAATGAAACAAGCCGGAATGTCGACCATTGTTATTTCTATAGACGGAATTGGCAAAAAACATGATGATTTTCGACAAACCCCTGGTTCTTACACTAAAGCTATAGACGCAATAAAATTCTTAGTTAAAACCAATTTTTTTCAAAATATTCAAATTACGACAGTTATTAATCAAAACAATATCAACGATTTAGAAGAAATGTACGGAGTATTTTCCCAACTTGGCATCAATTCTTGGCGAGTTGTCAATATGGATCCTATCGGTCGGGCTCAAGATTCACAAAAACTTCTACTTAAACCATCTCAATTTAAACAAATGATTGAATTTATAGACAAAAAAAGACTTATTTCAAAAATGGACATTACTTATAGTTGTACCGGGTTTCTCGGTCCTAAATATGAAGGACGCCTCCGTAGTTGGTTATTTTATTGTGCCACTGGTATTACCACTGCTAGTATTCTTCACAATGGAGATATTTTCGTCTGTCCAAATGTCGGTAGGAGACCAGAATTGATTCAAGGGAATGTTCGTCAAGATGATTTTTATCAAACTTGGCAAAAGAAATTCAAAATATTTCGTCAACCAAATCGCACTTCTTGTTCAACCTGTAAACATTGTTCTTTTTGGGCTGATTGTAAAGGAGGCCCTTTCCATCTTTGGGATTTTGACAAAAAACAACCAAAAATTTGCCACCTGGAATATTTAAAATAAATCTTTTACATCACCGCTCAAGAACTATTAAAAAAGATAAATTAGAAATTAGACATTAGAAATTAGAAATTTTCTATACTTGCTTCCACCATCTCCTTCCCATTCCACTTATAAAACTTCCCACCTTCTTTTTTTACATAATCAATGAACAGTTTTCCATCTAAATGATCAAACTCGTGTTGCCAAACAATTGCCTCAAACCCCTCCAGTTCTTTAACTTTTGAAACAAATTTTTCTCCTCTTATTTCTTTCCAGCTGACTGTTATTTTTAGATATCTTTTTACTGTTCCAAAAAAATCTGGCACCGACAAACAACCTTCCAAAAAATCTTCTTCTTTATTATCTTTACCAACCATTTTAGGGTAAGCCCTTTCTCCAAATGTTTTAACTATCTTTGGATTAATATAAATCTCAACTTCTTTATCACTCTTTTTTATTCCAAAAAATCTTTTAGAAATACCAATTTGTGGTGCAGCTAATCCCGCCGCATTCTCTCCTCTAATCAATTCTTCTCTTAATATTTTTACTTGACTCAAAAAAATACCATCAACTTGCTTTATCTCTTCAGAGACTCGCCTTAAAATTTTATCTGGATAAACCAATATTTTTACCATAAGGTATTTTAACAAATCGAATTGAAGCTAAGCTATAATCATCATATCATCATGATGAAAATAATCTTTTTTGGATCATCACAATATTCAGTTACAATCCTAAAAAAACTGTTGGAAATCAAGGATTTTCAAATTTCTGCCGTGGTTAGTAAAATTGACAAACCTATTGGCCGTAACCAGCAAATCACCCCAAACCCAGTCGCTTATTTTGCCAAACAACAAAATCTCAACCTCCTTCAAGTCGAAGCTTTTACTCCTGAAGTTAAATTAGAAATTGGAAATTTGAAACCAGACATTGGTTTGTGTGTTGCTTTTGGTCCTCCCTATTTCGATCAAGAAATGATCGACCTCCCAAAATATAAAATTATCAACATTCACCCTTCTCCCTTACCAAAATATCGAGGTGCCACTCCTGGACCTTGGCAAATAATTAACGGCGAAACCAAATCAGCTGTCACCTTTTTCCAAATTGATGCCCTACCCGACCACGGCCCTGTCATCACCCAAATTCCATTTGACATAACTCCCGCTGAAACCGCAATAACTTTCTACAATAAAGCCTTTAATATTGCCACTGACAACCTTACTGCTATTCTTAAATCTTATGTCTTAAATCCTGAATCATTAGTTCCCCAGGATCATAGCCAAAAATCTTATTTTCCAAAATTTGACAAAGACAGTGCTCAAATCAACTGGAGTTGGGACAACGACAAGATTGGCCGTTTCGTTCGAGCCCTCGTACCTTGGCCAATCGCCTGGACCTATGTAACTAATAAACAAAGACAAAAATTAAAAATGAAAATATTTAGCTTTAATTCTGAGCCCGTTGAAGTCCAAATCGAAGGGAAACAAAAGACTTTTTGGTCGGAAATCTCCAAATATTATACGATAGATAAAGCATGATTTTTTAGCTTTATATAAAAAAATATTTTTTATATTTTTCTATCTGTATTGGATAATATAAACAATAATTTCTTAAAATAAATTACATTTATCCCAGAAAACAGGGGTTATTTATATTTAGTTATTATATTTTATTCAAAAACATGTTTTTGAAAATTAAAAAATCCCACAATATTAGGCATTTTGTTATTTGACAAAAAAAATAAAAAACTCTTAAATTAATACAAAGGAGGTAAACAAAATGCCAGTCAAGAAAAAGAAGGTGGCCAAAAAAGTAGTCAAAAAGAAAGTGGCCAAAAAGGCTACCAAAAAAACAGCCAAGAAAAAAGCAAAAAAGAAATAGTCAGATGCTTACTTAACAAAAACGGTGCTTATTTAAGTGCCGTTTTTTGTTCTTTAGTCTCTTTTTTCAAGCTTTTAATACACTTGGCGCAAAAACTTCCGCTTATTTTTTCTTCTCCAACCATCAAGGAAACTTTTTGGATGTTAGCCTTGAAAGTTCTTGGAGTTCTATTTTGGGCGTGTGATCGGTTTCGACCGACAACGGTCCCCTTACCACATAAACTACATGTTCTCATAGTAAGGTATAATATCAGAACATTAATTTTTTTGAAATATGGAAATTATTTTACAACGACTAATACCCTTTTTATGTTTAATTATTGCTATTACCATACATGAATTTTTTCATGCTCTAGCCGCCGACAAGCTAGGCGATCCCACACCAAGATCTTTTGGGCGTCTAAGTCTAAATCCACTAGCTCACGCCGATCCTTTCGGAACATTTTTACTACCACTGATGAGTGCTTTTACTGGAATTCCTACCATTGGGTGGGCAAAGCCTGTTCCTATCGATCCTTATAATTTTCGTCACCCAAAACGTGACGAAACCATCGTCTCTCTTGCTGGCCCCCTAAGCAATCTTTTTTTGGCAGTAGTCTGTTCTTTCCTACTTCGTCTTTTCTCCCCCCTAACATTGATTGGAAATATTTTTTTCTATCTAATCTTGATAAACACCTCTCTTTTTGTCTTTAATTTACTTCCGATACCACCACTTGACGGTTCTAAGGTCTTTTTAAACCTACTACCCCCACAGTCCTATACTAAATGGTCCGAAGCTTTCGATCACTATGGGATTGTCTTGTTATTAATCTTTGTCTTTTTACCAATAAGTGGTGGTCGCAGCTTGATCAATCTAATTATGTCACCGGCTACTAGAGCTATTTTGAATCTTT
>JAEHHB010000024.1 GCA_019248165.1 Candidatus Shapirobacteria bacterium S2_F12
AAAAAATCTCAGTATTCTCTGATTTTTGTTTTATTTTTGACTTTTACGCCAGGCTTAATCCAGATGTCTCATTTTGGGACAACCGAGTCAATTTTATTATTTGTTTTTGCCGCCAATATTCTTTTATCATTTAAAATTTTTGATAATTTGAAAATTAAATATTTTATACTAGCTTCAGTAATTTCTGGTATTGGGGTCGTGATTAAGGTTAAATATAAGGGGAACTGACCATAAGCATAAAAATGGGGGTCGAGGTCTTTTGGGTTCATTTTCATAACCGAAGTGGCCATATTGTTTTCGTCTGGATTAAAGAAAAAATTATCACCCCAATTAAGTTTAAAAAATCTGGTAAAAATTATAAGACCAACTACTAAAACAAAAATAAACCGACGATTAGATAACATAAATAATGGTAATCATTACTGCTCCCCAAAAAAATATTGCTAAAATTAATGGGATATCAGTCGCTACCACTTTTTCGGGTCGTTCACCTTCTTGCATCTCATAGATAACCTGACCATAACGCATAATACCAAAAATAACCGGGAGAAGAGTTATCATATACCATTTTCGACCAAGTGCTTTTGGAAAATTTTCAAGTAAAAAATTATGGATTAGACCATTGAAGGTGACTGGTTCTTCAAAAAAAGTAAACATAGCATAAGCAACGAGAGTGCATACGGCAAACATATTAGTATAGAAATCAAGAAGGCTGTTACTATATCCACTTAATGAGCTCCTGGT
This sequence comes from Candidatus Shapirobacteria bacterium S2_F12, assembly GCA_019248165.1. GTDB lineage: Bacteria > Patescibacteriota > Microgenomatia > UBA12405 > UBA12405 > WARW01. Next base: position 745 of record JAEHHB010000024.1, read on the forward strand.
TTTGGTGCCACTCCCACCTAATTCGCTTCTACGTTTACCACTAGCTAAAAACAATGAGAGGAAAATAACACAAAGCATTATCCAAACAGGGAGGTGGTATCCAGTGGCCAACTCTCCAGCGTAAGCCCTAATGATAAAAAATAAAGAAATTCCAATAATATCAATTACGGCTTTTTTCTTAAAGAAAAAAGAATAAGTGTATTGAAGGATAATAAATGTTAGAGAGATTGCAAAAAACCCAAAATTGATAAACACCGAGATAAATAGACCCAAAAACAATAAAACAAATGCCACAAATATTGCATTAGATTCAGACAGATCACCGCTAGCAATTGGTCGATACTTTTTAACTGGATGGAGACGGTCTTTTTCAACATCAACAAGATCATTAATTAAATACGATGATGAAGATAAAAGACAAAAAACAAAAAAACCTAAAATACTTTTAGAAAAAATTGGAAAATTTAATAATTGTCCATTTAAAATTACAGCAGCAAAAAGACTTAAATTTTTTATCCATTGTATTGGACGTATCGCTCGGAAAACAGCTTTTACTTTTTTTTTAATCACTGCCATGAATATATCTTACCAAATTAAGACTTTTTGGAATAGACCAAACCGAAAGTAAGAGAGATAAAGGCTAATATTAATATTAAATAAGTTGGGAAAATTGCACCAGTTTTGGGTATTCCCGATTCAGTACTTGGGTGGATTACTGGTATTTCGGTTGGGGCGATTGTTTTTGTTGGTTTTGTGGTTGGTGTTGAGGTTATCGTTTTGGTTGGGTTAGGAGTGGGGGTGGAGGTTTTAGTTGGTGTACTAGTTGCCAAAACAGCAGATTCCGACGCACTAAATGCTGGCTGTGAAGACTCAGCTGCCAAGACAATAAATTTTTTGCTAACTTGGTTATCTTTTTCATCAGTGACTGTAACAGTGTGCTCTCCTGGAGTCAGATTTTGAGGTGGAGACCAATTCCAGTTTCCATCTGGATTGGCCTGAATTTCATCATTAATAATAATTGGTGATTCTATTTTTATTTTTAATTTACTATTTGGATTAGCAGTTCCAAAGATTTCTGGTTTTTGGCTATTTATCGACTCGTTTGTTTTTGGATTTAAAATTTCTAAAGCCTTGGTTTGGACTAGATCAATGTCGCCGTTTAGAAGACTATCTGAAGGAGTCTGAGGAACTTCGATAGATTGGGGCGACGAGAAACTATTTTGTCCCAATATTATGTCTGGAACAGGGTTATTTCTGGAAGTATTACTAACAATTTGAGTTGACGGGTAACTAGGGGCGATAACAACAATATCTTCTTCAATATTGTTTGGTTGGGAAAACCAATCTGTTAGGCCTTCGTTGAAACTTACCGCCAAGGAAATATTCCAGTGACCAGAAGATGTTATTAAAGCAGATAGAGGTGAGGCACCAGGTATGTTTAGATACAGAATTGCATCGGTGGCTGGTTTATTATCTGGAGTAAAAACCTTTCCCCAGGCTAAATTTGAAATTGGAAGGACGTTTGTGGGTTTTTGGGCGGTTTCAAAAATATAATCACTAGAGCTATATTTTTTACCATCACTGATGATATCAAATTGATAGTTTTTATTAGCCTCAAGTTTGTCGGCATCAAAATAGTGGACTTTTCCTTTTTGTTTAAGGTTTTCATAGCTATAGTTTTCAATATTTAAACTACTTAAACAATCATCAGTTGTAGTAAAAGAAACGGTCGCGGACTTGTCGGTTTTGTTGGTTACCTGTGGGTTAATTGGCTGACAACTCTGACTGGCCTTGACTGATGTACTTAATGGGTTGTTAATCAACCTGGTCGTGCCATAGACAGTCGCAATAAGCAAAAATATTCCCAAGATAGTAGGTATACGTTTTTCGCGTTTCATAAGGTTAATTATTGTCTTCGTTTACTGGAACAGATTGGGAGGGTTGGTTAGTTGAGGGTTCGACGGGGTTTCCCAAATCTGGACCAACGGAGATAGATTCGCTCTCGTTTAGGTCTTTTCGTTTTTCAATCTCCTGAATAATATCAGAATCCAAAGCGGGGCTTAATGGCTCGAGGTATTTATCAGCTTCAACTTGCTTTACTGGATCAGTTAAATTGTTGTAACTAGCGTGAACAATGGTTAAAAAAATCGCCATGAAAGTAAAAAAACTAATGAAAATAAAATACAAAGATAGTTTACTTTTGCTCATTTGAAAAAGTTGGTAAATAAAATAAATTAGTTGATAAATTAAGATTGACAGACCCAGTTCCCGAAGATGACGCTTCCTTTTCGTCGGCTTGGCTTAATTGGATTGTTTCAATATCAACCAGACGTCTACTATTAGTAATTTTGTCTATTAGCGATAAGAAAGAGAGATATTCTCCTTTGTTTGAAGTGCTAACGCTAAATGTTTTTTTCTGATTAACTTGGGGTTGTGGGTCTTTTTTGATTACATCGAAGGTTAATTGATCTATAGAAGTGTTGGAGTCTTTAGCATTAGACGAAAAAACCAAGGCAGATTGGTAATATCTGGGGCGAGACGGAAAGCTTGCCTCTAATACTTTATATATGGATTCTTCTTGCATCGAAGAGTAGTTGTTTTGGGCTAAAATAATACTATTAATTTTGGCTTTTAATTTTTTTTCAAGAATTTGCTTTGATTTGATCTCGCCTACTAGATTAGAAATAGCTTTTGCGGTAGGAGCTATGGCGGTAAACAGAAAAAGAGCAATTAGAAAAAAAGTGGCACCAATTTCTATATATTTGTATGATTTTTTGTTTTCCGCTTGCTGGCGAAGGTGTTTGTATAGAGGTTGGAGTTGAAACCAGGTAGTTTTTTCAATCATATATTATTTTATTTGATTTTTAAAAGTAACTGAAATTGAAATCGAGTAATTGTTTTCATTGGACTTCTTTTCGATATTATTAATGCTTACCGAATCGATTTTTTGGTTTAATTTAAGGTTTTTAATAAAGTCGACAATTGATTTCTCATTGAAGGCAACCAGGTAGGCATTGATAACGATTTGGTTGTTTTTTTTGTCTTGTTTTATTGAGATGTTTTTGTAATACAAATCTATTGGAGTACTTTTTACCAAAGTGCTTATTTTTTCGTCATAGCTTGGTTGGTTTTGGTAAAACTCCCTGACATAATCTAGTCTTTTTTGAAAAGAGTTAAATTCTTCTTCAAATTTTCTGGTGCTGGCCAAAATTGCCTGGCGCTGACGAATAACTTCAGACAGATCAGAATTCTTACGATCAAGCCAAAAACGGGAAATGAAAGCCAATATAACAACTAATTCAGTTAAGACAATAACCCATCGCCCAACCGTGGTTAGCCATTTAAGCGCTCTGGCTGAAAGTGAATTTGGATTGTCTGCATCCGGTAAAAGAGATAGCTCTTTTTTATTAGCCATATAATCAGTATATACGACTATTTTGTGAAAAGAAAACCCCTGGTTTTTAGATAATATTTTTTATAATCTTGGAACTCTTCAATTCTTAAAATTTTTGCACTTAAAAAGTAAATGAAAACACCAAAAAAGCTTGAGATTGAGAAAACAACTACTAAGGGAATAGTTTTGGTTGTGTTAAATACAAATAAATCTAAAAATCTCATACTAATCCAGGTAAAAAAACCAGTAATCAATGAAGCTATGATTATTTTGTAGATTTTTTTGATGGTAGCTGACCAGTCAATTCCGTCAACTATTTTTATGAAATAATATAAAAGCCCGGTTAATTGGACTATATTGGTAATACTTGAACTTAGAGCCAAACCGAGAACTTCAAGATTAGTAAAATTTATAAAATAAAAACTACTAACTACATTAAAAATTAGCGAAACAAAGGAAACCTTGAAAGGGATTTTGGTGTTGTGAAGGGCATAAAACGATCGGATAAGAATTTGAATAATTGCTTGGCACACAATTGCGGGAGTTAAAAAAGCCAAGATCTTGGCAGTAGTTAGGGTAGCTGACCAAGGAAATTGTCTTGATCCAAATAGTAGACGAACTATTGGAACTCTTTGGACTAATATCAATATGGTAACTGGAAGGGCAATAAACAAGCTCTGGGTCATAATTTTATTTACAGTTTTTCGAAATATATCAAGCTCGTTACGGGCAATATTCTTTGAAAGTAGAGGTAAGGAGGCTTGACCGATTGTGGTGCCAAAAATCCGACTAGGTAAATACATTAATTGCAAAGCGAGGTTTAAAAGAGAAATCGAACCAGATGGTAGAGTGCTGGCAAAAAATAAGGTGACGGTGTTTTCAATCTCACCCAAACCAAGAGATAAGCTCCGAGGAATCATAAGACGAAAGATTTCTTTGACTCCGTTAATCTTGGTATTAATTATAAAAGTGTAATTAAACCCTTGTCGTTTAACAGAAGGTATTTGAATCGCTAAATGGAAAAAAGCACCGATAACCGCGCCATAGACAACCCCATAAATCCCAAAAAGTGGAGCTAAGGTAAAAATGCTTAAAATGATGAAGAGGTTGTAGACAATTGGTGATAGTGAAGGGACAATGAATACCTGATTTACTTGTAAAATTGCCGAAATAAAATTACTTAGTAAAAAGAATATTTGGGCTAAAAGCAAAATCCGGGTGAGGTTGGTCATGAGTTCGAGTTGTTGTACAGAAAAACCGCTGGCGATAAGGCTGGTTAGGGGTCGGGCAAAAACTAATACAATGATTGCAACAATAAAAAAAACAACTAAAAGAATATTTATTACACTGCTGGCAATTTCGTAGGCTTTTTTTTCATTTTTATGAAGATAACTAGAAAAAACTGGAATAAATGAAGCTGATAGAGCCCCGGTGACTAATAGTTTAAAAATCAAATCTGGAAGACGGAAGGCGGCATTGTAAACGTCAAGTTGATCTACGCAGCATTTGTAAAATGTGGCATACAAAAAACGACTTCTAAGAAAACCTAAGACTGCTGAAATGCCAAATGTAACCGCTAAAACAAGCGATGCGGATAAAATTGTAGATTGTTTTTTTTGAATTAATAATTGGATTTTTTTAAAAATCTTCATATCGATATTATAGATTCTTGTAAATGATAGGTATATAAGATAAAATACCTCTCATGCCAATAAGTTTATCTGCAAAAAAATCACTAAGAAAGTCCTTGAAAAATTACAAGGAAAATGTATTGTTCAAAAATAAAGTCAAATTGACTATAAAAAATTTTTTGACAAAACCAACTCAAGAAGGGTTAAAGGAAGCCTATTCTTATGTAGACAAGGCGGTAAAGTCTGGTCTTTATCATTTTAATAAAGGCTCAAGATTAAAAGCTAAGTTTGCAAAACAACTAAAATCAGGAAAAGTAACCGCAGTTATTACTAAACCCAAAAAGACAGTAAAGAAATCTCTTGCAAAAAAGAAAAGTAGTAAAATAAAGAATTGAGATGAAAAAATTTTTTATTACTACTCCGATTTATTACATCAATGATATCCCGCATATAGGACACACTTGTACTACTGTGGCGGCTGATATTGTGGCCAGAACTCACAAAATCATTGGAGATGAAGTATTTTTTTTAACCGGAACTGACGAACATGGTCAAAAAGTAGCGGAATCAGCAGCAAAAGAGAACTTATCTCCTCAAGATTATTGCGATCAGATTTCCCCAAGATTTGAAGAAGCTTGGAAAAAGTTAAACATTGATTTCGATTATTTTATTAGGACAACTGACAAGCGCCATGAAAAAGTAGTCCAAGAGTTGTTGCAAAAAATTTATGATAATGGTGATGCTTATAAAGACAAATATGAGGGTTGGTATTGTGTCGGATGCGAAAAATTTTTAACTGAAACTGAAATGGTTGACGGTCACTGTCCACTTCACCCTCCAGAAAAAACTGTTAAAAAATCCGAGGAAAATTGGTTTTTTAGGCTAAGTAAATATGTCCCAAAATTGATTGAATTAATTGAAAACGATGAGACTAATTATATTGCTCCGGTCGGTAAAAAATCTGAAATTTTAGCCAAATTAAAAGCAGGAGTAAGAGATATTTCGCTGTCTCGCGAAAATGTTGAATGGGGGATTAGTGTCCCTTGGGATACAAAACAAACAGTCTATGTTTGGTTTGATGCGTTAATTAACTATTATAGTGCAACTCAGTTTATTGAAGGGAAAAAGGATTTCTGGCCAGCAAATTTACATCTGATTGGTAAAGAAATTTTATGGTTTCATACAGTAATTTGGCAAGCAATGTTGTTGTCGGCCGGATTCGAAGTGGATAAATTACCAAAACAAGTTTATATTCATAGTTTTTATATGATTGATGGACAAAAAATGTCTAAATCATTGGGGAATGTAATTTCCCCTCAACAACTAATCGATTTGTTTGGGGTGGATGGGTCCAGATATTTAATAGCTAGGTCGTTCCCAACCGATAATGATAGTGATGTGGGAATTGAAAGATTTAAAGAAAAATACAATGCCGATTTGGCTAATAATTTAGGTAATTTAGTGTCAAGAGTGACAAAATTAGCCGAAGGAGTAACTACAAAACCCTTCTTCAACCCTTCCTTTGACAGGGCAGGTAGCTTAGATGAAGATTTTGTAAAATTAATTAACAATTGTCGATTTGATGAGGCTGTTGGGTTAGTGTTTAAAAAATATATTGATAGTTCAAATACAAAACTAAATGAAGTAACTCCCTGGAAATTAGATAATAACGATCCAAAAAGAATTGAAGTTTTAGGCTACTGTATCAAAAACATACTAAGCGCCTCTCTTCATCTAAAACCGATTATGCCAGAAGTGACCCAAAAAATTGAAAATTGTTTTGAAAATAAAGTTAAAACACTTGATGCCCCATTATTTCCAAGAATAAAATAATGATTGATACTCACGCTCATTTGGACAAAATATTGTGCGACACTAGGGGGGAGGTAGACAAGATAATTTTAGCTTCTTCTGACTTCGAAAGTTCTAAATATAACTTAAAATTAGCCCAAAAACACGACTTTTTGTTACCAGCAATCGGAATTCACCCTCAGTCCCCTGTTGGTGGAATTGATGAATTAGAAAACTTAATGGATAAAAATATAGTTGCCATTGGAGAATGTGGTCTTGATTATTCAGACGAAAATTATGACAAAGAAACCCAGTTAGTTATTTTTAAAAAACAAATTGAATTGGCTCAAAAATATAAATTACCACTAATAATTCACGCCAGAAAAGCCGTTGATGAGACGATAGAAGTTCTTAAAGAATACAAAAACATAACAGGAGTGTTTCATTGTTATGCAGGTGGAGTAAAAAGAATTAAAAAAGTGATTGATCTAAACTTCAATTTTGGAATTGATGGCAATTTGACCTATGAAGACGGGCTGGTAAGTGTGGTTAAAAACATACCAAAAGATAGATTAGTCTTGGAAACGGATTGTCCCTACCTGACTCCCCTTCCCTTCCGAGGGCAAGAAAATAAGCCAGCTTACATAAAATATATCTACCAAAAAGTGTCTGAGATTTGGGAGACGAGTTTTAGTGATACGGAAAAAATAGTCGACGGGAATGCGAAGAGATTGTTTTGGAACAAACCCTAACCCTTCACTTTCCTTTTGATCCCGCAGAGGCGGGACAAGGGTAAAAGCCAATTAGTATAGTTTCTATAAATATTCAGAAATTATGGTTTCGAGCTCTTGAGGTTTTGGGTAACGATCGACAAAGACGACTTCTCCGTCAATTAATAAAACTGATTTACCTTGGATTCCCATGCTATAAACCCGAGCCATGTCTTGAATATATTCTGGGTCGTAATCGATCTGCATTCTCTTACACAGATTTTGGAGATCTGTAAATAATTTTTTGCCCTGAGGACTACCACGATCGTATAGTTGAATACGCATGTAACTTAGTTTATCAAGTTTACAGAGTTTGTAAAGTTTATAAGCTATTTTTGGCAATTGTGACAGTATTTGAAAGAAGTGAAGCAACGGTCATAGGACCGACACCGCCTGGTACAGGACTAATAAAACTAGCAACGTCTTTAATTCGGTCAAAAATAAAATCACCACCGACCCTGCCTGTATTTGGGTCAACACCAAAACCAACATCAACAACTACTGCGTCTTTTTTGACATATTCTTTTCCAAATGAATTGGGTTTACCAATGGCAGAAATTAAAATGTCAGCCTGACTAATAATTTGAGACAAATTTTGGGTGTACGAGTGACAAATCGTTGCAGTGGCATTTTTGGCTAATAATTGGGCAAAAAGAGGCAGACCTACTTCTGGGCTTCGTCCAATTATTACCGCGTTTTTACCGCTAATATCAATTTCATATTCTTCTAGTAATTTTATAATTCCTAAAGAAGTAGCTGAGGGAATTCCTTGACTATTTTTTTGAAACAAAATGGATAAATTGATTGGATTTAAACCATCGACATCTTTTTCAATATTAATTGAGGACAAAACATCGTTAGTGTTGATTTGAGGTGGTAGTGGTAATTGAACCATTAAACCAGTAACACTCGGGTCATTGTTTAATTTATTGATTAAGTCGATTACTGTTTTAGTATTGCAGTCTTGAGCAAGACGATGAATTTGGCCGCCGATACCAATAGAGCTAGCTTGTTGTTGTTTAAGTTCAACATATTTAAGACTAGAAGGGTTGTCACCAACAATAATAATGTCGAGTCTAACGTCTGATTTTAAATTTCTAATTTCTAATGATAAATTGGTTAATATTTTTTTGGACAAAGATTTGCCATCGAGGAGAATCATATTTAGTAAATAGCTAATAGTTTATAGTAAATAGCCAAAATAAATAATAAATAAAATTATAAAATAGTAAGAATTTCAGAACCGGTCGGGGTGATTAAAATTGTATGTTCAAACTGAGCTGACAAAGAGCCATCGAAAGTCCGAATCGTCCAGTTGTCATTGGTGTCCAGAGTAACTTGATAGTTTTTTGAGGCATTAATCATTGGCTCGATAGTAAAAACCATTCCGGGTTTGAGAATAATTTTTTCCCTAGGATTGTCAAAATGAAACACAAAAGGGTCTTCATGAAACTTAATACCAACTCCGTGACCCCCCAAATCACGAACAACACTAAAACCGTTTTTTTCGACAAAAGGTTGAATTACCTTACCAACACAATCATTTATATCCCGACCGGGTTTGAGAGATTTTATCGATTTATTCAGTGAAGTTTTGGTGACCTCAATTAGTTTTTGGGCAATTGGAGAAATTCTACCAACCGGGTATGTTGATGAAACGTCCCCATAATAACCGTCTAAAATTGTTGTGATATCAAGGTTGATAATATCCCCTTCTTTTAAGGTTTGGTAAGGTGTTGGAATACCATGACAAACGACATCGTTAACCGAAGTACAAATGCTTTTTGGGAATCCGCCATAGTTTAGTGGGGCTGGGATAGCCTGGTGGGAAACAATATATTTATGTGCTAGGGTGTTAAGTTCTTCGGTTGTTATACCTACTTTTATAAAATCTTTAAGATAATTTAGGGTTTGCGCAGCTAGACGAGAAGACCTTCTGATACCATCAATTTGAATATTGTTTTTGATAATAACCATAGTTGATTATACCTCACTTAAGCCAAAACCGTGGTAAACTTGGAAATGGTAGATACTTCTTGGGAAAAATCTAGTAAATGGTACAAAAAAATTGTGGGGGACGAAGGGCACTATTTCCATCAAACCATAATCTTTCCAAAAATAAAAAAAATAATAGATTATTCAAAAATTAATTCGGTTCTTGATTTGGCTTGTGGTCAGGGGATATTTGAAAGACAAATTGACCCAAAAATTGAATACTTGGGGGTAGACATATCAAGAAGTTTGATAGAAGAGGCGATTAAAAAAAGTCTTAATAAAAATCATAGATTTCTAGTAGCCGATGTTAGTAAAAAACTGCCTATTGATCAAAAAAAGTATGATCTGATCACAATTATTTTAGCGTTACAAAATATTAAAAATATTAATGGTGTAATGGAAAATGCTTCAAATTATTTAAAAGTTGGAGGGAAATTTTTGATAATTCTTAATCATCCAGTGTTTCGGATTCCTCGTCAAAGCTCCTGGGGTGTAGATAGTCAGAACAAAATTCAATATCGACGAGTTGACAGATATATGACCGGTATAGAGATTCCAATATCAACTAACCCGGGTAAATTTCAAAAATCAGAAATTACTTGGTCGTTTCATACTCCCCTGTCGAAATATAGTCAGATACTTTTTGAAAACGGATTTTTGATTGAAAAAATTGAAGAGTGGGTGTCGGAGAAAAAAAGTACCGGGCCGATGGCAAAAATGGAAGATAGAGCCAGAAATGAAATACCTATGTTTATGGCAATAGTCGCAGTATATCAGCCTGTCAGTGAGTCAGCTAAAAGATTTTAAGAGTTTAATTGTTTACCAAAAGCAACACACTCTTGGATCATGTCGACGAGAGCGAAACCGGGAAACTCTAAGGCTCTTTTTATGGTGTCATTGAGCTTAACCATATCCCGATTATCAACAGATTCGACAAAAACATCTGGGTTTATTGATTTAAGTAGTTTAACGGGGTCTATGGGTACATTAATGTTTCCAGTAGGGGTGGATTTTGTTCGTGACCCCTTTGGAGTGGTAGGACTGGTTTGGCCAGTGGTAAGGCTATACAAAAAATTATTAGAAACAAAGACTTTAATATTAATGTTGGAACGAACAGCACTGACTAAATGATTTAAGCCTTCACCATAAATTCCACCGTCGCCACCAATGACACAAACGAATAAGTTTGGATTGGCAATTTTTTCACCCATAGCAGTCGCAATCGATCTCCCGTGTAAAGTATGGAATCCATATGTTTTAAAAAAATCGGCAAAATTTCCGGCACAACCAATATCATAGTTCATAACTAAATTATTAATATCGATATTTAAATCGGAAAAATTTTTTTGGATGGCAGCAAAAACTAAATAATTGTGACAACCAGGACACCAAGTAGGAGTGATGTTTGAGCGATAATTAATCATAAATTTAATTACAAACCCTCTGCCCTTCGGGCGTCTCCCTTGACAGGGCGACTTTCTTTTTGGGTTAATAAATTAATAATTTCTTCTGGAAAGAATGGCCGACCATCATATTTTAGGTACACTTTTTGGGGGTTAAAATCGAATTGTGATTTGAGAACAGACACAATTTGGGCCAGTCCGTTATTTTCAATAACAATAATCTCTTTGAAACCATCAATTATTTTTTTAAGGTCTGGATTAATTGGCCAAATTGTCTTTAATTGTAAAAAAGCAAACTCTGAAGAGTTTTTTATTAGTTTTAGCGCTTCTAAAATTGGTCCCTTAGTTGAGCCCCAAGAAATAATTAATTTTTTGGCTTGTTTATTACCAAAAATATTAGCTTTGGGTGCAATTTTTAGTGCTAATTTGTTTTTTGCGATTCTTTTGTCAAACATTTTTTTGGCTAAGTCACCGTTTTCAGTGGAAAAGCCAAATTCATCGTGTTCGTAACTATTGGCTAAAAACTGACCATTTTTTGTGCCTGGAATAGACCTGGGAGATATTCCGTTTTTGGAAAATTGATATCTTTTAAATTCGGATGATGGTTTTTGTTCGATATCACCATATTCAATCGTAGGTTTTATTTTAGTCAGATCTTTTGTACTAGTGTTTGATTCGCCTAAAAACTTATCACTAATAACAAGTACTGGAGTTTGAATCTTGGCGGCTAAATTTAGTGATTGATA
>JAEHHB010000025.1 GCA_019248165.1 Candidatus Shapirobacteria bacterium S2_F12
ATCTTATGCCGAACTTTATTTTACTGACATTTTATGGCCTGATTTTGGACCAAAACAACTAGACAAGGCCATAACCTGGTACCAACAAAGAAACCGTCGAATGGGTAAATAAACAAGTGCCCTGCCGTAAAGGGTTTTACATTATTTTAATCCCGAGTACTACCTCAACTAATTGCACTACAAAATAAGAGATAAATACTATTAAAAATCCAATCAAAGCGTTCGTAATTTTCCCATACCCAGCCTTCATTTTGTCTGGGTTTCCCGCAGCCGTCATCAAACCCAAACCTCCGCTTATCAACATTAGTAACAAAATTAGCCCAGCCAACACATAAACATAAGGTAAAACTCTATTAAAAATATCCCCAATATTTCCGTTTTTAAAAGCAAAATTTGTTCCTTCGTAATTTGGTAAATTCACATCTCCTGCTGCCATAGTTTAGTTAATTCCAGGAATTTTTAAAATATTAACAGCAATTAATCTGAATAAAAATAATGCAAAGATTGACACTAATAATCCAGTTATTGCCGAAGTTACTGTTTCCTTTGCTCCTTGGAGTTTCTTTTCGTCACCACTTGAAGTAGCCATTAGTATAAACCCGTATACCATCAACAAAAATGCAATTCCTCCGGCAATACCAAAAATTATTTCCAAAAACCAAGTCGCGAACCCATCAATATCCACCGGGATATCACCTAAAGCAGTTTTTATAGGCTCAGGTTGAGCAAAAACACTTCTAACATATATATTTTGGAAAAACATCATCATCACCAATAAAATCAGGTGAATCTTCCTTTTCAACATAAAATTAGTATACCAAATGCTACACTTAAATAGTGATTTTTAATTTCAAAAAAATATTTTTTCTATTTCTAATTTCGTCGCTGGTGCTTTTTGGTGTTAGGCCTATTTTTTCTGACGATCTTCAAAATCAAATAGATCAAATTAGTAAGCAGATTTCTGATTTAGAAGCTGCCATTGCTCCCCTAAAAAACGAAACAGTCGATCTTAAAAAAAAGATATCGAATGCCAAGAGTCAGATTGTCAGTATTGAATCTAGCGTCTCTAAACTTAACCAAACTTTAGCTCAAAAAGAAATAGAACTTGAAAATCAAAAAGAATTATTAGGAGAACGTATTAAAAGGTATTACATTAATACTAAAAAATTTAACCCTCTAATGATTTTTTTGTCTACTGGGGAGGGGAACTCCCTAATTCAACAATATACTTGGTATCAATCAATAATTGGGAAGGATAAAGAAACTATTGTCCAATACACCAGTGATATTTCTAGTTTAAATACTAATAAAACCAAACTAGAAACTCAAAAAAATAACCTAGCCAAACTTAAAAACAATCTTGAGTCCCGTTTTAGTTTTTTAGCCAATGAAATTACTAAAGCCGAAAATTACAAAGCTGAATTATCTCAAAAACAAAAATCGTTAATTGCCGAAAAAACAGCTATGTTCAACACTTCTGTTGGCGATGTCTCGTCCTCAGACGACCCAGCCTCGAGGTCTGATTACAATCCAGGATTCTCTCCTGCCTTTGCCTTATTTTCCTTTGGAGCTCCACATCGAAAAGGCATGTCGCAATACGGTGCCTATGGTCGAGCCAAATCCGGCCAAAATTACGAGACAATTCTTAAGGCCTATTATGGTGATATTAAAATTGAAAAAATTGACACCAGCGGCTCTATTAAAACCGACAAAGGGACCCTTCCTTTCGAAGATAATTATTTGGTTGGTATTGCCGAAATGCCTGCTAGATGGGGCGACGACGGTGGTTATGAGGCCCTCAAAGCCCAAGCTATTGCCGCTCGCACTTATGCCCTAAACTCGACCAACAATTTATCCGGTTCTATTTGTACTACTGAAGCCTGTCAGGTTTATAGTTCCACTCGTTACAACTCTCCTGGCAAGTGGAAACAAGCAGTCGAAGACACCAAAGGTCAGGTCATTAAAAGTAATAAAACCGGAAAAATCTTTTCAACAATGTATGCTTCCACTTCCGGTGGCGCCACAATATCCTATTCTTCCAATGATCATACCACTCCTCAGCTTTGGGATACTCCCTGTGGCAATCAATCTTGTTGGCCAAAAGAGTCTTATGAAAAAGCCTCTCCTTGGTATTACAAAGGATGGTACAAAACCCGTAGCAATAACTCCTATGGTCGCTCTCATCCATGGTTAAACAATTCGGAATTTGCTGACATCATTAACGCCATATTATATTTTGACAAAACAGATGACTCAAGTCACTTATCCCAAGTCGAAAACTGTATCGGTGCTTGTGACGGTAATGCTTGGTCCCGTGACGAACTTCGTCGCCAGGTAGGTGACAAGGGTGGCCCCATATCTTCAATAAATTCAATTTCGGTTGATTATTCTACTAGTGGTGTCACGAAAAATGTTCGGGTTTCCACCGATAAGGGTGATTTTACTTTTTCAGCTTCCGATTTTAAAACTGCCTTCAATCTTCGTGCTCCTGGTGCCATTGTTATCAAATCCGACCTCTTTAATATTGAAAAAAAATAATATTTATGAAAAATATTAACAATTTTGAAATTAAGGCTAAATGTTCTAATCCTGACAAAATTCGTGATATTTTAAAATCTCAAAAAGCCAAGTTTAAAGGAAAAGATCACCAAATAGATACATATTTCAAAATACCTAAAGGCAGATTGAAATTAAGACAAGGAACAATTGAAAATAACTTAATTCATTATCAAAGAAGCAATCAACAAGGGCCAAAACAATCAAACATAACTTTATATCAAACTTCAAATAAAAAATCTTTAAAAGATATTTTAGTTAAAAGTTTAGATATTTTAGTAGTTGTCGATAAACAAAGAGAAATTTATTTTATAAAAAATGTTAAGTTTCATATTGATCAAGTAAAAGGCCTGGGTTCTTTTGTTGAAATTGAAGCTATTAATAAAGACGGAACTATTAGTAAAGAAGATCTCCTTAAACAATGCCAATTTTTTATAAATTTACTAGAAATTAAAGATCAAGATTTAGTTTCTGGTTCTTATAGCGATCTTTTATTAATAAATAGATGATTCTAATTTATGCTTTTCCCAATCAATGGGGCACCAATATTTCCCGCCGTACTCTTTTAGAATTACAAAAAATAATTAAAGGTTCCGATTTTAAATTTCAACTAATTCGTTCTTACCCTAAAGAGTTTTTTAGAAAATATATTCAAGGCAATCAATATAATTTAATTATTGGGTTAGGGGATTGTCCCTCAGAGAAAATCCGGATCGAAACTCAAGCTAAAAATGCTTATAACGACAAATCAATTTACCCCTTCTCTCCCATTCTTCTTGATTTAAGTTTACCCGCTCTCGACAATTTTGATTCACAATTTTTTGTAATTAGTTCCAATATGGGCACTTACAATTGTAACTGGATGGCTTATTCTATAGAACTAAATATTAATCAAAAAAGACTTAATACTAAACAAATCTTTCTTCATCTTCCCAAAAAATCCAATGCTTCATTTCTTGCTAATCAGATAAACAATCTACTTTTACTAAATAATTTAATTTAATATTTTTTCCTGACTAACTGAAAAACTAAAAATCTGATAAACTAGGGCATGAATCGATCAAGCGATCTCGACAATATTGCTCCAGATGACCCCATAGTTTCAAGTAAGAAAGTCGACAGTAAATCAGATTTTAATAATAATCAGGAATCGTCTAATAAAGAGCCACAAGATAGCGATAAAAATTCAAAAAAAGAGGATAATTTCCAACAAACAGTTTACAGTTTACTCGGTCATAGTAAAAGTTCCTTTTCAAATTTTTTAGTTAACCCTAAAGTATTAACTTT
Organism: Candidatus Shapirobacteria bacterium S2_F12; assembly: GCA_019248165.1. Lineage (GTDB taxonomy): Bacteria > Patescibacteriota > Microgenomatia > UBA12405 > UBA12405 > WARW01. The sequence continues at coordinate 3,844 of JAEHHB010000025.1, forward strand.
TGCCGAACAAGATGATGATGAAACTATCTATCTTGCCGTCAGACCTCACCTGATTAGTAATCTTTCTTGGATAGCCACTTCTCTTCTTATGTTAATAGTTCCATTCTTTTTCAGCTATTTTAGTTTCCTTGATTTTTTACCACTGAAGTACCGTCTTTCGTCTATATTTTTTTGGTATCTAATCACTTTTATGTTTTCTTTTGAAAAATTTTTATCATGGTATTTTGATTTTTATTTAATAACCAACAAACGGATTGTCGATATAAGTTTTAATAATCTACTCAACAAACACTTTGCTCAAACCGACATTTCCATGATTCAAGACGTGTCTTCATCCGTTAAAGGTTTTTTGGGGACATTTTTTAATTTTGGTGACCTGCTTATTCAAACCGCAGCCGAGATTAACCAAATAAATTTTGAAAAAGTACCTAATCCATCAAAAATAATTAAATTGATCAAAGAACTTCAAGAGGCAGACAAGCAAACACATCAAGGAGGTTCTAATGATTAATTTTTTTGGATTTGAAAATTATATTTTACTAATAATAAAAATATTTTTTATAATTGGTTCTGTTTTAAATATTATTTTTTCTTTCATTGTCGTCAAACAGGTTACTTCAATGTCAAAAAATATAAATGACAAATTCAATTTTGTTCTAATCGTTTTTTCTTATATCTACCTTGTCCTTTCAATAATCCTTGTTTTGAGTATGGTTGCTTTGTAGTATCATTAATTAATGCATTTTATCTGTCGTTCTCTCATTGGCAAAAACAACCCCAATTGTTGGTCTCAATATTGGGAAAATGAGCCAGATGATGACCAAAAACATACTAAAGGTCACTTATTTGGCTTGATAAGCTTAAAAGACAAACAATCTGAACAACCAATTACTATTGGTCACGACATCCTCTCTGAAATTAATCAATTATATTTTTCTCAAACCACTGACGATATCAATTTAAGTCTAAAAAACACACTGGTCACGCTTTCTCAAAACCCAATTTTTTTAAATTACCAAATCGATCTTGCAATTGTAGTTATCGTCGACAACCGGGCTTTTTTGGCCACTTATGGTACCGGTAATTGTATTTTGCAAAGAAAATCCCAAATAAGTTTGTTAATTAGTGGTCAGCAAGATCAACCAATTTTTTCCCATGGTCAACTCTTAAATGGCGATCGTCTTTTATTGGCTAGTTCAAAATTTATCGAAAATATAACTTGGGAAAAAATAAAAACTATTTTAGTAGAAGAAAAAATCCAGACTATCGAAGAAAATTTTTTGTCTTTACTTTATTCAACGCCTGATCAAAACCAAGTTTCTGCAGTATTGATTGAATGTTTCCAAGAAGACGACACTATCGCTACCAATATTGACCTAAAATCAGTTGACGACGACGATAAACCTCAAGGACCTATTTTAATTCCACCACAAGCCAGTACTGAAATACTTTCTCCACTCAAAAAACCCGATTCGGTTTATATCAACAATCAGTCAAATTTTAAAGTTAGCCATCGAAAAAGGACTCAATTAATAGTTGCCATTTTTCTAATTATCAGTCTTTGCATTAGTATTTTTTATGGTAATCAAAAAAACAAAACCATCAAAGCTGAGGCAAACTATAAATCGCTAAAAACAGAGTTAGAGCTAAAAATTAACAACATAAACACCCTAAAAAGTCTTGATTTGGGCGAAGCTTCAAGGATTGCAAAAGAAGCTAAAGATATTGTTGACCAAATGAGTAAATTAAATATTCACCAACAAGAGATATTACAATACCAGCCACAAATAGACTCAATATTATTTCAAACTGGAGGTGACGAAACCGTCGTCCCTCCAATGGTTCAAGACACTAATTTCATAGTCAGCCATCCCCAGTTTGATCGATTATTTTATTCCAATGAAAAGTTATATCTTCTCGACTCAACAAAGGGCAGAATTGACATCTTAGATCCACAAAACAAATCAAACCAAAGCCTAATAATTTCTGACTCAGTCAAGTCTGCTAGTCATCTTTTGTTCAACAATGGAACCCCGTATTTATTAAAAGATAACAAATTATTTCTTGTTGAAAAAAACAATTTAACACCAAAATTTGATTTTAATTCCTCAGAGTTTTCAATTAATATAACAGATATTAATTTTTGGAACGGTTCACTTTATGTACTAGACAATCAAAACCAATCTATTTGGAAACTAGCCCCAAATTCTACTGGTTTTTCCACCCCTCAAAAATGGTTAAAAAACGACTTAAAACTAGAAATTGGCGCCAACTCTTTTGCCATCGACGGACAAGTTTGGGTACTTAATCATTCCGGGCAAATAAACCCGTATACCAGCGGAATAAAAGACAAGTTTAGTCCAAAACAAGTAATTAATTTTTCTAAAACAACTTCAATAACCACCAGTCCCGACAGTGATTTGATTGTGTTCAAGGATAATACAGACTATATCTATGTTTTCAAAAAAAACGGGGAATTAAATTCAAAATTTAATCTAAGTAAACTTAAAATTGTTGATATTGCCTTTAATCCAATTGATAAAATAATCTATTTTCTTTCTGTCGACCAAAGAATCTATCAAATTACTTTGTAAAAAATCCACGTCATTGCGAGGCCGAAGGTCGTGGCAATCTCAATGGGATTAAATCTTTATTCTGATTGCCACGTCGCTGTTTATACCATTCCTCGCGATGACGCCTTTATTTAATTTTTATTTTCCCCCTCGTGTGAAAGAGGGGGTAGGGGGAGATTGAAAAAAAAAGAAAGTGATTTTGTTATAATTCAGCCATGCGTTACTTCAACAAGGATTCCCTTGATTACCATTTTATTGAAAAGTTTGATGCCGGTATTGCGCTTTCGGGCTCCGATGCCAAATCTTTACGCGTCCAGACACCCCAATTTATTGGTTCCCGAGTAGAGGTGGTCAACGGTCAACCAGTTTTATTTAATCTTAAAATTCCAGTTTATAAATATTCTCAAAATACCGAGATCGACAAGACTCTCGAACGCAATCTCCTTTTATCAGAAAAAGAAATTGCCAAACTTATTTCTTTCCGTCACCAAAAGTACATGATGATTCCTATTGCGATTTATTTAAAAGGAAAATGGTTTAAAGTCGAAATTGGAGTTGGCCGAAAACTTAAAAAATACGAAAAAAGAGAAAAAATAAAAAAACGAGAAATGCAAAAAACCATTCGCTAAATCTTGGTTTTTATTCTCCAAAAATGATATACTATATCTAGTATTAACCCGTGTAGCCAAACACTAAATATTTGAATTATTAGTAGTTTTTAAAGGAGTTTTTTGTGAATTATCAAATTAACGTAGGTCAACTGATTGTTGATTCTGAGCAAGTGCACATAGTTTCAAAGATCGAAAATAATAATATTTTCTATACTCCACTCCTAAAAGACAATAGTAAGGGTAGCTCTTCTAGTTTTATTCCTTTAGACAATTTTTCTAAAGCTTGTCTTCGACCTTTATTAACAAAAATTGAAGTCAAAGAATTATTAAAACGATTATCAAAAGAAATACCCCTAGAACTTCCCAAATCTACCAATCAAACCAACACCTCAAACTTACTCAAAGAAGTTCTTTATCAAAATGATCCTCTTAAAACTGGCCAGCTTCTAATTTATTTAAATACTCGTGCACCAGAAACAGAATTATCTAGATTTGAAAAATTAATTTACGAACAAGCCCTCAACCATTTGGTTGCTGAAATTTCTGTTGTCAACGACTCTTCAGTCGATGCCGCCAAAAAACAAATTCTCTCTGCTGTCAAAAGATAAATTCCATTATAGTGGACAATGTCCGCCGAAGCGATCTACGGCGAGCGTAGGCGGAGATGCCAGGTAATGAGCCCGGGTCCGAAAGCAGACTGTAAAAAACATCTACAAGCTTAGATTAGCCTTATCTTACACCTTTGACAACTAAAGCTAACAAAAAGTGTCAAAGTATCGATTGGTGAGGGAATTACCCCTCTCTTGTTTCTTATTAAAATCGAGATTAATAAGACAGCATCCTGATTTAATTTACACTTTTTAATTCCCCTCAGAACAGAAAACTAAAAAATGGCTTTCATTTTACGCTAAAGCTTGCACAGTAGCGTAAGATGGAGTAGTGACTTTACCGATATAATCGGAAAAATCAGTTACCAAGCGGCTGAGTTTATTTTCAGCATTTTTTGTTTTGACCCTGTTTAACGACTCAATGGATCAAAGTCGGCTTGCCGTTTTTTAAAGTACATACTCCGTCGATGCAATACATCTCCAGAGCTCGTATTTTACCAAATTCCTTCACTCTTGTCCAAAAAACTAGATTTATTTTGCTTAACCCTTGACCTGTAAATGGGAGGGGGGTTAGGGTTTGTTCTGAATTATCCCTTTTAATCCAAAAACTATTAAAAAAAAATCACGTCATTGCGATCCGCCAGCTGGCGGAGAAGCAATCTCATCGGGATTACCATACTTTGCCTACCGGCAAGGCAGGGATTTTGAAAATTGAAAATTATAATTTATTATTAACTATTAACTATTAACTATTAACTATTAACTATTAACTATTAACTATTAACTATTAACTATTAACTATTAACTATTAACTATTAACTACTTACTAATTAACTAATCAACTAACTTGTCTGTTATTCTTGATTTACTTTTTCCTGTTAAATGTCTAAATTGTGGGTCAAATAGTCAATACCTATGCCCAAAATGTCTTTCTTTCCAAAAAACTAATCTACCTAAGTATGTTAATAAAGGTTCAAAAGAGGGGAGTTTAAGTCTGTTTCGTTATGAGTATCTTATAAAAAGGGCCATATTTGAACTTAAATATCGCTTTGTTACTGATATAGTTGATGAGCTGGCAATCATTTTTGCCGACCACATAAAACTATCTTTCCCTCATTTACTTCAATATTGGCAAAATAACCATTTTGTAGTTATTCCAATTCCTTTATATTACACTCGCCAAAATTGGCGTGGCTTTAATCAATCGATTTTATTAGGCCAAAAAATAGCCCAAAAACTGAATTTAAACTTTTGTGATCACACTATTTTTCGGCATCGACATACTTATACTCAAGCTAAAATTAAAGATATTAATAGTCGGTCAAAAAACCTCTATCAAGCGTTTAGTGTAATTTTCCCTTTACCTCGAAACATAATCCTTTTTGATGATGTCGCCAGTAGTTTCTCAACCCTCAATTCCGCCCATAACAGTCTTAATTGCGTTGCCCCAAATCGTTGTTGGTACTTGACTCTGGCTGGTTAGTAAAAAGCCTTTCACTTTTAATCTGTTCAGCAGTTTTAAGTTGCGATACTGGTTCAATCCTTGGTAGTTCATTGTCAGTAATTTGCCAACCCTCAATTGGAGTCAATGAACTTAGATAAAAATTCTCAACATCTAATCCGTGTCCCGAAAGAGATTGTCTAAGTTCATCCCGAACTTCATCTTCGATAATACTTCTGTCAGTTGACAAGGCCTTGACTAAGGTGTGGTTTGTTAATACTTTTCTTATTCGACTTCTGGTTACAGGTCTGACCACTTTTGAAACAAAACTTTCTCCAATATTTTGCCAAATTTCAGGCAGCCTTTCTGTATCTAATTTTATCAATACCGTTGCTTCAACCGCAACAAATTTATTATCAGAAGTAACCGCGTTAATAATCTCATCTCCCATTATCTCTTTGTTGTCTTTTAACAGAATATCTTTTGCTACAGTGTATTCAATCAATTGAGCATTAAATAATTTTACCCGGTGAATTATTGGTATCTTAAAGTGCATTCCTGGATACCAAACGTTTTTTAATACTCCTCGAAAAATACTATAAATACACCCAACGTGTCCCGGTGGAATAGTTACAATAAAACCACCAACTACCTCGTCGACCAACAAAGATACTAATAAATTGTCTATAGAAGCCATATGTAATCTAAATTATATACTAATATCTTAAGAAAAACACGCTTCGATTCAAAAACACCTTGCCAATTCTTCCAATCTTTCCTTGGGATTTTTATTTTTTACGATATAGGACGAAATTAGTATTCCTTTAGCTCCCAACTTCAAAGACATTTCTACGTCTTTTACTGAATGGATTCCTGCTCCAACAAAAACAGGAATTTTTGGATATTTTTCAACTATTTTCTTAATTACCTCGGGTTTTTCAGTTGCGACCGATTTTTCCTTACTTCCTATTAGACTTTTTGGCTCGTAAGCGATAAATTCGGGTTTTATGTTTTTTGCCCAACTTTCTGTTTGTCCAAGACTACTCAAACAAAGCATCGACTTAAAATCTTTTGGCCAATTTTTAAACATTTTTTTTATTGTCCCCGGTTTCTTTCTGTTTTCGGAATGGTTAATCAATGTTCCCGATATCCCAAGAGATTGGGCTTGTAAGGGGGACACCGCCCCCGATTTTGCACCTTCAAATACCTCATCAACATTTTGTAACCACACCTCCATTCCCAATTCAGTTCTAATTCTAAGTGCGTCCAAGGCCGAAACGGCTGGAATTATTTTTATCTTAGTTTTTCTACTTATTTCTTGGCAAATTCTAGCCAATTCTAGAGACTTATCTCCGAATGTCTCTTCATAAATTTTAAAATTAACTACTATCATTTTTTTTATAAATTATATTATTAATATTTTATTCTTAAATCTTGATTATCTCCTCAATCCATATTTTGTTTGCAATTGGGTTATCCCGTTTTTCAGGTTTGTAATTGTTGTGATGGTATCGCTTTGTGAAGTCATTTGGTTTACAGCGTCAGCAAAATATTTTTGCATTTCGGTGTTAAGACCATCATCCTCAGTCGCTGAAGCCAAATACCAACTTTTAGCATTATCAGCAACAGATACAAATGGCCAAACCTTGGTGTTATTCTTTACACTTTCACCCATACTTTTTTTAGGATATATTTCCCCAAAACTTCGAACCTGAGATTGAGCTGCATACATTTTTTCCAAAACTTCTTTTGAGCTCAAATATTCCAAAAATTTCCAAGCTTGGGCTTGATATTTACTTTTATTATTTACCCCTTCTGTCCAATATGTTGCCCAGTGAATATTGGTCAGCTCAGTGTCATCACCAGTGATTCCTCCGTTAATAGGCAATTGGGGGACTGCAGCAACCCCGTATTTTAAGTTTTTATTTAATTTTTCAATATCAAAAACTCGCCACGAAGGACCAAAATAAAAGGCCAGTTTTCCATTTGCAAATAAATTTGTTGTACTTGGCTGGTTCTCACTCCATACATAATCAGTCGATTTTGCAAAAGATGCATAATACTTTAAAACATCCTCTAAATTTTTATCAAAACCAGTCTTTATCTGGGTAAAATTAATCCCGTTTTGTTTCATCATTAATCCTAAAATGTCACTCCAATGATCCACATTGCCATTTACGATTCCCAAACCAACTCCAGAAATTTCAATGTTTCCTTTTTTGTCTTTAACGGTCAATTTTTTTGCAGCCTGTTCCAACTCCCACCAGTCGTTAGGTACCGGAATTTTTGCAGCATCCAATAATTCTTGGTTATAAAACAGGGCTAAACCGTCATACATGATTGGGATTGATAACCAACTGTTGTTTTCTTTCAAGTCTTCTTTATAAACATTCCAATAATCATTTTCTAGGTTTATTTTTGAGACTAAATCATTCGGAACGGGGGCTAAATACTGTTTTAACATTGGCACACATGTATTATGAAATCTAAAAATATCAACTTCTTCTGTTCCATTGTTTCCAGTTTTCCCCAACCGTCCATCCAATCTTGTTCGGTAGTTAACTAGCTGGTTTCTTTTGTAATTAATTTTTATATCAGGATTAATTTTTTCAAAATCAGCAATTATTCCGTTTATTAAAGTAGGATCTTCCCACAAACTCCAATAATTTAACGTTACAGTATTATTCGTTTTTCCTTTTTTATTAAAAAATACGAAAAATAAAACTAACCCTAAGATTAATAACGCAACCAAAATAATTAAGA
>JAEHHB010000026.1 GCA_019248165.1 Candidatus Shapirobacteria bacterium S2_F12
CTTTGAAGCAAACACAGCGGTAGTGGTGTTGGCGGCTACTAATAGGGGTGATTTGTTAGACCCAGCATTATTGAGACCGGGAAGATTCGATCGAAGAGTGGGTTTAATTAACTTGCCTCTTTCATTTTGTGGAAAACTAATTTATCATGATGTGGATAACTCTAAAAATGACTTAAAAACAAATTTTGTCATCTGTGACCTTGATTTATCAAAATCCTCCCCAAAATTGTATTTTTTTTTTGTTTTTTTTATGCCCAACTTTATTATTTTTTTTACTATTAGCTATTTACTAAAAACTATTTAATAACAATGGATATCGATCGACTTTGGAAAAATACTCAAGAAGAACTAAAAATTGTTCTCGCCCCGGCTGTTTTTCAAACCTTTGTAAGTAAAACCGAACTTATTAGTTTTCAAAATAACCAAGCCACTCTGGCTTGTCCTAATACTTATCTAGCCGATATTAACCGTAAGCGTTATTATGAACTTTTTAAAAATGCTCTTGATAATCAAACAAAAACGGATAATACTCTAAATTTTATTGTTCAAGAAATTTTACCAAACGACACTTCTATCTCTTCACCACTTTTTGAATATACTCCCCAAAAAAAACATACCAACCAAAAGCAAAAAAACACAGTCGAGTTCATGGATTCTTAAAAAGAATGGCTAGTGCAACCGGTAGAAATGTACTTAAAAGAAGAAGACTAATGGGTAGAAAAAAGATTAGTGCGTAATTTAGTTGAGCAATAATTTAGTTGAATAGATAAATAGATAGAAAGATTTTACTGGGATTAGGTATAATTTGGTGTGTTGAAAAAAATAAACAGAATTGGAAGACAAAAAGAATTTCTAGAAATTAAAAATAAGGGAAAAATGATTTCTGGCTCTTTATTTGGGGCTGTTTATTTATTAGACAATACTGAAGAAATAAAGTTTGGTTTTGTAATTTCTAAAAAAATATCTAAAAGAGCTGTTGATCGAAATAAAATTAAAAGAAGAATGGGTGAAATATTGGTTAAAAAACTAGATAAATTTAAGTTGGGAACAAAAATGGTTTTTTTGGCTAAAAAAAGTTTGTTAGGGGTAAAGATAAGAGAAGTTGAGGAAGAAATAGATAAATTAATTTCTAAGGTCTAATTTATCATGTCAAAAAAAGTATTTTTAAGAATATTAATCTTTTATAAAAAATATATTTCTCGTGGTGAGAGTTGTCGGTTTATCCCCTCTTGTTCGGAATATACTTATCAGGCAGTGGAAAAATATGGTGTGGTAAAAGGTTTATATTTAGGGTTAAAAAGAGTTTTAAGATGTAATCCAAAAGGTGGAAGTGGAATAGATTTGCTAAAATAGAAATCATCTGAGCTTTTGATGGTTATAATTTTAGAGCTTTAGAATAAATATTTATATGAATTTGTTTATTGCTCCGTTTGTTAATGCACTTTTTGGTCTTTATTATTTGGTTGGCAATTTTGGTTGGGCGGTAATTTTGGTCACAATTGCAATTCGACTGATTTTATTACCATTGGTTTGGCCAAGTTTAAAGTCAGCCAAAAGAATTCGAGAAGTTCAACCTAAATTGAACAAATTAAAAGAAAAATACGGGACTGATAAACAATCATTGGCGAAAGCTCAAATGGATTTGTATAAACAAGAAGGTATTAATCCATTATCTGGTTGTTTACCACAGATTTTACAAATAGTGGTTTTGTTGTTATTTTTTTCAGCATTTAATATGGTTACCGGTTTTTCAAGCGGAAAAGGAAGTGTTGAACAAATAAATAACCAACTGATCCCCTCTTTTAGAATTAATGAAACTTTTAAATTTGATTTGGGTTTTTTGGGAAGCGATTTGGCGATGACACCGTCAAATATATTTAAACAAGGGATTAATTTAAATCTTGTCTTACCTCTATTTTTATTGTTAGGTTCAGGAGTTTTGCAATTTTTTAGCGCTAAATTAATGATGCCCAACCCGAAGGTTGATGAAAAAATTGTTGAAAAAACTAAAGACAAAGAAGACGATATGATGGCAGCAATGAGAACTCAGTCGATGTATATGATGCCGGCAATGACGATTTTTATTGGTTGGAATTTTTCATTAGGATTGTTGCTTTATTGGTTTACCACCTCAGCTTTGATGATAGGACAACAAGTGTTGGTGAATAAAGTGAATAAAAAGTAATTTAATTTCTAATATCTAATTTTTAATATCTAATGTTAAAATAGGCACTATGGACAACAAAAAAAGAAATGAAAAAATACTAAAAATTACTTGTGATTTTTTGGCTCAAATAAATTTTGAGGTGGAAAAAGCCTTCGTTGAAGATGTTGAGGGTGAAGAAGATCAAGTATTAGTTGGTTTGGTGGTTTCAAATCCGTCGGCCTTAATTGGATTTAGAGGAAGAAACTTAATTTCGGTTCAGTTAATTTTGGCTTTGATGGTGAGAACTCAGGTTGGGGAAAACATTCGAGTGTTGTTGGATATCAATAATTATCGAAATGAACAAAAAACAAGATTAGAGCAGACAGTTAGGGGTTTGGCAGAAAAATGTTTGGTTGAACACAAAAACGTATCGATGGCAAGCATGAGTTCATATGAAAGAAGAATTTGTCATATGGTTATTGCTGGAATCGAGGGAATTGTAAGCGAGTCTGAGGGTGAAGGTGAAGAAAGACATGTGGTGATTAAACCAAAAGAATAATCAATAATTTCTAAGGTCTAATTTTTAATATCTAAATATTTTGACTCGACAATATTTTTTTTGAGCTTGCAACCATCGTAATATCCACTCAGAGGCGCCGCCCTGCAAAAAAACATTGTCTGCGTAAAATTTCTTTTATTGTATTGTGGTAAGATACGGATGTGAAGCAATTTTGGCAAAAAATGTCTAAAATATTGTTGTTTTTGTTGTTGTGTCTGATACCAACTCAACTAGGGAAACATTTTTGGTTTGATTGGAGTATGGTCTTAGGAATAAGAATTGATTATTTGTCCCCAACTTTTTATTTGATAGATTTGGTTTGGACGGGGTTGTTAATTTCTAATTTCCAATTTCTAATTTCTAATAAAAAACAAATTTTTAATAAAAAAAATTTAATAATTTTACTTTTTATAATTATTAATATTTTGGTGGCACAGAATAGGTGGATAGCGATTTATAAATGGATAAGGGTTGGACAACTGGTATGGTTTGGGTTTTTTGTTTATAAAAATAAAGATTTAGTTAAAAGAATGCTAATTTGGGTTTTACCAATATGGATCTGTATCGAAAGTGTCTTAGCAATAGGACAAATTGCCAAAGGTGGTAGTTTAAATGGGTTTTGGTGGTGGCTTGGGGAAAGAAGTTTTGATTTTAACACTATTGGAATTGCCCAAATGTCGATGGCTAATTACGGAATAGTGAGAGCTTACGGAACTTTTTCCCATCCGAATAGTTTGGCGGGGTTTTTGTTAGTATCTTTGGTGTTGTGGGTAAAGTACAAATCTTCCCCAAACCCCTTCTTTGACAAGACGGGGCCTTATTTTAATAATATTAATTGGTGGGGGGTGGTGTGGTTTGGAATTGTGGGAATAATTTTGACTGGGAGTAGAACTGTCTGGTTTCTGGGTGTATTAAGTTTGTTTTGGTTGTTGTGGGGTAGATTTAAAGTTATAAAAAATAAGGGAAAAATGTTGTTGTTGGTAATAATAATGTTGTTTGGTGTTTATAAAATGATTGATTATAATTATCCGATTCAAAACTTTTTGGGTGGTTGGGATGAAAATGGTTTATTAAAAAGAGGTCAATTGAATTTAGCGGCTATAGAGATGGTTAAAAAATCTCCTTTATTTGGGGTCGGATTAAACAATTTTTTGGTAAATTTGCCTGATTATCAATATAATAATCAAATATTTTGGTTTCAACCGGTTCATAATATTGGATTACTGTTATTGTCGGAAATTGGGGTTTTTGGATTAATAGTTTTTGGTTCTCAATTTGTATTTGTTAATAAAATAAAAAGAATTATAACCAGTAAAGAAAAAACAACTTGGTTAATTTTTGGAATAATCTTTGTTACTGGAATGGTAGACCATTACTGGTTTACCCTACCCCAGAATATGTGGTTATTGGCTTTAATATTGGGAATAATTTAAGTAATTTCTAATTTCTAATAAAGACATTATTTGTTGATTTCACCTAAGATTTTTTAGTGCGTCATTGCGAGGAGTAGTTTCAATAGCGACGAAGCAATCTCAATGAGATTGCTACGGCCTTCGGACTCGCAATGACGTGATTAGCGATTTTTGAGATAGAATAGATTATGTTAAAAAAGCCGATAATTAATACTTTGGTTCAGGTTGGGGGAAAAATCATAACTATATTGTTGAGTTTGGTAACAACCGCGATATTGACCAGAAAGTTAGGACCAGAGGTTTATGGTAATTTTTTGTTGATTACCTCTGTTTGGTTGTTGTTCGATTCTGCGGCTGATTTTGGAAGTAAAGTAATTGGGGTCAAGGAAGCTTCGGTAAAAGAAAATAATCAAAGAAACGAGGTTTATGTTCAAGTAGCTTGGTTTAGATGTTTGACTTCCCTATTGTTATTTTTCGTAGGCTTGTTAGTAATTTTGTTGTGGTCGGGGTTTGATGGTTTGGAAATTGAGGCATTAATTGCTTTGATGATGATTGGTTTTACGGCGGTGGCTGGAAGTTTGGAAATTATTTTTCAGACCGAGATGAGAATGGATTTAAAGGTGTGGGGAGATATTATTTTTCCTTTGATTTTTGTAGTTTTCGTCTGGTTTGCTGGTGACAAATTAAATTTGATTTGGATTTTTGGAATATATCTATTGGCTAGGGTTTTGAGTTTGGTTTTGAGTATCAGTTTTGTTAATAAGTTAATTAATAATATAAAGTTAGCCAGACTGGATGTCGGTTTTTTGAAAAAATTTATTGGACAAACCTGGCCGATGGGGATCTATATGATTTTGTTTTCTGGATATGATCGGGCAGTAGACTCGGTCTTGATAAAACAATTGATTGGGGTGAAAGATTTGGCTTATTATGGATTGGCATATAAGATTTATGGAAGTTTGATTCAACCAGCATATTTTTTGATTAATAGCGTCTTCCCTCTTTTGTCTGGGAAGGTTGATAACAAAAGAAAATTATTTTGGCAAACTTCTGGATTGATGTTTTTTGGGGCTTTGTTGGTGGCTCCAACAATTTATTTTTTGGCCCCTTGGATTGTGTTTGTTTTGGCAGGAACTGATTATTTGGTGTCGGTTGGGGTACTTAGAATTTTATTGGTGGCAATGGTCTTTGCTTATCTTGGACATTTAGTTGGTTTTACTTTGATAGCCAAGGGAAAACAAAAATTGATTTTACTTGTCGGAATAATCTCTTTGGTAGTTAATATTGGTGGAAATTTATTGTTTATTCCAAGGTTTGGAATTGTTGGCGCGGCTTGGGTGACAGTGGCAACAGAGGCGGTAGCGGGGGTATTAATGGTAGGGTTTTTGAAAAGAGAAAAGTAAGAAATTAATTGACTTAATTATTTTTTTATTTAAATTCTCGTTATGATTTTTTCACTGGAAAATGAGTCTGCATAGCAGGCTCAAACACGTTCAAAAAACATAACTTCAAATTTAGATAAATTAATATTTTTTGATATATTCCCCTGTTGATAATTAGGACAGTTTTGTCTCGTAATTTTGGCGATCAAAACACAAATCAGAACATTTTTGTGTCAACTAATTCGTATTTTTTGGGCACAAAAAATTATTTAACCAAAATCTAATAAGTACAAATTTAAAAGAAAAAATTAAACACAATAATATTTATGTTATTACATTTTTCACGTTCCTTCGAAACACTTTGATGGGGTTTAAGATGGGTTTTGGAAATATTTACCGCAAATAAACCGAAAATATACCGCATACACTAGCTTTAAGAAAACAACTTTTAGTATTTAGTAATCCAAATAATATAAAATTGAAATATGAATTCAGGTTTACCATCGGCATTAATAATTGGAATCGATCATTTTGTAGCTAAAAGTTTGGCCCAAGAATTGATAAATAAAGATATCAGTGTCGTTGGGGTGGGTGATTATGTAGTCGGTTTAAATGAAATGGAAAATTTTGAGTGGTTGTCGGGGTTAGATGAGCTAAATGGCCACTTTAATTATGTTTTCGACTTTTGTGGTGATAAAAAAGATTGGGAAAAAGTTGAGGCTGATAAGTTTGTCTTGTTAAGTGTCAATGATAAATCGAGGTCATTGTATTTAAAAAAGGAAGCTTTTGGATGGGACAAAGATTGGAGAATTGTCGAGTCTCTGGGTGTTTATGGGGTAGGGATGGAAAATGATGATTTTTTGGCTCAAGTAATTAGATTAGCGGTTTTAAATAAAAATCTGGAATTGCCTAGTCCCAAAAAAACAATTAGGTTGTTGTCTGTGGGTGATTTGAACGAGGCAATATTAAGGTCAACTTTTTTGTCTGGTACTGAAAAGGAAAGTTTTTTTGTGTTGGGAAAGGAATTGAGTTTTGAAGATTTGGCAAAAACTTTGATGGACAAAGCAAAAATGACTAGATTTAAAGTGTTGGAAAATGAGACAGAAATTGATCAGGGTAATAGTGACAACGCTCTCGAGTCAGAAAAAAAACTGAGATGGTCGGCTAAGACTGATTTTAATGACGGGGTAGAGGAAACTATGCAATATTTTTTTAGTAAAATGGATGAAGAAAATAGGTTAAAGAAAAAGACGAAAATAGCTTCGGTTACAAATAGTGTAGTATTGGTTGATAAACAAAAAGAAGAGAAAAAAAACAGAATGTTTGATGTGGCAATTGAAGATGATGATTATGACCAAATAAATCCATTTATAAATTCAAACAATGCGGTTTTGAACGAAACAGAGACGGAATTAGTAACTCCAATAGAGGAGGAAGAAGAAATTTTTATACCAAAATTGATTGATTACTCAAACCAAACTGAAAGGGTGGAGGAAAAAATTGAGCAAAAGGAGAATGAAGTGGTTGAAGCAAAAAGTGTTGAAATTGACAAGAAAGATGATGATTCTATTGAAGAAGAAAGCGAAGATTTTGTTAGTTTTTCTGAGATAAAACCAACGTCGGTTCAAAAAGAAGATACAAATATTTTAAATAATAATACTGGTCGAAAGAAAAAGAGAAATCTTTTGGGTGGTAAATGGTGGGTTGTTGTTTTAGTTTTAATGGTTGTGTTGTTGATCGAGCCAATAAAATGGATAAGGGCAACAACTTATTCGGTTAAAAATATTGGACAAATACCGGAACTAATAAAGACAAAAAAATATCTTCAGGCTGAAAAACTGGCGGATAATAGTATTGATAGTCTGGTAAAAATAGACGAAAAAATAAATGATTGGAGTCTCAATAAGTTTAAAATATTTAGAAATTTTCAAACTGGGGTGAAGGTAGGAGAAGATGTTTTGATTTTGGAAAAAAAAGCAGTTGAATTGGCAAGAATAGTTGATTTGATGAGCGAGGCGATGTTTTTTGAAAAAACAATAAACTGGACTGAGGAACTGGGAAAACTGAACAATAAACTGTCGGAGGCTGAAGGAAACATTGGTGTGTTGCAAGCAAGATTAAATGGTGATTATAGTTGGATACCGGCAAAATGGAAGATGGATGCCCAAAAACAAATGAAAAAAGTAGAAGAGGTTAGGGAACAGTTAGGGGTGGCAAAAAAGTTTGTTGAGGTTTTGCCGGAATTTTTGGGTTTAGACGCGAAAGCTAAACAATATATGGTGTTGTTCCAAAATGAATCAGAATTGAGACCAACGGGTGGGTTTATTGGTAGTTATGGAATATTGCGGTTTGAAAATGGGAGACTTTTGGGTTTAGATATTAAAGATGTTTATGAGGCTGATGGCCAACTTAAGGGGCACGTGGAACCGCCATGGGAAATCAAAACAGTCTTAAACGAAGCCAAATGGTTTATGAGAGATGCTAATTGGAAAGCAGATTTTACAAAAACTAGTGCTGATATTCAGTGGTTTTTGGATAAAGAAATAGGTCAAAAAGTTGATGGGGTGATTGGAATTAATTTGGCTGTGGCCAAGTCGTTTTTAAAAGTAATTGGGGAAATTTACGTTTCGGATTTTAAGGAAACAATAAATGATTCAAATTTGTATGAGCAAGCTGAGTTTTATGCAGAGACAAAGTTTTTCCCCGGATCAGTTCAAAAGGCTAGTTTTTTGGGGGCGGTAGGGAAACAACTGTTTGAAGAAATTAAGGGGCTGGATATGGAGAAAAAAGCAGGTTTATTACAATCAATGGTTGATTTGTTGGAGCAAAACGAAATCCAAATTTCTTTGAACAACAAAGCGGCGGCTGAAATAATTACTAATTTGGGTTGGGATGGAAAAATTTATAATGGAAAATGTGGAGTTGGTGACTGCATAACCGATTATTTATATATAGTTGAAGCAAATTTGGGGGTGAATAAGGCAAATTATTTTTTGAATCGGAATATTGATCAGGCGATAAATATTGGTCAAAATCAGATTGAGAGGGTTCTAAAGATAAATTATGAAAATACAGCAAAGAATAATAATTGGCCAGGTGGGGATTATAAAAATTATTTGAGAGTCTATCTACCAAAGGATGTAAACCTGTCTCAGATTAAGGTTACCGATGCGAGTGATGTTAGTAATTTTAAAATTTATAGTAATAATGAATTAAGAATTAGTGAAGTCGATGGTAAAAAGGAGGTTGGATTTTTGGTGATTGTGCCTACTTTGAAAAAACGAATTGTAGAGATTAGTTATAGTAGTAAAATAGATTTGGTAAATAAGGCAAAGTTTAACTATATTAGTTATATTCAAAGACAAAGTGGGAGTGGGGAAACAGGGCTGGTTAGTTTGGTCACTTATCCAGCTGATTGGCAACCAATACAGGTTCAGCCGGTAGCGAGTTTGGTTGGGGGAAAATTATTGTTTAATCAAAAATTAAATAAAGATATTAGAATGGGAATTGAATTAGCCAAGTAGTTGAATAGATAAGTAGTAATTCAGATAATATTTTGAAAAATCTTCGTCACAAATTTTTCCACTGAAAAATGAATCTGGTCGCCCAGATTCAAACACGTTTCAAAATTGTGACTTCAGATTTTTAGATATTTTTTAAAACGATTACTTTGGAATTTATGTTAACTTTGTTTAATTGGCTTGATAACATTTTTACCGTCCTCGCACCTTCGCCAGAAGGCCTCAGTGGCTTGCGGGCGGAAAAATGTCATCTTTGCCAATTTAGGGTAAAATTGGTGTATGAAAAATGTAGTCGAAGATTTTGTTTGTGAGGTCTGCGGGGAGAAAGTGGTTGGAACCGGAACGACAGATCATTGTCCGAGATGTTTGTGGGGCAAACATGTAGACGAAGACACTCCTGGTGATAGATCGAGTATGTGCCGGGGGTTAATGAGGCCAATTAGAAGTGAGTATAAAGAGGGTGAGTTTAGGATTTTTTACAAATGTGAGAAATGTAACCATAAATTTTGGGTGGATTGCGCCAGGGATGATAATAGAGATTTGTTGGTAGAACTCGGTCAGTATTAATATTATATTTTGGCTTGATAATGATTTTTTCGTGCTTGCAACCATCGTAAAATCCACTCAGAGGCGTCGCACTGCAAAAATATTATCTGCACCAAAATATATTAAGGAAGATATATTGTAAAAAGTAAAATTGTACTTTACGGTATAAAAACGGTTAATTTGCGGAAAATAAATTAGTGAGTAGTAAATAGCTAGTAGTAAGTAGCAAAAATTTTTTATAAAACAAATTAAGACTGGTTTGGATGGTATAATGGGGACATGAAATTGTTCCAAAATCTGTTTAAAAAAAATAATCATAAAAAAGAAGTCAAAAAAGATAAAAGTGTCAATAATAATGGAAAAACAGGTGAGAATAAGCAAAATACAGAAAATGATTTTTTGAAAAATTTACCTCCTGGAGTAAAAATTAAAAAAATAGAAATTGGTCCAAAACAGATAATAAAAAGTATTATTTATTTGGTTTTGTTTTTTTCGGTGTTGTCGGCTCTAAAAAGTTTTTTGGTTGCTGGTGGGGTGACCCAAGTCCCAATTTCAAAATTAATTGAGGGTATCAAAAATGAAGAAGTGGCAAAGATTTTAGTGTCAGACAATGAAATAGTTGCTGAAACGAAAGATGGCCAAAAAATACTAATTACCTCTAAAGAACCAAACATTTCTCTTACAGAAATATTACAAAAAGAAGGCGTAGATTTGAGTAAGGTGGATTTTCGAGTTGACAATAAGCAGGGATGGAAAATGATGGGTCAAGTATTTAGTTTGTTGCTGACTATCGCGTTGCCTTTGGCGTTAATATTGTGGTTTTTTAAGAAACAAGGTGGTGGTTCGGGTGGTGGGGTGTTTGGTTTTGGCAAGTCGACTGCAAAATTGTTTATTAAAGGAAAACAGAATTTAACTTTTAAAGACGTAGCTGGAGTAAAAGAAGCCAAAGATGATTTGATGGAAGTAGTCGATTTTTTGAAACATCCAGAAAAATATCACAAAATGGGGGCTAGGGCACCAAAAGGAGTCCTATTGGTGGGACCAAGTGGTGTCGGAAAGACTTTGTTGGCAAAAGCGGTAGCTGGCGAGGCCAATGTACCGTTTTATTCTATGGCAGGATCGGAATTTATGGAAATGTTGGTCGGTGTGGGCGCTTCAAGAGTAAGGGATTTGTTTGGAACAGCTAAAAAGGCTGGAAAGGCAATTATTTTTATAGACGAGATTGATGCAATTGGTCGAATTAGAGGGGGTTTGGACGGTGGTCATGGAGAGAGGGAGCAAACACTAAATCAAATTTTGGTGGAAATGGATGGCTTTGAAGCAAACACAGCGGTAGTGGTGTTGGCGGCTACTAATAGGGGTGATTTGTTAGACCCAGCATTATTGAGACCGGGAAGATTCGATCGAAGAGTGGTGTTGGAGTTCCCAGACTTAGAGGCAAGGAAAGATATTTTGGCAATTCACGCTCGAGGAAAACCGTTTGATGAAAGTGTAAATTGGGATTTGGTGTCAAAATCAACAGTTGGTTTCTCGGGAGCAGATTTGGAAAATATGTTAAATGAAGCTGCAATCGCGGCAGCAAGACAAAATAAAGAAAAAATTAGTATGAGGGATATTGACGATGCTTCTTTGAAGGTAAAATTGGGAGCAGAAAAAAGACGAACCCAATCCGACGATGATAAATTGATGACGGCGTACCATGAGGCTGGCCATGCAATTGTAAATTTTGTGGAGGAGTTGGACCCGGTATCTAAAATATCAATCATTTCAAGAGGAATGGCGCTAGGATTTACTCTAATTCCACCACAAAAAGATATTATTCATCAGACAAAAAGTAAACTGATTAAACAAATGGCCATGGCTATGGGCGGGAGAGCCGCTGAAGAAATAATTTTTGGAGATATTACTACTGGAGCGTCGAGTGATATAAGTCATGCAACTAATATTGCTCGGGATATGGTGGTTGAGTGGGGAATGTCTGAATTGGGGCCAATAAATTTGGGAGCACA
Source organism: Candidatus Shapirobacteria bacterium S2_F12 (assembly GCA_019248165.1). Lineage (GTDB taxonomy): Bacteria > Patescibacteriota > Microgenomatia > UBA12405 > UBA12405 > WARW01. The sequence goes on from JAEHHB010000026.1 coordinate 11,576, forward strand.
GATTGATATCAATGATTTTGGAAAAGCCTATATGGAACCATCAA
>JAEHHB010000027.1 GCA_019248165.1 Candidatus Shapirobacteria bacterium S2_F12
TTTAAAAAGTTTTTCAGATTTCTAAATGGATACCTAATCAAATCAACAATAATTTTTATTAATTCAATTAGTAAATAAAATATTAATTTGATCAAATAATATTTTATTTACTAATTGAATTAATAAAATATTAATTTGATCAAATAATATTTTATTTACTAATTGAATTAATAAAATATTAATTTGATCAAATAATTTTTATTAATTCAATTAGTAAATAAAATATTAATTTGATCAAATAATAAATTGAATAGGTGATTAGTTTTATGGGAAAAACATAAATTGGATTCATTAATTTTTCAACAAAAGTTGTCATTCTTTTTACCCAATTCCATTTAATTTTTTTAATTAAACTCCAAATGTCTCTTGTTAAGTTCAACAGAAAAAAACCGATTAAATAAAGACATCCTATTATTAAAATGATAGAAATTACATCGCCATTTCTACTTAAATTCTCTATGTTGTTCATTAAAGTTGTGATCACAAAATAATCAATCCATGTTAATACCAGTAAAAATATCAAACAAATCCATCTGGGAAATTTTTTATAAATCCGTCGTGGCATAAACAAAACAAACAAAGTCAGTACTAGTGATGTAACAAAAATTAAAAAATAAGATTGCGATCCAAAAGTAAATACGAAAGTTAACAAAATTACAGTTAGCCCACAAAACAATTCCAATCTGAATTCTAAAATATAGTCAATAATACTCCTGAACAATGGGTTTTTTATTCTCTCAATTATTCCAAAGAAAAATTTTCCAATCATTAACCAATATTATCACTACCAATCTAACTCTTGAGGAATAGGTATATTATTTTTTTTATTCGACTTAACGGGTGTCTTTTTAATTTCAGTTTCTTTGTCAATTGTAATTATCTTTGTAGCTTCAGGCTCATAATCATTCTGTATTGGTTCGGAATCATAAATTAAGTCATCGTTACTTAAACTATTTATCTTAGTAATTTTATCCATAAATTTAACAACATCTGGATCAACTTTTATATCTTCAGAATAAATTTTATCCGTTAAAAAAATACCATCTAAAGAAGTGCAACGACTTAGGGCAACATACGTTTGACCAGATGCAAATGCTCCTCCCTCTAAGTCGACAATTATATTATCGAAGGTTTTCCCTTGAGCTTTATGAATAGTTACAGCCCAAGCCAGTCGAATCGGATATTGAGAAAAAGAACTTATTGGTTCTTCTTCGATTAATTTTGTTTCTCGATTATAACGATATCTAATTTTATTCCAAACAACTATTGGTACTGAATAATTAAAACCACTAATTTCAACTTTTACTTCATTTTGAGAAAGAGAAGAAATTGTTCCAAGAGTACCATTAACCCACCTTTTTTCAATATCATTTTTTAACATCATTATTTGAGATCCTTTTTTCAATTTGAGTATTTGTTCAGCAGGATATGATTTTTCATCTAACTCACCACTAATTGTTGCCTCATAAATAAATTCTTGTTCATTAATTGCTGCTAATTTATTATTATTAATTTGGTTAGCTTTACTATTAGTGGAACATAAATGGATAAAATCACTTTCTGGAAATTTAATATTTATTCGATCGTTAAGAACATTTAAAATTTCTGGTGATTTTTTACCAATTCTAATAGCATTTAAGAGATTACGAAAGTTTTGATCTTTTTGACGGAATACTTCTTGGAGTTCATGTTTTTCAAAATCAGTATTTCTCCAAACATTGGCATTAAAAAAGTGAAAACCTCCCATATTATCTGAAAAATATTTATGTAGTTCCCGATCTGTAACTACTGGTGGTAGTTGATAAAGATCTCCAAACATAACAATTTGAACACCACCAAATGGCCTAGTATCATCTCTAGATTGACGAAGCCGATAATCTATCGCATCCATTAAATCTGCTCGGACCATAGAAATTTCATCAATAAGAACCATATCTACATGACGTAAAAGTTCAGCCACTTTTTGGTTAAATTGCAAACTTTCATGAGCAACAAATGATGGCGGAATATAAAAAAGCGAGTGAATGGTTTGACCGCCAACATTGATTGCTGCTACCCCTGTTGGCGCTACTACAACTACTTTTTTTAAACTACGTTTTTTTATGTATTGAAGAAGAAGAGATTTTCCGGTTCCAGCTTTACCAGTAACAAAAAAATGATTATTTGAATTTTCAATTTTACCAAAAAGATCAATTTTTTCTTGATTAAGACTAATTTCTTCAGTTTCTATTTTTTTCCGTGGTACTTCCGGTATAATTCGTTTTATCTGTTGAATTTGTGATTTTTTTGTATGATCTGACCCTAAATAATAAAGGAAAAATAAAACAATAATTATTATAATTAGGGTTTCCATTATTTATTAAATAGTGGTCCAGTGGAAGTCTCTTCTGAGTCATTTTTCCACCAATTATCAAACACAACGGGCCAAATGGTTTTATAATCGACTCCAATTGTAGTGAAATATTTTTTAGCACAGGTAATTTTTCTTGACTCATTACTAAAACGCAAAGTATCGATTGGTCCACCTTTTGTCTCTCTAATTAGTTCTAAAATTTTTTGACCTGATGCATCTTGACGAACTGCACCCCAATCAGGATTGTAATTGCCAATTATTTTTGGAATGGGAATTTTAAATGATCCTGGAAATTTAAAAAACAAGAGAATTTGTTCTTCAAAATTTAACTTTTCGGTTACAAAAATCTTTTCTGGACCAAACTCAGCGTGAACTAAATCGTAAAGTGAAACACCTTGTCGACCTGGAATAATTTCCCCTTGAGGGTATTGCATTTTTTCAGGAAAAAATTGTTCAATGTCAACATTGTCATTTGGGTCAACAATTTTGTAGGAAATTTTATCAGCAATATGGTTGGCTAAAACCTCTTTGAGAATATCAATAAAATGATTAGAAAAACCTTCTGGGTTTTTCTTGAGAGCTTGTTTCTGAGAATCAGTAAAACTATTATAAATTTCCAAAATAGTTGTACGTGTTAACTTAGTGGTATCGGCAGCACGTTGAATAAAATTAGGAATTAGTTGGTGAGTATTTTTATCTTCTTGAGAAAATTCATGTTCAGCTTTTTGGCCATGAGTAATGGATTTTTTAATATTTTTAGAAAGGGTTATTTCATCACCGGTAGTAAATGTAACTGACGGATCAAATTCATCTGGAATAATTTTTTTGATTTTAAAAATATTTAAGAATTCATTTTTTAATAGACTTCCCAAAACTCCTCCTTCGGTACACGTGACAATTCGATTAATATTTTTAGTTGGGTCATCACTATCAGTCAAAATAATTTGAATGTGGGCATAATTTTGTTCAATTCTTTGAAGAGAAATATTTAATTCACCTAAAGCAAAACTCCCCTCCCTAATTATAATTTGAGGATCAGGAAATGGTTTTAGTTTAAATTCCTCAAGACATTCTCGAATAAAATCTTCTTTGTTAAATGTGATTTTGTAGGTAGTCTTTTGGAAAAGATGAAACATGAATTGTTTAAATTCTTTTTTGTCAAAAACATCCTGATTTCGAGTGGCAAGATTATGGTCGGCATTTTGGGGCTTAGGAATTTCATTTTCACCAGCTTCACGGTATTCTTTTTGAAGTTGATTAACAAAAGACTCATAACTTTCATTGGCAATTACAGTAAGAATATTGATTGAGGGATCTGATTGTCTTTCGAGTTTATTATTAACACAAAGCCGTAGACCTCGACCAATTTCTTGGCGTTTTTTAAACTCTGAAACAGTTTGATTGAGAGTACAGATTTGGAAAACATTCGGATTATCCCACCCTTCTTTGAGAGCTGAGTGAGCAAAAATAAAACAAGTAGGCTCTTTGAAAGAGAGTAATTTTTCTTTTTCTTTCATAATAAGGTCGTAAGCTTTTTTCTCAGCTTCTTTTTCAACTTGAGTTTTGTCATCATTTTCAATAGCGGTATCAATTTCCAATTCTTTATCTTTTTCTTTCTTCTGGGCGAAATAAGCCTTTTGAACTTCTTCAGCTGAAAACTTGGAAAAAAATGAGCTTTTTATTTTTTGTTTTTCAAACTCTTCAATAAAAATATTTTTAATGATTGGATTATCACCCCGATAGTTGGCCACCCTGTCAATAAAGAAAAGTGAGAGAACCTTAATTTCTAAATTACGGTCAATAAATTCCTGTTGTCTCTCAAAATGTTTTTTGATGGTATGGCGTATCTGAGCCCTAAAGACATCCTCTTTGTTTTGAGATTCTTCGTGTGTTGATAAATGACAAATTTGTCCGTTTTCAAAGTAGATGGCGTTTTCGGATTTAACAATATTACTAACGATGTAGCCAGAATATCGTGGATTACGAGTTTTTCTTTCTAAATTATCGCCATGAAAAAGTGTGAATGTTTCAGTTGTAGAAATACCACCTTCAATTAATTCTGCTTGGACTTTAGCAGTGAGTCTATTACCCGAATATTCTAATGCTTGAAGTATAACTTCTCCTTCAGTATCAGTGGTAGTTTCAATTACTCCAGCTACTTGGACTTTTTTGACAAGGTTTTGACGAAAGGCTTCATATGGAGTCAGACGATAAACAAGATTGTTTTTTTCTCTGGGAGTTGCAGTATATTCAACAGCAAATAATGGATTAAGAGTTCTTAATGCCGCTTTAGCTTTATCCGATTTGTAGTTTTGGGACTCATCAAGAATTAAAATTGGTCGAGTTTGTTGAAGATATTGGTATGGCAAAAGTTCGCCAGGGAGTTTATCAGATGGTTTAAAAATAACATTTTTAGTAGGAGTGGTAAATGAATCGACTGTCATCAGTAGAATTTCAGTGTTTTTTGAAGTAGCAAAATTTCTAATACTTCCTGAAAGTTTTTGGCCATCGTATGCCACCAATGTTGCTGGCGAGTTGAAAAAAAGAGATACCAAAAACTAATTGAGGAGAATTTGATTGTTTGGATGGAAAAAGCTTACGACCTTATTATGAAAGAAAAAGAAAAATTACTCTCTTTCATAATAAGGTCGTAAGCTTTTTTCTCAGCTTCTTTTTCAACTTGAGTTTTGTCATCATTTTCAATAGCGGTATCAATTTCCAATTCTTTATCTTTTTCTTTCTTCTGGGCGAAATAAGCCTTTTGAACTTCTTCAGCTGAAAACTTGGAAAAAAATGAGCTTTTTATTTTTTGTTTTTCAAACTCTTCAATAAAAATATTTTTAATGATTGGATTATCACCCCGATAGTTGGCCACCCTGTCAATAAAGAAAAGTGAGAGAACCTTAATTTCTAAATTACGGTCAATAAATTCCTGTTGTCTCTCAAAATGTTTTTTGATGGTATGGCGTATCTGAGCCCTAAAGACATCCTCTTTGTTTTGAGATTCTTCGTGTGTTGATAAATGACAAATTTGTCCGTTTTCAAAGTAGATGGCGTTTTCGGATTTAACAATATTACTAACGATGTAGCCAGAATATCGTGGATTACGAGTTTTTCTTTCTAAATTATCGCCATGAAAAAGTGTGAATGTTTCAGTTGTAGAAATACCACCTTCAATTAATTCTGCTTGGACTTTAGCAGTGAGTCTATTACCCGAATATTCTAATGCTTGAAGTATAACTTCTCCTTCAGTATCAGTGGTAGTTTCAATTACTCCAGCTACTTGGACTTTTTTGACAAGGTTTTGACGAAAGGCTTCATATGGAGTCAGACGATAAACAAGATTGTTTTTTTCTCTGGGAGTTGCAGTATATTCAACAGCAAATAATGGATTAAGAGTTCTTAATGCCGCTTTAGCTTTATCCGATTTGTAGTTTTGGGACTCATCAAGAATTAAAATTGGTCGAGTTTGTTGAAGATATTGGTATGGCAAAAGTTCGCCAGGGAGTTTATCAGATGGTTTAAAAATAACATTTTTAGTAGGAGTGGTAAATGAATCGACTGTCATCAGTAGAATTTCAGTGTTTTTTGAAGTAGCAAAATTTCTAATACTTCCTGAAAGTTTTTGGCCATCGTATGCCACCAATGTTGCTGGCTCTCCACTAAATAACTGATTAAAATGAGATAACATACTGTTGAAACTTTTTTTAACTCCTTCAAAAATAGCGATACTTGGAACAATAATGATGAATTTTGAGAAATTGTACTTTTTTTTAAGTTCATAAATAGTGCGTAAATATACATAAGTTTTACCGGTACCAGTCTCCATATCTACAACAAATGATGGATATTCCCAGGTACCAGGATTCATGGGATCGAGAGTAAAACCTGAATCAAATTCGAGCGTAGGGGATATTTCAAGTAATCCCATTTGGTTAGTTCTAATTTCTTTTTGGTTAAGATCCTCATCGTTGTTTTTTTGTTGAATTGAATTCATGTTTTGGAGTACTTTGAATTTATCAAACCAAATGATCGATGGGGAAATGTTTGGGACAGCATCTAGATCATAAATAAATCCAGAATTTGGACCTGTTTGATCTGGAGAATAACCGTCGAAAAGATTAACAACACTTTCAATTCCTCGCGTTTGGTGTTTTTGATTTGGATCAAACTTAAATTGAGGGGTGGAAATGAGTGACATAATTTAAATAACCTTAAGATGGGCCTTATCGGACAGTGTAAGCTTATCAGTGTCACTAATTGCAGAATCGAGACAAATAAATTTGTCTTCATCACTAAAGGTTAGACTAGAGATGGTTTGAGGATCGATTTTTTTATCGAGACAAACAAAAAGTTTGTAGGTTTTATCGAGATTGTCACAAGAAACGACCTGGACTTTATTAGTTTGAACCGTTGATAATTTTTCTATTTTTGAATCTAAAGGAAAACCCTCGAGAAGAGTAACTTCAGTGAGAAGATCTTCTGGTTTCCAATCTTTTATCAGTGGATTAGTTAAATCGACAAAATCAAGGCTTTGCTGACCCGCACGAAGAAGTTCGTCTTGATCCCGATAATTTGACTTTTGGAGTTTAAAAACTTTGAATCCATAGTCGATCTCGGCTTTAGTCTCCTCTTTGATTTTTTTCCCTGCCCTCCTAATTCTTTCTTTTGACAGTTCCGCAATATTCATGATTCCAATTCTTCTAGCGCCACTTTCTTTAGATGTTAATTCTGGCATTTGTACCAAAATATATTTGATCGATGTGTTGTTTTTAGTATTAACTTGTAAGTTTGCATGAGCGGTGGTGCCAGATCCACCGAAAAAATCGAGGATACAATCGTTAGAACTGGCCCCTGATATTTGGATAATTCTTCTCAAGAATTCTAAAGGTTTTGGATTATCAAAAATTTTATTATCGAATAATTCTTTCAACTGCAAACTCCCTTTTTTATTACCCTCGATATCGTTCCAAACATTTGATGGTCTTTTAGTTCTACCGCTCAAATAGTATTTTACGTATGGGACAGACTTTGATTTTTTATAGTCTCCTTCTTTAAAAGCGATTGGCTCAGCAACTTTTGAGTTATTTTCTACATCAGAATCTAAATCACTTTCAATTTCTTCTATATCTTCGTCTAATTCTTTTTCCATCCAAACAATCAAATTCTCCTCAATTAGTTTTTGGTATCTCTTTTTTTCAACTCGCCAGCAACTTAGGTAGTCGGTTGGTCCGATTGGATAAACATCTTCTCCGCTTGGTGATTTTATTGGGTAAAACATGTTCGGTCGATCTTCCCTTCTATCATTAGTGCCTGTTTTTCTTAATTGGAGAAGGGCATATTTCCCCTTGTCGTCATTATCGTCCCATCTAAAACGTGCTTTATCTTTTTCAGTTAGCGGTAATCCAGTTGGTGAATATTGATCTGATTTTCTATAAATTAAAATATAATCCTGTGAACTCCCAAACTTTTGGGCGTCTTGACCTGTTGTAGTTCCTGTGGCTCGACTAACTTGGCTGACAAGGTTTTCCTCACCAAAAATTTCATTACAAAGTGCTTTCAAATTATGAACTTCATTATCATCAATACTGACAAAAATTACACCATCATCCCGTAAAAGATCTTTGGCTAATTTTAAGCGGGGGTACATCATTGAGAGCCAGCGGGAATGAAAACGACCATCAGCTTTTTTATTGGTTTCTATTTCTCGGCCTTCACTATCCACTTGTCCTGTTACTCGACGATATTCCTCAATTGAGTCACTAAATTTGTCGGAATAAACAAAATCTTTTCCAGTATTGTAGGGAGGATCAATATAGATCATTTTGATTTGACCCATATAGCTTTTATGAAGAAGTTTGAGAACTTCAAGATTCTCACCTTCAATAAAAATATTTTTGGTTTTGTCTTCGTCAACACCTTCTCCTAGAGCAGGGACTAGTGTCCCTTTGCTGGCGGTGATAGCTACTTTTTTAGCTTCTCTTTTCCCTGGCCATGATAATTCAAAATGTTCGTTAACAGACTCATCTTCGGCAAATTCACCTAGTGACTCTTTTATTTTTTCGACATTGATTTTGCCATCTTCAACTGACTCGGGAATCAATTGGCTGAGAAGATTCTTGCGGTCGTCATCTAATAACTTGGGAGGAGAAACTTTCGGGATATTATTCATTTTCATTTGTTTTTGATTGATCTGATAAATTACCGGTCATCCACTCTTCTTGTTCTTCTGCATCGGGAGACGAAGCAATAAAAAAGAATTTTCGAAAACCAGTTTTATTTCTATCTCCTCTTTTTATAACATATTCTCGATAGGAAATGCAGGAAAAACGAGCATCACAGTTATTACAAACCCTACTAACAAAACTTCTTTTACTGGTTTCTCCAACTTCTTCAATTTCTTCAGTTGTTTTTGGAGAAAAATTACCCTCTTCAATTTCATCAACTACATTGGCAAATTCAGAGATTGTTTCTTTGACTCTATCGAATGAGTAAGGCATTGGGATTACAGGTTCCCATTTATCCATTTCATAGTCTATGGCTTTTTCGTTAGCCATTTCGATAGCATGACGTAAAGTTTGGGGAAAAGCCGTGCTAATGACAGCAGTATTACTTAAGTCTGTTTGGTGAATCATTTGCCAAATAAAGGCATAAACATTGAGTTGTTGTTCGTAAAGTTCTCTGTTTTCAGCAATAAAATCTGGATCGTGAGTTTTGAGATCATAAAGCCACACCTCAGAGTTTTGATTAACAATGTCGACAATCCCTTCAATTGAAAATTTGTGTCCAGAAATAGTCTCTTGGTTGGCTAAAATCAATTTAACTTCTGTTTCCGTAACTTTATCAGCTAAATCGTGGAGTTTTCGCCAATATAAAATAACTTGTTGAAGAGCTTGGTTTTTGGCTCGAGAAGTAATGGTATGGCCACTTTCAATTCTGAGTGATTCAAAATTATCCTCAAACATTTCAATTATATTTTTTTCAAATTCGTCTTTTGGTTTTATCATGTTAATTTTTTATTTATTAAAAATCGATGAATATCATCAATGGTTCTGTGGACCAGATTACCAAAAAACATTGTTTGGGTACGACTGGGAATAAAACCATATTTACGAAAGATCATATAATTTCTTGGGCAATTTTTATAGAGAAGATAATCAGAAGAGAAAGAATAGATTTTTTCATTTTCTTCTTTTGATTCTTTAGTTGATGGAATTTGATCTAAATTTAGTTGATTAATAGGAGTAATAAATTTGTCCCGAAGAATTGTTTTAAAGGGTTCGACAGTACCAGCTCGATTACCCTCAAAATGAGGAAGAATTAAAAGATTCTGTGGTCTAGAAAGAGCGACATAAAATAAACGCATATCATCAAATTCGGAAATTCGTTCTAAGGGTTCACCTTCTTTGCTAGTGATACGACGAATTATCTCTTCGAATGGTTGTTTCTTTTGTCGACGTCTAGCCATACTGCCAAGAACGACTACAGGAAATTCCAATCCTTTGGCTTGGTGAATAGTTAAGAATGGGATTCGACCTTTAGGAAAAGGATTTTCTTTATCTTCATATTCAGTTTCACTTAAATGATAAATTGTTCTCAAGAAAAGTCTTAAAGAGCCTATAAATACGCCTTTCTGAATATTACCTGCCGAAATGATTGTTGAATAAGTATCTGTAAATTTGGCAATATATTGAGAAATTAGACTCAGGTTACAAATCGGTCCTTCATCTGTTCCATCTTCAGCACTATCAAATGCGGTTTTAAAAGGTTTAAACGAGCAAATCTGATAAAAAAGATCCAAAAGACTCCAGTCGAGAGATGTAGCTCGAGTAATAACATATGCCAAAGAAATTGGCTCATCAGAATAAAATTTTCTTTTAACAAAATCGGCAAAAAAATTATTGGACAAATGTTTTTTAGCTTGGATTGATAAACCAGAGATATTACTCAAAGTCATTAACATCTGGATTGAACAAGGTTCATCTATCTGCCAACTTAAATCCTCAATTTTTTTAGTAATAATTTTGTAGTCTGTTTTAATTGTATCTATCTCTAATTCTTTATCTTTAAGAAATTCTTTAAGATAAGGATAATCTATTAGTAACTCTTTGATTGCCGTATGGGAGTCGTGAAGCCAATTATCAAAAGTTCGAAAATTATCGCCATCAGTTGAAGCTTTTTCGTCTGAATCTTCTTGAAAGGCATTAAAAAGATCAAGGATAAAACCAAAAATTTCCTGGGCCTCCACTACTTCAAGAAATTTTCCTGCCCTAGGGGCAAAGACTGGAATTCCAAGTTTTTCTAAAGCCAGTTGAAACGCTTCTACGGGTTTAGTCTTTAGTGACGGAAAAAGAAAAGCCGCTTGGTTGTAATCAGTAATAATATTTTTATTTTTTAAAGATTTAATTAATGTGGCAATTTCAGAAGCTACATCTTCTCTGGATCCTTCTTTTGATTTAACAACAGCAATCCCAGTATCAGAATTATTAGGTAAAATTTCTTTGTCTTTTACTCGATAAAAGCCAGTCCCAGAATCTTTTGTCCAATCAATAAGTTCATGG
>JAEHHB010000028.1 GCA_019248165.1 Candidatus Shapirobacteria bacterium S2_F12
CCAATATTGTTTCGAGTTTAAAACCAGATACCTCTGGTTCTGGAGGTAATACTCATGGAGAAATTACATATACTCCAGATGGGAGAACAAGAAGTTGCGGACGATAAATTGAGGTAAAAATAGGAGCATTTGGAAAAATGTCAGACAAGGTTTCTAGGACACTTTCGGCTCCTCCAAATTCTTTGATGTAATCTTGGACTAGAGCAATTTTTAGGTTATTTTTTTTCATTTTTTAGAAAAGAGATGATTGTTGGGGTTTGGATTTTTGGTCGAGACGAAAAATAAGAGATTTAAAATTATAACTCTTAAACAGCTTGTCGAGGCTAAAAACTATTTGATCGCACCAACGGGATTGGGACAATTTAAAATTTAAGGGGATATTGTCGATTATGGTGGCTAGTTTTTGAGAAAGATAAGCATTGTTTTTGTCTTTGATTAATTTTTCCCTAATAGATGGTTTAATTTTGTCAATATTTTGGTAAATATTGTCTAGTGTTTGATACTCAGTCAAAAGGTCAATAGCTGCTTTGGGGCCAATCCCGGCAACACCCGGATAATTATCAGACATGTCACCCATCAGAGCTTTTAGATCGATTACTTGTTTTGGTTTTACTCCTAACTTTTCAACAACATCTTGGGGTTTAAATATTTTAGTTTCCGAAAGACCGCGAACAGGCATAAGAAGGTTAACCTTGGAGGTAACCAACTGCATAAGGTCTTTGTCGCCGGTAATAATAACCACTTGGTCTATAAATTTCTTTTTGGCAGACTGTCGAGAAACAGTCCCAATTAGATCATCAGCTTCAAAACCACCCAATGAAAAAGTTTTTATAAGTGACTGTTCGAGGGTTGATTTTAAAAGCGGGAGTTGAGATATTAGGTCAAGGTCCGGCACTTTACGTTTGGCTCGATAACCAACAAATTCGGTTTGACGAAAAGTTGGGCCCGGAGAATCAAGACATACGATGAGGTATTTTGGTTTTAATTGATAAATGGCCGATAAAAGCATTGAGTAAAAACCGTAAATAGCATTGACTGGTTGACCGTTTGAGGTTAATTTGGGAATTGAATGATAGGCTCGGTGGATAACAGCGTGACCATCAACAATTAGGAGTTTGGACATAGTGTAGTTTAGCAAAACGAAACCCCTCTGTCCCAATAAATCGAAACATCTCCCCTTAAAAAAGGGAGAAGTCTAAAAAAACAAATTTATTCAGGGCGGGAAATTTTTAGTTAGAGCTGATAGAATTTAATAATGGAACAGCATGCAATTCCACAGCAAATATCATCCTACGAATTTAAATTAGTGGGAGATATGACTTTGAAGCAATTTTTGAAAGCGGCGGTGGGAATTATTTTGGCAATTTTAATAAAAAATACCAGTTTAATTGCTTTGTTCAAATGGCCACTAATGTTTGCTTTTGCCGGACTAGGGCTAGCTTTGGCTTTTTTACCATTTGAGGATAGGCCACTAGATAATTGGATAATTTCTTTTTTGAAATCGATTTATGCCCCAACAATCTTTGTTTATAACAAAAAAAATAACAATAATTGGCTGAATCTGCCACCAACTAGTGAAGATAATACTGAAGCCAAGCCAGTAGTTAACAAAAACATATTTGTGTCAGTAAAAAAACAAACAACTGAAGGAACAATGACAATTAACCAAAAAGGTGGTTATTTTGCCCCAAGCATAAACGTAATAGAGGAGAAAGTAGCAACCAAAAAAGACGAACCTAAAATAGAAAAAGAGGTGGCAGAAATAATAGATAACAAAGAGGTTGTTCCAGAACTAAGAGAAGAGGTTGTTGGTGGAGTTGAGATACAAAGGCAATCTGTTGATTTAAATTTAAAAAAAGATAAATTAGAAGCCACAGGTAAAGCGGTTTTTGGAACAATTCCAATGCCAAACAGGCCAGATGTTGCCAATATAGTTGTCGGGATGGCAACTAATTGGGACGGAAAAATAATTGATGGAGTAATTATTGAAATACAAGATGAACACGGAATTCCTACCCGAGTAATTAAAACTAACTCTCTGGGGCAGTTTAAAATCTCAACCCCGTTAGCAGATGGAAGATATTTAATAATTGCAGAGAAAGAAGGCTATCAGTTTGATAGAGTAAATGTAGATTTAAACGGTCAAATAATAGATCCAATCAAAATTATTGCCCAAAATTAGTTTATGATTAATTAAATACTTATGATAAATGACCCTCTTAAAATTGCAATAAAAGGAAGCACTCAAGACCATTTGCCGATAGAAGATATCATTGATGGAATTGTAATTATGAAAGACGGATCGTGTGTTATGATACTTCAACTCTCGTCGGTTAACTTTGATTTGTTGTCAGAACAAGAACAAACATCGCTCGTCTACGCCTATGGAGGAATATTAAATTCTTTGAATTTTCCAATTCAGATAATGATAAAATCGACAACCAAAGACGTGGGGGTTTATTTGGAAAACTTAAGTATTGCCGAAAAAAAACAGACCAATGAGTTGTTAAAAAAAAGGATTGTAAGCTATCGCAAGTTTATCGAAGATACTGTTAAGAGAAATGATGTGTTGTCAAAATCGTTTTATGTTATTGTAAAGTTTTCTACGATGGAATTGGGAATAAAAAGCGCTGGTAAACAGTCCATAAAAGAAGTATTTAAAATTAATAAAAACCAACAAACAGAGCTACCTTTTCCAAAAGAATATATATTACAAAAAGCCAAAGAAAGTCTCGAGCCAAAAAAAGACCACTTAATAAGGTTGTTTTTAAGATTAGGATTGGATATAAAACCATTAAACAGCAAACAACTAATAGAAATGTTTTATGTTATTTATAATGAAGATGTGTCTCAAAACCAAAAAATTCAAGAGACAGACTTTACAAACCCCATAGTAATGGCAAAATAAAAAAAATGAAATTATTTGGAAACAAAAAAGAACAAGTTAAAGACAAACCAAACAACCCTCAATTAGGGTCGCCAGGGTTGCCACAAAACCCAGGTGGAGAAAAAAGGGATTTTTCACAAGGTTTGGTTTCGGTCAAAGATATTATCGCCCCATCATCACTTGAAGTTGATTTTAATCATGTTCAGATAGGAAATAAATACTACCGAACGTTGTTTGTTGTTGGTTACCCAAGGTTTGTTGGTATGAACTGGTTATCGTATTTGATTAATTTTGATGTGGCTTTGAGTTTGTCGATGTATATATATCCTACTGACGGTAAGGCAATATTGGATGATTTGAGGAGAAAAATTACCGAAATGGAAGCAGAAATAAGCACTGATATTCAAAGAGGAAGATTGGTTAATCCAGCAACCCAGGCCAAATTAGAGGATGCACTAAATTTGCAAGCTGATTTGGTAAAAGGAGAGGAAAGATTTTTTCAATTTGGGCTTTATATTACTATTGTGGCTGATTCCCAAGAAGAATTGGACAAAATTAATAAAAGCTTAGAAGCAGCTTTAGGGTCTTTGTTGGTAGTAACCAAAAGAGCGACACTACAAATGGAAGAAGGTTTTGTAACTGGATTGCCGATTGGTCAAGACAGGTTGAGCGTGACAAGAAATATGGATACAACATCTTTGGCAACAACTTTCCCCTTTGTCTCTTCTGATTTATCGGACGACAAAGGGATTGTTTACGGAATAAACTCACACAATGGATCGTTAATTGTCTTTGACCGGTTTTCGATGCAAAACTATAACTCAGTAGTATTTGCTACGGCTGGAGCTGGAAAATCTTACATGATAAAGCTTGAAGTATTAAGATCTTTGATGTTGGGAACTGAAATCATTATTATTGACCCAGAAAATGAATATCGTGATTTGGCCAATGCAGTTGGGGGTCAATATATAGCCTTTGGTTACGGTGAAGACTCTAAAATTAATCCGTTTGATTTGTCTTTGGTAGAAGAAGAAGGAGAAAATGCCTTAAACAGTAAGATTTTGACTGTACATAAGCTAATGAAGGTGATGATGGGAGAACTTGATCCAATAGAAGAATCTATTTTGGACAGAGCAATGATGGATGCATATAAAATGAAAGGAATAACACCCGATCCGACAACTCAAAAGAAAGAACCACCCTTAATTGAGGATGTTTACAAATCATTGATTGGAATGGAAGAGGAAAAATCTAAAATTTTGGCGGCTAGGTTGGAAAAATACATAAAAGGATCTTTCTCGGGAATCTTTAACCAAAAAACGACAGTTAATTTAACAAATCCGTTTGTGGTTTTTGGAATCAAAAATTTGGAAGAAACATTAAGGCCGGTGGCAATGCATATTATTTTGGATTATATCTGGACAGTAGTAAAAGGAAGCTTGAAAAAAAGAATTTTAGTGGTGGACGAGGCTTGGTATTTGATGCAATATGAAGACTCGGCTTCTTTTTTGAGGGGTATTGTAAAAAGAGGAAGAAAATATTATTTAGGAGTAACAACTATTACTCAAGATGTCGACGATTTTTTGGAAACTCCTTATGGAAAAGAAATTGTAACTAATAGTTCAATTCAAATATTATTAAAACAACACACAGCCGCAATTGATTTAATTGGTGAGGTTTTTTACCTAAGCGAAGGAGAAAAGCAATTATTATTAACTGCGGGCAAGGGTCAAGGAATCTTTTTTGCTGGACAAAATCATGTGGCAATAGAGGTTATTTCTTCCGATGAAGAGCACGCTTTAATTACTTCTAACCCTGAAGAAATTTTGAGAAATAAAATGCCTAAGCCGGTAGTTAAACCTCAAGAAAGTTTAAAAGAAAATCCTAAAAATATTATTAATACACCACTACCATCAAAATTAAGTCAGCCTGAAGTACAAAAAAACCAAAATTTAGGTAATTTTGAAGAAAAAAAACAACCAGAAATTACAACTGAAATAAAAAAAGATTTTGAAACCAAAAAAGAGGAGCCAAAGAAAGAGACGGTAGATGAGATTTTAGAGAGAAAAATCAATGAATTGGAAATTTTGGAAAATGATAGAACAAAAGAAAGTGATGAAAAAACTAATTTGTTACAAGGGGAAATACCAATAAAAAAACCAAATTTACCACCTTTTGAGAAATTTGAACCATTTAAGGCAGAAGTGGTTAATCTTAATAAAGGGCAAAAACCAGTGTTTGTAAAAACTGAAGAAGTTAAAATTCCCCAACCGCAACAGCTAGTAAAAAAACCACAACCAATCTTTGAAAACAAACCAGTAGAAGAAAAGAAAGATAATGGTGATAAAAAAGCTTACGATGATTTGTTTGGGAACGGGATTGTTTAATTAAAATGTTTAGGATATTGCTATAATTTTGGTAATGGATGAAAATGTTGACGAAAAAATCAAATTAGTAGATAAAAAAATCGATGGTTTAGCAAAAAATTTGGCTGGTAGTGACAATGTTTTGGCAGAAAAGCTAAAAGCCGAAATAAAAAATATAGTTCTCCAGAATGATTTGATGAGTAGTAGTGATGAAGCCTCGTCGCTGTTGAGAGTCTTGTCTGGACAAAGTTCAGTACCCGAGACGGAAACAATTATAAAAGCAAAAGAGTCTGTTTTAGAAATTAATAAATGGGATATTGATTCGGTTAGAGCTTATAGAGGAGAAAACCTAACGAATAGTATTGTTGAAGAAACTAAAAAAGACAACCCTGAAATGACTGATGATCAGGTTAAAACAGTTAAGTCTTTGGCTGAAAATGTCAACAAACTTTACAATAGTGATGGGGGTATTGAAGACCAAAAAGATGCAGTCCTGGCAGAAAATCAAACGGAATCGATAGGAAAAGTCAAAAACGCTTGGAATGACACTCAAGGAATTAATGGATTATTGAAACAAACACCTAAAAATTTTGACGAAATAGTAAAAAACGATGAGCAAATAACTTCTAAATTGCAAAACGATGGAATAAAAATCCCTTATCAAAAATTTGATAAATTGGCTTCTTATGATCGAGTAATGAACTCGATTAAAAATCCGGAAATGCGTAAATTTGTTGAATCTGCTCGAAGTAGATTTAAAACATTAGATAGAATTACAAATGGAAAATTTGGCCAAATTACAAATAGATTTGTAAGTCGAATTAATGGAGAGAGATTAAGAAGTGTGGCTAATAATTTTTTTAATAAATCTATTGTCAAGATTACGAACGGATTTGCTTCAAAAATTGGTAATCAGGCAGTGAAAAGTTTTGTCCAAAATTCGATGGGGACGATATTAAAAAACGGGATTAGTGGTGGAATAAAAACAATTGCAAAAGGAGCAATGAAAAAAGGAGTACAGTTGGCAGGCAAGACTGCTTTGAATGTGGCAACAAAAATGGGACTAAAAGCAGCAGCTGTGGGAATAAAAGCAGCTTTTGGAGCAGCAACAGCAGGAATGGGGTATATTGTCGTAGCTGCTTGGGAGGCAATTAAATTAGGGACAAAATTAGTTGGTAAATTAATAAATTCTTTAGATATAGGACTAACTAATAGCAACTTTCTTAATGTAATAATTATCACGATAATTGCTGTGTTTGTTTTGTTAATGACTATGTCGACATCAAATGCCAATATTGTTTCGAGTTTAAAACCAGATACCTCTGGTTCTGGAGGTAATACTCATGGAGAAATTACATATACTCCAGATGGGAGAACAAGAAGTTGCGGAGTTGGAATGGATACAGACTGGAATAGAAAAAGCCATAATACCTGGGTAACACCAGATCTTTTGACTAGAGGAAATTATGATCAACAATTAGAAACAGCCATTGGTGATCAATATGGAAAAAGGTGTGGAGTTGTTTATGCGGCTCAATATTTAACCTATGATTTTGACTATTGGGTACCCTATTATTGGGCTGGAAAATATTATACAAAAGGTATAAACCCAAATTGGGGAAAAAATATTGGAGATGATGGAACAAACAAGGGTCGTATTTATTCAGGACTTGATTGTTCTGGTTTCGTTAAGTGGGTTTTAATTAATGGTTACGGCGGAAATACTGGTTCTTCTGGGACAATATCGTTTGGTAATTGTCAAGCAATTAAAGATGCAATTCAACCAGGGGATACATTAACAATGCCTGCAGGTGAGGAATATCATATAGCCTTGGTATTAGAATATGACGACAATAGAATTAAATTTGCACATGCTGGTGGTGGAAGTGGAGTAACTACTGGTTGGGTCGATATTTGTAGCGGAAAATTAATAGGTGGGAATATGACTTTTGGATATTTACATTCAAAAAGTTATTAAGACAATCTTTATAAAAAAAATATGAAAATTATTAACTGGATGAAAAAGAATTATTTGATAGTGGTTTTATTTATTATCACTGTTTGGATCTTAATAGTGAAAATAAATATTAAAATACAAAACAATAAAAATGGTAATTTACCAGCAATAACTCCAATAAAAGTTGAGCCAATACCAACTAATAAAAATCAAATAGATTTATTAGTTTCACCGACACCTACAATCATTAATATAGATACTTATGGAAATAAAAGTAAAGAGGAAATTTTACGAATGGAACCAGAAGAGCGTTATGATTTTATAAGTGAGCTAAGTCGAGAAGAAATAGAAGAATTAGACATGATGCCAAATTATGATTTTTCAAATTTTTTACCTTACACCAATAAAGATTTTATCGTCGAAAAATTCGATTATCAAAATAAAAAATTAACAGTTAAACCTTTAATTGATGATAAAAATAAAATTAAAGAAGAAGTTAATGCTTGGTTGTTTTATGAAAATGGAAACAATCCTAAAAAGATAGAAATTATTTGGAGTCAATGAAATTTTTAAAGAAATATTCTTTAGTAATAATATTGACAGCAATAGCTACTTGGATGTTTAGTCTTAAAATTTGGCAAAATAACTAAGATTTACTTTTAATCTTGTAAACGCACCGGCATTATTATGTGAGTGAAAGATGGGTCGGATTGATCGTGAAAAAAGACTGGGGTAAGACTTTCGTTAAGTTCAATTAAAATTTCACTTGATTTACAAACTGAGAGAAAATCGGTTAAAAATTTATAATTAAAAGCAATTTCTAAGTTGTCACCTTCTATTTTAGTTTCTAAATTAATTTTATTTTGACCAATTTGAGGAGCATTGGCACTTAGTTCAATATTATTATTTTTTATATTTACTTTAACCACATTGGCTGACTCTTTGGCAAAGACTGAAGCAATTTTAACTGATTGTAATAACTCGTCTCGATTTATAAATACTTTAGTAGTGTAAGAATCTGGAATTAGTTTTTCATAATTAGGAAAGTCACCTTCTATAAGTCGAGATGATAGCTCTATATCGTCTAGGATAAACATTATCTGATGATTATCAGATGTTAGACCTATTTTAATTTTTTGATTGTTTTTAGCGAGTTTAGTAACTTCGATTAAACTTTTGGCTGGTACTAAAACAGTAATAGGTTGATTATCTTTTAAATTAATTTCTTGTGATAGTTTTATTTTTTTAAAAGAGAGTCGAAATCCATCAGTGGCAACTAAAGTTAAGCTGTCTTTATTAAATTGACAAAGGATTGAAGTTAAAACTGGTCGAGTATCATCAATAGCAGCAGAAAAGGCAATTTGAGAAATAGATTGAGAAAAAATATTTAAATCAATTTCAAATAATGAATTTTGGTCAACAGTAGGAAATTCAGGAAAATCAGATGAAGGTGCAGTAGTAAATTTTGATTCGGTTTTTTCTGAAGAAATAGTTAAAAGATTATTTTCTTGATTAAGACTTAAATCTAATTTTCCTGTAGATAAATAAGAGACAAATTCAGTGATTTCTTTTGAGGGAATTGTAATACTTCCCTCTTGTTCAATTTTGGCTCCAATCCAATAATTAATACTTAATTCTAAATTAGTGGCTGATAATTTGAGACGACCCTGATCTGTGGATAACAGAATATTATTTAATATTGGTAGTTGATTTTTAGAAGAAACAAAACGGGAAACATTGGTTAAGGCAAGGTTTAGATTCTCCTGAAGAAGAGAAAACTTCATTGGGTAATTATAAGTTAATTTATTACAAAATAGTAGAGGTAGTTATTAGGTGAGGTTAATAAGTGGAATAAAATATAATTTTGATGATAAGTTTCAAGATTTATGATTTAAAAATTGAGTGAATTAGTAGTTTTTGATTGAAAAATAGTAATAAATTTAATATATTGACTTATAATTTGAAGTTAAATTTGGGTAAGTTTCGGGGGATAAAAATAAAAAATATTGTGGAAAAACTAGTGGATAACTTTTAAAAAATGTGGATAAAAAATAATTAATTAAAAAGATGCTTTTATTTGGTTAATAACTTGACGAATTTGTGAATTTGTGGAAAAAAGCATGTGGACTTTGTCTCGAGCGTGCATAATACTGGTATGATCTCGACCACCCAAAAGACGACCAACTTCTTCCAGTGGTAAATTACCTTCAGTTAGAAGTAAATAGGCGGTAATATGACGAGCTTGAACTAATTCTTTTTTACGACTTTTACCTAATAAATCGCCAGTTTTAATATTAAAGTTTTTGGCACAAATAGAAATTATGTGTTTAGGATTGATTTTGGAATTATTAAAATTTTTTAAACTTTGTGAAAGGCTTGGGTCAAAAAAATGTTGAATAAATTCAATATCAATTTCCCCTATTTTTTGAGACAAAGATTGAACTGTTATTTGTTGAAGTTTTCCTTGAATTTCTCGAATATTTGATTCGAGATTATTGGCTAAATAAGATAAAGCTTCTGGAGTAATTTGAATTCCATTTTCTTCGACTTTTTGTTTGATAATGGCACTTCTCATTTCAAAATCTGGAAGTTGAATATCAACCGTAAGTCCACCCATAAAACGAGAAACAAGTCGATCTTCAAGATGGTCAATTTCACTTGGTTTACGGTCGGAGGTAAGAATTACTTGCTTACCATTCATATGTAGGGCATTAAAAGTGTGAAAAAATTCTTCTTGAATATATTCTTTTCCAGCAATAAATTGAATATCGTCAACTAAAATACAATCGAGATTACGATATTTATCTTTAAATTGATTCATAGTCTTGGATTTAAGAGCGGAAATAAGTTCGTTACCAAAAGTTTCAGCCGGAAAATATTTGATTTTATAATTTGGGTTTGATTTGAGTATTTCGTGTCCAATAGCTTGCATTAAATGAGTTTTACCAACCCCTACTCCACCCCAGATAAAAAAGGGATTATATGTAAGCCCAGGGTTTTTAACAATTCCTTGGGAAGCAGCATAGGCAAAATTATTACTATTACCAACAATTAGAGTATCAAATGTATATTGAGGATGAAGGTTGTGGTTGGAATGATTTTTTTGGGGAGTATATTCAAAAAGTGGTGAAGAGATAGAAGTGTCGTTTGGTAAAATTTCTTGAACAATAAAATTTAGAGTATTATC
>JAEHHB010000029.1 GCA_019248165.1 Candidatus Shapirobacteria bacterium S2_F12
TTGTTATCCAGTTGCAGAATCAATCTTTGGTGCAGTAGGTTCAAGATTGTTAGCTATTGCACAAATAGCTGGCGCTATGTTTTAGCTTTTGATACTTTTGCATCTACTGCTACTTCATTCATTGATACTAATTCTTTTGCCATTTGGTTTTCCTTTTATTTATGTGTTTATTTTTGAGTTTAAAACTCAATTGAGATATCGTTATTTATTAGATATCTCTGTTGAATTTTATTTAATTGATTCCATGAAGTAGCAATACATGCAAAAGTATCAAAAGCTAAAACAGTTAAAGCACCCAAAGAAACTAAAGTTAAGGAAGTTAAAATGACAGCATTAGAAAAGAAAATCGCAGAGAGAATGTTAGCTAAAGAACAAGCTAGAACAGCTAAAGATGAAGTGTTAGCAAATAATGAAACATATGTTCTAACTCTAAGTTCTTTGTTTGATATGAACATGTTTGACTGAGATTGCATCATTTTGATTGTTGTTGCTACTGCTGGTAATATTTCTTCATCATAGAACAATATATCAAGTCTTGTATCATCGTTAAACGCTAATGATTCTACACCATTCCATAGAGTATTGTTGTTTTTGATGTAGTTATTTTTATGTGATTCTACATATCTTCCTTCTTTATGCATTATTGGCTTTGATTCAAGTACAGATACATATTGTTCCCATGTGCATGCGATGTCAATGTCTGCTGTTGATGATTCAATTAATGTTTGCGAGCCTACAAGGATTGCTCCTTGTTTTATTAGTTCTGATGCTACTATCTTTGCGTAATTAGTTGTCATTATATTATTTCCTTATTTTAAATTTGGTTTATCTATGGTTTCTTGCCTATCTTCCTATCTTGCTGGCGCTCTTAGATTAGCCTTAGCCTATGATTAGGCTTTAGCTTTTCCGAATACTTCTTCTTCTGATTTACCATCAAGAAGTTCTTGAAGTTGTTTTGAAGTTACTCTTGTTTCTATATCACGGATTTCTGCTAGAAGTTCTTCACGCTTTTTAGCATTTGATACTTTTACGATTTTACCGTAAGTTGATAATGCATCATTACTAGTATCTATAGCTTCATCAAGTGTATTTTCAATTAGCTCTGCCATATTGAATATACCTTTTCTGAACATAAATATTAATACACCTATTAATAACATCATTCCTGTGCTCATCCCTACTGCTACTGCTTCCATCTTTCATTCCTTGTTTTAATTTTATTTTTTTGTTGTCTATTTGACACCTCTTACTGGCGCTTTATCTATTAATCTAGATTTTGCCATTCCATAAAAGGAAAGTATTAAATGAGGAGAAGAATAAAGAGGAGAAAGAGAAAGTGTGGAAATGGCGTAAGCAAGTGTGGTTTCTTGATACTGGCGCTTTGTTTCATGTGAAACATTATATGTTTAAACATTATATGCGTTTCTTGTGTGGTTGAAGTGTGGCTAGAGAGTGTGGTAGAAAAAAAAGATAACCTAACCCGAAGGTTAGATTATTAGAATAAGCTGATTTCTTCAGCATCTTCAAGTTTGAATTGGTATGGAATAAGTTCAGCAAAGAACATCTTAGAATTCTTGTTTACTAGAATCTTAGAATCAATAGATAGGTTACACCATAGTGAATTTTCATGAGACACAACAGCTCCAGTTATAGTAGACACAGAGAAAGCTTCACATCTAATATGAAGACCCTTCTCTGAAACAATGAAGTTCTCAAGAGATGGAGAAGCAATAGCATCATCAAAAGTCATACCTTTTCTTAGCATAAGCTTAGCATACAAAGGTGCAGAGAAGATAGACTCATCAACAACAACATTTTCTTTAACAGTTACAACAGCATTTGAATAATTCATAATAAATCCTTAGATTAATGTATAAGCCTAAGCTTACCACTCCATCTAAGGGAAGACATAGATGAGCAGATGAGATGGTTGAAGTAAGCGCCAGATAGAGATGAGCGCCAGTATAGAGACAACCCAAAATAACAACCATAGGCAAACTAGAAGTACGGGGGGTAGGCAATTTAGTATTTGTCTTTTAGCAGTAACTATAAGTCTTCAAAAAAAAAATTTACATATGCGTATAGCATAACCTTAAAGTTGGCTTAAGCATATATTACATACTTACATAACACAATTTGGCAGACATAGGTCACATTCTGCCTTGGCTTATAATATATAATGCAATATGGTTGCGCCTGCCAATATTTGTAAAAAAGTTGTCTAGTTTTCTCAACCGGGCAATTGCCTACATTCTAGCATACATACTTAAGATACAATTAAGTATCAAAGTAGCACTAATAGGTATACCAATCAATCCACAAAGCGCCAGTGCAGAAAGTAATGTTGCAACATGATTGTCCTTATATATAGAACATTATATATAATAAATCAAAGATGTTCCTTTGGGAACAACATATAAATCGAGTGTCGTAAAAGTGTTCCCGCAGGAACACCATATTAATATTGACATTGTTCCTAAAATAAGATATAATATGGGAACAAATAAGCAAGGAATAGATATGAATAAAAATACTATAAATGTACAGCAAATTGATATATCAAAAATAAGAATACATAAATATGCAAAGCTTACACCAATGATGGATGATGCATGCTATGAAGCATTTAAATTGGATATAAGAACAAATGGTCAGCTTGAGCCAGTTAAACTATTAAAGATAGATATTGATAGACCTGATGGGATAGAATATGATATGTATGACGGAAGACATAGATTAAGAGCAGCTGTTGAATTATGTGAAACAACAATAAAATCAGTTGTTGAAGAAGGACTGTCTGAATCAGACATAGAGAGTCAAGTGCTAAGCCTTGAAACAAGAAGACACCAGACTCCAACACAAAGAGCAATTATGGCTTACAATTATTATGTTGAGCAATCATTAAATGAATCAACAAAAGTTAGCCAAGGAACAGCTGCTGAAAAATTTGGAGTAACAAGAACTAATCTAAGTGAAGTAAAAACATTATCTGAAAGAGCGCCGGACCTAATAGAATTTTTGTTTAATGGAAACAAGTTTAATATAGGTAGTTCAATAATGCCAAATTATACAAATAATCTTAGAACAATAAATTCATATTTAAAAGAAGATAGAATGTCTAGGCTTGGAAAACCTAAAGACTTTAAATATACAGAATCAGAAAATGAATTCATAAATGATTCAATGACTGAACTTGTAAACAAATGCGGAATAGATGATTCAATTGAAATAGCAAAAAGAATACTTGCTAAATACATAGGTAAACAATAAATCATCCAAACACTTTGCACACTGGCTGCGCAAACGACAAAATGTCGAGCGACAGCGAGCATTTTGGAGAGCGGTGCAGTAAAGTGTGCAACATAAGCACTATACGCAGTATAGAAAAAATAAATAGGAAAATAAAATGATAAAGAAGATAAAGTTAAAACATTTGATGTACGATGAATTGATACTGTGTTATGGATTAAAAGATTACAGGAAGATGCTAGAGAAGTACAACTTGGAATGTAGAATAAGTCCAGCAACAACTGGACAATGCACATCGTTCTACTATGAAGTAGATGGATATAGAAAGTTGATTATTGGATTAAAGAAGAAAGATAATATAGATGATGTAAAGCTTACATTGCTACATGAAGTTGTTCATGCTGTTACATTTATTATGGAAGCTCATGATTTTGAATGTGATGAATATAGAGCATATACAACTTGTTCATTATATAAAGAATGCTGTGATGCTCTATGGTCATACTTATCTGGCGCTTAGAAAGGTTAAATCCTATTTAAGCGATAAGAATTTATTTGCAATTTCAAATTCAAGCTTTTGTAGATTTTTATTAAATTCTTCAATTGCCTCTTGTTCTGTTGATCCATATCCTGTTATTCTAAACGATACACTAGAATCCAATACATCAATATCTAGAAGTAATTCAGCTTCAAAAGAGTTATGTTTGCATTTTCCATCATTATATATTGTTGGTATTCCATTTACATCTTCAATAGATGTTCTATTTATAAAGTTCATTGCTAAATCCTAGAACTAAAATTAACACATTTATGTGATGCAGATATTTCCATCTTTTCGATAGATTCATTATCTAGTATTGCAAGTGTTGATTCAGATGAAGATATAACTGTTTGGGTTGCAGATGTTTTTATTGTTTCAGCATTGTTATACTCAAAGTGAGCGCCAGTAGTTAGAGTTATTGAGATGTTCATAAAATATCCTTGATTAATGTGAAAATATTCTACATAATGTTTACTTAAACTTAAGTTATGTATAATGTGAACATTTAATGTGTATAAAATGGAGATATAATAAATAAATGAAAAATAAAATACGAAGAAATGTATCGTTAGATCAAGATACAATAGATATAATAGAAGCATATAGCTTGAAGAACAATGGAGAAAAGAACTTAAGTTCTGGAATACGAACAATGGCTAGAAGTATAAACTTTAACATTGAGAATACATCGCTATGTCCTTATTGTAAAAGTATTGATATTGTTAGACTAAGAAATAGTGTTTATGATTACAGGTGTAATTATTGCAGTAAAGTATTTTCATAAAATAAAAGGAGATAAATATGAGTGAAATTGAAAAGATAGAGCCTGGGTTTGTAGAGCCAGATAGTGGACAGTTTATAACATCTGAAAGATTAAAGCAGATGATACCAAAAGGTTGTGCTACAGCTGTAACAGAAGATATATTGAAGATAATTAATAATATGGAAGAAGATACAGGATTGCCTCAAGAGTACATGGAAGAGAAGCTTATGTCAAATATGCACCTGTTAAAAGGTAGGCAAGGTGTTGGTATTGAGAAATTAATAAATGCATTAAAGTTTTGTAATCTAAAGCAAAATATGACAAATGAAAAAGCTTGGTCTATAGTGTTCCCTAAGAAATATAATGAGCTTGTGAGTGCTGGGAAGCAAGTAGATAATCATGTATCAATGTTTAATAAGTCAGATTTGGTTGTTGAAATAGATAAAGCTATGCTTTTATCAGCTTGTATTCAGTATATGCCAGAGAATAGAAGAGCTATGGAAAGATTGGTTGAGCTTATGGAAGGAAAAGGTGCAAATGAAGGTGAAAAAGCTGGTCCTATGGTTCAATATAATGCAGCAAAAACCATAATTGAGATGACTACAATGCCTGAAGATATGAATATAAATCTAAAGGTTGGAATGGATGATGAAAGCAAAAGTATTCAAGAATCATTGTTTGAGCAACTTAGAAGAACTGCAGACATTCAGATGGCTAAGATGCAATCTGGCGCTTCAATAACAGATATTCAAAGATTAGGAATAAAAGCTGAGCAAGTTATAGATGCTGAAGTAGAGGATAGATAAAATGAATGATGAAGATTTAATTATAATAATATCTCCAGTAGGAAGAACAAATGGAAACTAGCAAAGCGCCAGAAATAGAGATAATTAATCCAAATGTGAGTCCAGAGATTGAAGGTGACGATAGTATTGCCTATGAAAACTGGAAAGCTTATGAAAAAGCTGTAGAGGAAGGAATAGAAGAAGCTCCAAAAGAGATAATTCCTAAAAAACATGAACGATATGAGTTTAATGTTGATAAAGCATTAGATTGTATAGATTTAACATTTAATGGATACACACCAAGTAGAGATGCAATAGAGTTTTTCAATATTATGAGGCTTGTTTATGGAGAAGATTTTGAGACAGATAATGCATTAATGCATTACTTCCTTGTTGACCTTGTTTATGGAAACATCAAGAGAGAAAATTTTCCATATAGCCAAGAAATTAACGAAAAAATTAGATTAAATAGCAAAAAAATAGCTATTATCGCTAGTCGTTTTTCTGCAAAATCTACAATAATTACTGCATTTATGCCAATTGTTACAGCTATAACTGGTAAGATGCCAAATTTTGGTGATGTAATGTTCTGGGTTTCATTTGGAGATTCACAACAAGCTGGAGCTAAAGTACAAGCAAATACGATTAGAGATATATGCGAAGATAGTTTGTTCTGCAAAGACTATTTCGAGAAAATGAGGTTTACTGATGAAGAATGTGAGTTCATTAGAAAAGATGATCCAAAAAATCCATTACCTATTAAGAAAAGATGCTTCATGTTTAAGGTTAAAGGAGCAGCTGGTGGGTCAGTAAGGGGTATTAGGTATAAAACTGAGAGACCTCAATGTCATGAAGTTGGAACAATAATTGAAACAGATTTAGGAATAATGAGAGTTGAAGAATATCCGTTTAATCATGGTGTACATATAGAAGATGGATTAGAAATAAAATTATTTGGATTAACTGAATCAGAAAGAGTTACAAAAGATCATAAATATTGGACAAAAAAATGTACAAATGATCAGATATGGAGTAAATCTGAAAAGAGATTAGTTAAAAATTATATTGAAGAAGCGCCAGAATGGTGCGAAGCTAAAAACATAACAAGAAGACATTGGCTAGGAAGTCCTATAGATTATAGAGTTGAAGATGTCAAAGCAATAGAGCATCTTATTAGCAATATAACAGAAAGAAGAGAAAATGGTTCGATAGTAAATACAGAATATGTTCCTGAATATAAAGTTCCAGAATATTTCAATGATAATGAATGGTGGTGGTTATATGGATTATGGCTTGGGGATGGTCAAATTCATGGTAAAAACAAACATAAAGAAGGAATATACAAATATAATAGTTTTGGATGGAGTGTTGCACATACTCAGCCAAAAATAGCAGAAAAAATAAAAGAGTTCTTTAGTAAGTACAATAAAGGAGTAAGTACTGTAAAAGGAGCTGGATGTGATTTATACATAGCAAATCATTCAGCAATAGCAAGATGGTTAGCATCACACAAAAATGGAAATAGTATTAAGAATATGCCAGATTGGATATTAAAGTTAGATTTTGAAAAACAAAAGCAAATATTGCTTGGGTATATAGCAGCAGATGGATACATAGATAACAAAAAAACTTCTCAACAGGTTAGAATAAACAGTGTAAATCTAAATGTTTTAAAGCAATTGCAAGTTATATGTAGCAGGCTTGGGTTACCAACATATATTAGAAATACTAAAAAAGCTGGAAAGCAAGTGTTCACATCAACTGGAAGAGAACACGATATAAATCATCAATGGGAATTAAGATTAGTAGAGAATGTAAAAGAAGTTTTAGGAATAGATGTATCGGCTAGCAAGAAAGTACACTTTAAACAAGTACATATAAAAGATGGAATGTTGTGGAGACAGTTTAAAGAATCAAATGAAGTTAAAGATTTAAAAGTTGTGCCAATAACAATCAAAGATAGAACAAGAGGAAATGAGCCAAAAAGTACCTATATTACGGCATTTGGTAGGTCTAAAAACTGCTTTACTTTCGATGATATTATAAAGAACGAAGCAGATGCTGGTTCAGCTATTATTATGGCTAAGTTAAAGTCTATGATTTACTCAGATGCAGAGAATGCACTAGGTAAAAAAGGTAAAATTATAATTGTTAATACGCCATTTAATAAAAAAGATCCAGTTTATGCTGCGCTTGAGGGTGGAGTTTGGACACCTGTTTGCTTACCAGTATGTGAAAAGATATATTTAGACATGCCTAAGAGTGAATACCGTGGTTCATGGGAAGCTATGAAGCCTTTTGAAGCAATTATGGAGAAATATGAAGATGCTTATTATGGAGATACGCTAAGAGAGTTCATGCAAGAGTTAATGCTTAGAATTAGCTCAGAGGAAGATAAATTGATTCCTGATAAATTGCTTGAAAGCCAATGGTATAAGCGTACAGATATATTAAAAAACTTATATGCATATAATTTATATATGACTACAGACTTTACAACAACTGGTAATAAAGGTTCAGATTTAAGTGGTATAGCTGTGTGGGCTGTAAATCATAATCAGGACTGGTTTATGTTAGATTTATGTCTTCGAAGGCAAGAAACAGAGCAACAGTACAATGAAGTGTTTAGGTTTGTAGACACATACACTCCAGAGAATAAAACATTTGAAGTTGGTGTAGAGGTTGATGGTAATCAGAGACCACATATACATGCCTTAAAAGATAGAATGAGACAAAGAATGAATTATTTCACTATTGCTAGACAAAGAGGCTCTCAACCTGGCGCTGAGGGAATATTATCAAGACTTGAAGGTGGAAGCAAACATTGGAGAATGAGAATGATGTTACCAATGTTTCAGAATAGAAAAATATTCTTCCCTGAAGAATTGAGACATAGTCCTGATATGGTTGAATTAATGGATGAAATTAGATATACAAGCTATACAAGATTCAACTGTGTTAGTGGAGACACGCTTGTTGATACTCCAAATGGAAAAATAATGATGAGCGACATAAGACATAATGATAGTGTTTTGACACAAAATGGCTATACGTCAGTAAACTCTAAGGCAAGTAATCCTATAATTACAGGAGTAGAACAAACCTATACTATAACAACAATTGATGGAGAGATGCACCTTACTGCTGAGCATAAGGTTCTAACCATGAGAGGATATGTTATGGTAAAAGATTTGACGTCTACTGACTTAATAATTAGGAATATAGAATGCAAATTATCAAATATGGATACAAATGGACAAGACAAAAAAGTGGATATTATCAATCAACAACATCAATTAATGGAAAAAGAAAATGGCTTCATCGTGAAATATATGAAAGAGAAAATGGAGAAATTAAAAAAGGATATGAAGTTCATCATAAAGATGAAAATAAAGACAATAACGAACCTTCTAATCTTGAAATATTATCGCCTGAAGATCATCAGCTTATGCATGTTGGAGGAAAAAAACACTGGCACAATAGAGAACAAAGAAGAGATTATGAAAGTTCAAAAAGAGAAGAAAAAAGAAAAAACAGAGACAAAAATAGGATTTGTCCGTACTGTAATTGTAAGTTTGAAATCAATGATAAAGCTAAAAATGAAACAAAATTCTGTAGCGAATCATGCAGAGGAAAACACAGTAAACTTCAAAAAAATGAGAACTATTCTGAACTTACTACAAAGCAATGTGTTGTATGCAATTCTGAATTTGAACAAAAATCAGCAAATCAAATATGCTGTTCAGAAGAGTGCGGAAAAATACATACTGAAAAAAACAGAAGAAGTAAAGTTGAGTTTCGATTGTGCTTGTCGTGCAACAATGAATTTGAAACAATTAGAAGCTCTTCACGAAAGTTTTGCTCAAAAGAATGTGGAGATATTGATAGAAACAAGCTCACTGCAAGATGCACATGCAGAGAATGTGGAAAAGAATTTATTGAAAAGACTACAAAATTCAAGTATTGCTCAAATAGTTGCAAGTACAAGTTTAATAATAAAAATAGAAAAGAGAAAAATAGAACCAGTTTATGATTTTGAAGTAAAAGGAACAAATAACTTTTCTTCAAATAATATGGTTATCCATAACTGTAAGCATGATGATGGTATGGACTTATTATCAATGATAAATGCATTAGAAGTGATTTATCCAGCTAAGAATATGTCATATATACCTACAAAAATTAAAGATGGTAAAGTTGCAGCAGATGATATATATGGAATGATAAATAGACACAGTGATGAAGAATATAGTGCATATGATTCATATTGATTCATATTAAAAATAAAAAGTTAATAAAGCTTACAAAAAGCTTTATTAATGTAAAATATATGATAAAAGTATAAGGATTATTAATATGAAATATAAAGAATTAAAAGTTCTTGTTTCTGCATTATTGGTTGGAGATAATAAGATTACATCTAACGAAGCTGAATTAAAATCATTACTAATGCTTGCATTCAATGATATAGCTAGTAGAGCGCAATCATTAAGACTAATGACAAAAAGCATGAATAAAGAAGTATTAAGAGGATCAGTTGGTGACTACCTAACAAGATATCCAGAATTGCCAGAAAATGATGAATCAGAATTGGATATGGATAAAGATTTGTGTTTTGCTGCAGCTAGATTTATAGCTAGCTATGTAAGTAAAAATAAACCAGCTGTTCATGTTGAAGAAGGTGAAAAAATGATAAGATTATTCAATGGTAAAGTAAATTCAATGATTGAGTCAATTCAAGTAGATGAGGAAGGTAACGGATATGTCGCAAGTTAATATAGGATTGCCAGATGAAGATTCTGGAATAAAAGTAGATTATGCAACAGTTGATCAAGCAGCTACATTCACAAAA
The DNA here is from genome assembly GCA_019248165.1 of Candidatus Shapirobacteria bacterium S2_F12. Taxonomy (GTDB): domain Bacteria; phylum Patescibacteriota; class Microgenomatia; order UBA12405; family UBA12405; genus WARW01. The sequence goes on from JAEHHB010000029.1 coordinate 10,191, forward strand.
AGATTGTTTGGATATTCTGAGCCATATGAAAGATTTGTAAATATATTTGGAGATGTTTCATATATATGGGATAAAGATTTCATTGATATGCTAGTTGGAACATTAAATACAGGAATATATAATAATAATTTTAATTCATATGAGAAATCAATAGCAGAA
>JAEHHB010000003.1 GCA_019248165.1 Candidatus Shapirobacteria bacterium S2_F12
ATTGGGTAATTTTTACAACCCACTGTGAGATGTTCCTTCTCAAAACCGTTGCCCCACATCGTTCACACTTACTGTCGACAACTTCCTCATTGGCCAAACCAATCTTACAACTTGGGCACCAATTGATAGGCATCTCTTTTTTATATGCTAACCCATTTTTAAACAGCTGAATAAAGATCCATTGTGTCCATTTATAATAATTCGGATCAGTCGTGTTTATTTCTCGATCCCAATCAAACGAAAAAGCCAGTCTTTTCATCTGGTTTCGAAACATATCAGTGTTTTCTTTGGTTACCTCCTTAGGATTCCTTTTCATTTTAATAGCATAATTTTCTGTTGGTAAACCAAAAGCATCCCAGCCCATTGGAAACAAAACGTTGTTTCCTTGCATTCGTTTAAACCGAGCATAAACATCTCCACCAGTAAAACTAAAAGCATGACCAACATGAAGCCCGCTTCCACTTGGGTAGGGAAACTCATTTAATATATAAACCCCTGCCCGTCTAGGTACACCACTTTTTGGTGCTTCTTCAGCTCGATACAATTCAGGATGTCTATTCCAATACTCCTGCCATTTTGATTCAATCAACTTAAAATCTGCCATATTTAGTCGACAATTCCCATCTTATTATTAACCTGAGCAGTTAAAATTCGACTATCCTCCCCCTCTTTAGTTTCTGTTGCTAAAGTAAGTTTTTGTTCTTGGCTCATAAAACTCCCACCAATAATCCCCTTACTAGTAGTGACCTGATGTCTTTGTCTTGCACTAATCATCTTGTCGAAGTCAACCAACAAACCAACTTCTCCCCCTAGAGTCTGTTCTTTAACACAAATTGGCTTGTTTTTTGGTAATTCTTGACCATCAACAAAAACTCTTCCCCTTCGACTGTCGCGAACTATTTTGACTTCTTTCATAATTCTTATTTTATCATTTACTAACCCAAAATATGATATTATTATTCTAAATACACATATGATTTCCAAAAAAATTCTTGTTTTATGGGTTTTTAGTGTCTTAATTACTTTTTCTATCGGCTATTGGGTTGCTAGAAACAATCAAACAAGTAATTTACACAAAGAAGAAATAATCAGAAAAAATTTTAGCTATAAATACATTAACCCAATTTTGGAATGTAACCCCGACATAAGTCTTAACAACCAGCTTACCCCCCTAAAACAAGAAATTGAAACAATTATCAACCGAGAAATTAATAACAAAAATATTTCTTTTGCTGCAATTTATTTTCGTGATCTTAACAACGGACCCTGGTTTGGTATCAACGAGAAGGAATATTTTTCACCCGCAAGTTTAATAAAAGTACCAATATTAATGGCTTATCTTAAAAAGGCCGAAAACGAACCAACACTTTTACAAAAAAAACTCACTGTCATCAGTGACCCAAGTATTGGTAACAACATTCAAAACATCAAACCATCTCAAGCAACTATTACCGAAACCGAATACACCATCGAGAAACTTCTTGAGGAGATGATAATTTATTCCGACAACAACGCTTACAACACCTTAGCCCAGAATTTAACCAGCGAAGAAATCATGAAAGTCTACCAAGACCTAGATGTCGATATCTCCAAGGCGTTTACCAATCCAAACGGGAACATTATCACTATCAAAGCTTATGCCTCCTTTTTTAGAATCCTTTATAATGCTTCATATCTAAACCAAGAAATGTCTGAGAAAGCCCTAAACCTGTTATCTCAAGTTGAATTTAAAGACGCCCTTGTAGCTGGAGTCCCACAAGAAATTACCGTGTCTCACAAGTTTGGTGAGAGAAAGTACTTAGATAATAACGAAATACAATTTCATGATTGTGGTATCGTCTACAAACAAAAAAACCCATATCTCTTATGTATCATGACAAAAACCAAAAAATCTATTAACCAAGGAATAAATTTAATAAAAGAGATTTCAAAAACAACCTACCAAACTATTGATAGCCAAAAGTAAATAGATATTTTATCCCTAGTCAAAATTATAATTCGAATATAATTTCGCCATCAATATCGGTCCGTTTTATTTCAATTTTTTTGTCTTTCAATTTTTTCAAAATATCTTCTGTCGGATGACCAAATCGGTTATTTCTCCCCACACTTATTACTGCCACTTTTGGTTTTAATGTTTCTAATATCTCGTCAGTTGTCCCCGTGTTTGATCCGTGGTGGCTCACCTTTAATACATCAACTCCATTTTTAGGTATTCCGTAGTCTTGGTCAAGGACACCTCTCCATACCAACTTTTGCTCGGTTTCCTTGTCAACATCCCCACTCATAAACATCGACCAGACCTGACCCGAAACTGGAGAGTCAATTTTTAACACCCCAACTACCGAATTTTCATTATCTTTAGTATTTTCCAAATTTAATTCCGGAGACATCACCTCAAAATCAAACAATCCAACACTAACTATATCATTTTGACTTACTTTTTGTGAATAAATATTTTGTTCAACTTCCTTATCTAAAAGTCCATTACTAAAAAACTTATTAACTTTATAAGATCTTAACAAATCATTTAAGCCACCAACATGATCACTATCCCCATGGGTTAAAATCACCACCTCTACAGTCTTGTCCCAAAAAGGTAAATGGTTTTCGAGACACCGTAGCACTTTTTTATTATCAGGGCCCACATCAACCAACAACTGAATATTTTTGTAAGTTGCCAAAATCGCATCTCCCTGGCCAACATCACACACCACCACCTTCGCCCGACCATTAGGGAGTGTTAGATAAAAAATAATTATTAAAGAAATAAGACTAAGATAAATTAAAATTTTGTTTTTCATTAAACCCCTCTTTAATTTTAAACCCTTTCCCTCGACAAGCTCGGGATTTCCCTTAAAAAGGGCAACTTAATTTAAATCTTCACCCCACCCTGGGCAAGGTAAAAATATAACCATAAAAATCTGAAGTTACAATTTTGGAACGTGTTTGAACCTGGGCGACCAGATTCATTTTCCAGTGGAAAAATTTGTGACGAAGATTTTTCAAAATTAATATTTATATCCATTTTTTCTAAATTTCAATAACGTCCAACTCAATATCAGATACCATCCAAAAACTATCAAAATATTAAAATCTACCGCCACATTTACCCACCACCAACCTCCAATCATTTGAGCCACCAATCCAAAATATTTCAAAAGCGGCCAGACAAACCACAAAACTAATTTTCCTAAAACTGGAACAAAAACCCCAACAACCGAACCCAAAAACCCCATCACCGTAATCAACTGAACTGTCATCAAGACTAACAAGTTACTAACTGGACTAATCAAGTTTATTTTTCCAAAAAACAACCCCATTATTGGGCTAATCCAAAGACTTATCCAAAAACTTGACCCCAAAATCCCCCGCCACGGACTAGTCACCACCCCCACAAACGCCGCAAAACTCAACCAAAAACTCACCTCATAAATAGATTCCGGCCAAGCCAGAACAATGACTAAAACGCTAAAAATTAATCCCCTAAATATATTATATCTTCGCCCTAAAACTTGAGACCAATACATCACTGAGACCATAACCATAGCTCTGACCACCGGAATTTGCCATCCTACTATTTCCAAATATCCCAAGGTAATTAAAAAACCAACCCCAATTGCTTTTTTCCTACCCAAAATTTTTGCCAAATTTTCTACCAAACCCCCAAACACCAACATAATATTGGTTCCGCTTACCACCACCAAATGAACCAACCCACTATTTTTAAGCGAACTCCAAAATTCTTTTTCAAAACCAGTCTCGTCACCCAAAAGCATCCCCCCAAGCAACCCAGCCTCCACCGGTGGTAAACTTTGATATATCACCCCAATCAAACTATCCTTATTTACAAACTTGTATATCAAAAAACCAATCAAGACCACTCCTAACCAAAGTATTATTTTCTTTAAATTGTTCTGTTTAAAATTCATTATTTATAAAACCCACCCGCCCTTCGGACACACTCCCTTGACAAGGAGGGCGTTAGCTATAAAGTTATGGCGAAGATAATATTTTTTATATTTAAATTTTGAAGTTACAGTTTTTGAACGTGTTTGAGCCTGCAACGCAGACTCATTTTCCAGTGAAAAAATTCGTAACAAGAAATTTAAATTGAAAAAACTATAACCCAATTCCATCTTTAATCTCCTCAAACAACTTATCACCAATTCCTGAAACCAATTTCAACTCTTCAATATTTTTAAACCCTCCATTTTTAGTCCGATAATCAATAATCTTTTTGGCAATAGAGGGGCCGATCCCACTTAAAGTATCCAATTGTTCCACTGTCGCAGAATTAATCCTTACAATCTTATTGTCAATCAAAACCCCTAATACCCCATCGCTTTCTACTTTTAACTTTTTACTTTCCTCTTGATTTGGTATATATATTTTTTCTCCATCGACTAATTTTTCGGCCAAATTTAAATTTTTTGCCACCCAATCACGATCAGCCTTAGCCTTCAGCCCACCAGCTTTTATCAAAGCATCGTTAACCCTAACATCACCAATCAGCCGATAAACACCGGGGTTTATCACCTCACCAGAAATATCGACAACAACGCCATTACTACTCTCTAAACCATTATTAATGCTATTTTTATCTTGGGCTGGTAAAGTAGTTGGCTCATTTCTCTTTGAGATAAATTTTACTTCCGAATTAGTTTGAAATTGCCCTCTGAAGTTCATTCCAATGCCTACCAGTATTAACAAAATCCCCAAAAACAACAAGCCATCTACCCACCTAAACTTATTAAACTTTCCCAAGTCCATAAACTATTCTATACTATAATAATGACCCAAATATTAAACATTCTTATTTTTGTTTTTGTAGCCCTCAGCTCATTTCTTATCACTTCATCCTCCCTGAACCAATTTACACCTCAAATTATTGCCTTAATTTCTATAATTTTTATTTTTTTGTCACTATTTAAAAAAATTTTTTCCTTACACTTAGTTGCCTTTATAATCTGCTTAATTATTTTTGACAGTCACGGACTCGACTCACCATTTTTCTTTTTAATTTACTTTTTACTATTTACGATTGCTTTCCAAAATCCACCAACAACCACCCTTTCGTACTCATTAACCTTAATTCTACTGTTGTCTCAATCGTTAAACTCCCCCCAATCACTAATTCCCCTAATTTCCCTGCTTTTTATCACCCCACTAGCTTGGTTTATTGGTAAACAATATTTAGACAAGACCAAAACCGACCTAGATATTGAGACTAGCGAAACCAATGTTTTACTCTGGCTATCACTTAAATTCAAAACCGGAATTTGCACCATAATCGACGATTGCGCCGAACTTCTCTCTACCCCACTACAACCAAGCCAAAAGGAAAAACTAAAATACATCAAAGATTCGGCCAGGTCACTACTTAATTCGTCTGTGAAGTTAAAAAAAGAAATTGACGACCAAACAGATGATAAAAACTAGACCCGTGATTAATAATTCAAGAAACATGAATAAATCAAAAAATAATGTTTTATTCTTGAACCTGCCCGTCCGGCAGGCTGGTCTTAAAAAGAGCAACTCAAATAAAACCTCCCTTTTTAAGAGAGGAAGTCTCGCAGCGGGACAGGCGGGTTTGTCTATTTTATTTATTTTTTTATTTTTATTATCAATAAAAAAAATAAACGCCCAGTCCTTCGATTCCAATAGTTTCCATATCGAATTTGGAAATTTTAACATGACAAGTGGCAAAAAAAACTCCCCAAGCTATACTTTAACCGACACCGTTGGTCAAAATGCTCCAGGAAAATTTAGTAGTAGTGGATACGTGGTCAAAGCAGGTTTCCAATATATTTACGATATTTCAGAAAAATTTTCTTTTAGTATTAGCGATCTTGACTTACCGTTTGGATCAATGATACCAAACGTTGGTTCAACCCAAAGTAACACAATAACAATTACCAGTCCTGCCGGCCATGGTTACGAAATTTTGGCTATTGCCAACCATCCACTCGTATCAAACAACTACACCATTCCCGACACTAGCTGTAATAGCAACAACTGTACCATAAATCTCTCTGCACCCTGGACACTTTCAACTACGTACGGGTTTGGATTTAACGCTCTTGGAATTAATAGTAGCCAAACGGTCACCAATATCGGCACTTCAAACTATTTTACTAATTCAACTTATTATCGCCCCTTTGCCAGTCTTTCAAAAAACGAACTTCCTCAAGTATTTATGTCAGAAAACACTCGAGTAAAAGATCGTACTGCTCGAATAACCTACAAAGTTAATATCTCTATAAACCAAACTGCCGGCAACTATAGTAATTTAATCAACCTCATCGCCATCCCAAAATATTAATTATTAATTTATCAAAAAACTAAAGTTCTAACACTCTAAAACTCTAACGCTCTAATATTATGTTTAACCTATCTCTCTCCCCGCCTCAAATAGAATTTGTCTTAAAACCAGGAATCACTCTTACCCAAGCTTATCAAGTTACCAACAATTCAGACAATCCAATAACCCTAAATACCGAAGTTCTACCTTTTCTCCCTCAAGGCGACACTGGTTCGGTCTCTTATTCATCTCTCTTGGCCAACCCAAATATAGCTTTTTCTCTAAACAATGCCAACCTAAAACTAGGACAACCATTTACACTTCAACCACAAGAAAGTCGTCAATTAGTTTTAAAAATTAAAACTTCTACTGACACTGAATTGTCAGATTATTACTCCACCTTCTTTGTTTATCAATCAACTGACTTACCTGCTAACGACTCCAATATTTCCCAGTCAATAGGAAAAATCGGCTCACACATACTGTTGAGTGTGTCAAACTCAGAGTCCCCCAAAATTAGTAGCCAAATAAAAAAATTTACCATCTCCCCAACCATTAAAGACGTTTTTTTTACTCCCTTAACTTTTTCTGTCAATATCAAAAACAATACAAACTACTTTTTCAAAAGTTACGGAAAAATTTCAATATCTAAAAACCAAAAAATAATTAAACAATTAAACCTAGAACCCCAGAATGTCTTAGCAAACCACCAACGATCATTAATCTGCGAAAATCAAACAAATTGTACTCTCACACCCCCTCTATGGCCAGGTAAATATGTTGCTTCTCTCGAGCTTGACCCAAGCCTGAATACACCCCCAGTTTCCTTTTCATTTTGGGTCTTACCCCTCTCCCCAATCGTATTTATCATCCTCTCTCTATCTCTTGTCTATTCCCTCCGTTGGCTCAAAAAACAACCCAAATCAAATCAAAAATAAACCAGTTTATTCTTAAATCACAAATCTTATTTATATTGTGTTTTCGTCCTTTTTGTATCCCGAAACTGCGGGTGGACTCATCAGTATAGTCAATAACTATAGAACAACAATACCAACCTCTAGCGGGGAAACCAAAAACTAAAATTCCGCCATCGGAATCATCGTTTTTGATTTCCCCTATGTAGAGGTTGTGCCATGACGATTTCTCGTCATTCTATGAATTCAATACATAAACAGCCAGACTGAATGCTGCTTTTTTCGTAAGTGTTTGTCCACATTTCTTCCATTTCATAGTAGGTTCCTTTTTGGGGTAAAACCAACAAAACAATCTTTCTTAACGATTCGTCTCCCGTCTCGACAACTTCAACTAAAAGTTCGTACCGACACGGCTTACTATTAGGAACAAGACAAATGTCGTGCCGACGATATTCATAGACACAGGACTTACCAGTAGAAGGAGATTTCACCCTAACCAAGACAACTTTATTTTCCATAAAACTACCCCCTTTTTTTATGACTCTGACCACAGACCTAAATAACCAAGACCATCAACGAAAGCCTGTTTATAGTTCCTAAAGTCTTCTTCGCGAAACCAACCGATACAGAGTAATGTCTCACCCCGATTAAGATCGGTTTTTTTTGACCAATTAAAACGAACAGGGACTTCTTGGCCATCACGTCCAAGCTTACAGTTAAGTCCGTCAATCAGCAACTCTTCCCATTGACCAGTCATCCAAAGATAACCACTCTGGATAAACAAAACCACCGCTTTGCCAGTTAACAGATACACTGCAAACCGAAAGACCTTGCCTGTTTGTTTGATGGGGATTTCTCCATAAACCCAATCTGAGTCACTCAAACCACTCACGTCTTGTTTCAACTTAATCGGTCGATTAAACCAAAAAGAAAGACTATTTCTCAACTGGTCCGAATCAACAATCAAGCTTTTGTCCCAATTCACTTCGTCCATTTTCAGATTCACCTCCCCACTATTAATTCCCCCAAGACTTAATGATTTTGTTGATCTCAGCAGTCAAACTAGCAACAATTTTGTCGGTCAAAAGTTGAAGAGTTTTGGCATCACCCCTTTTTTTGAAAAAGGTGTTTTCGGTTATGTCGGTACATTCCCAATAAATACCAGAAGTATAGGCTGGAGACTTAAATCCTAACGCCTTTATTCCCCGAATAATTTGTTGGTAAACCGTCTGACTATGGAGTTTGTGTACCACTATCATACAATATAGATTGCCTTCTATCTCACCGATAGACAATAGCAATTGTGAATCATCAATCTTTGTTTCAACCCACCTATCGCTAATAAGTTTTGCCGGCAAACCCCAACCCTTAACCATTTTTACCAAAGCTTTGTTTTTCATAACTAATCCACCTCTTTCTCGTATAGTCCTAAAATAATTTTGTTGATAGTAAACTCTTTTATACCTTTGTTGTTCCATAGATAGACAACTATTGGATATTTAGAGTTGGGTTTCCAACCAAGGAATTGGTGACCGTTAAAATCATATTCTCGAGGTTTTGGTAGTTTTTTCTTGTATTGCCACTCCAAAAACAACATCAACCATTGATAAAACCTTTCGCTTTTTCCTCCCGAGAAAATTTTTTTTAAGTTTTATGAAGACTTCTTCGCGAAACAAACCGATCTTAATCGGGGTGAGACATTACTCTGTATCGGTTGGTTTCGCGAAGAAGACTTTAGGAACTATAAACAAATTTTCTCATTATTTTCGACCGGGACAGAAACTATTAGTTTTTTTAAGCCAAAGTCACAGTCGGTCTGAGCAGAAAAAACCTTCTCGCTGATAGCTTTAATAAATGAGACTACACTGTAATCAGGCATAACATCCATATTTCCCCTCCCGTATCTTGTATTGAATTCAGTTGTTAAAGTTCCAATCCACAAAAATACTTCAAAACCAAATAAAACTGGTCTTAAATTTATTTTTGAAAATTGGAAAGATTATACCACTTATATCCTATAATTCCAATTTTTTTAGCAAAAAAAACCGGGGGCAGTTTTGGCTCTCACCACGACTGCCTCCGGGCACAATTCACAAAAGATGGTTTTTTCGACTCAGTCGATTATCTTTCTTCCATAAGGCTCCAAAAGGCCAAGACCACCAGCGATAAGTATTGAACCCTCTGAAGTTGGGTTTGATACTACTTTTGTGGCTTGTTTTTTTACAAACCCCGAAAAAGCATCGGCATAAAGCTCTCCCTTTCGTTTGAGTCGATCCTCGTCCTTAACCCCACTGTTTGTGGCTTTTCCAAATCCAAGCATTTTTCTATATGCCTCTTTTCTTACTGATTTTTTAAGTTTAATACCACTGAGCTTAATCAACCAATTCCGTATTCTGAATACGATATGTCTCGCTCATACCGGCAACTTCAACCTTTACCATGGATACCCCATCAAGAGCTAACCTTAATTCTTTCGAATCGAAAGAAGTCAGAACTTTTTGCCCCACATTAATTTCAAAGAAAGACAACGTCGCCTTGATGTCATAACACCTGCCGTTTTGACGTTCAGCATCACGCGTGTTTTCGCACACTTTCTCGATTTGCTTTGCCATCAATTCCTCGGCACCTTTTTCACCTTTTCTCTCACGGGAGCAACCATAAACAGCATATGACCCAAAAACTACATAGACAACCATTTTTCCTACCTCCTCAATTTTTATTTTGCCTCAGCAAAAATGGACCACTAGGAACATTTGATACCAATCCAACCTCCTGTTTTATCCACTATCAAGGTCAAACATTTACGTCCCTCCCTTTCGTATAAAAATATCCCGACGACAACTCTTTCCATCCTTTCGATTGTTGTTAAAGAACTTCAAAAAAAAATATCTTTATACCAAGCCTGCTTGGTTAGAAATTTTATTATGAAAATTAGTCAGATTATAACATTTACGCCCTATAATTCAAAAAAAAAGCCGATCAACACTTTGTTACAAAGTATCAACCGGCTACGGTCAGTCAAACTACAAAGAAAGCCGTCAAGCTGTTTTTACTAGTGCTTCGGCAAATAGTACCACAAACAGTATGAGTTTACACAGATCCCAAATAAAATCCATCTTTTTTTCCTCCTTACATTACGTCGTTTCTCCTCGTTTTGATATGTGTACCAACAAATATACCAGGAGCCCTGATTACTATTTGCAACAGCAATCACTCCATGGCTTCAAAAAAATTGCTCCATTTTCTCCATCACTTTCAAAGATATTTCAGGGCGACACTGGCATAGTAAAGGCGAAACCAATCTCACCTGGGTCAGAGACGTTGCCTCGTCGATAATTCGAAGACACGTTTCTTCAAGTTTGGCCAAAACCGCCTTTTTGTCGCCATCGACAGCTTGGTTAAGCTCTTTGATAACCTGGAGTATTTCAAGCTGGTTTTTTGCCACCTGAATATTCAGATCATCAAGCCGTTCACGCGCCTCACGTTTGGTCAGGCCTCTTTGAGGAGAAAACTTATAAACAGTTTCCAGGTCGTTTTCGGTTTTTGCTCCCGCCAACAGCTGAGAACAATAACCCTCCCAAAGATCAACGCATTCTTTTTCTTTCTTGGTTTCAGGTGCAGCTTTAAGCCATTTTTCTCTAGCCTCGAGAACTTTTTCCAACAGTACCTTATCCATTTTCCGATACCTCTTTCCTTTGTAGTTTGCTTTTCAAACGAAAGCTAACAAAGAACAATTTTTTGTTCTCTCTTAGCTTCCGTCTGAAATTTGTTAATGTACTTAATAAATTAATTAAATCTAAAGCTAAATTAAATTTAATAATTTATCAATTTGTGTTGGATTATACTCTATATTAACCTATAATACAAATTATTCAATATATTTATATAAAAAAAATTACCAAAAAAAATACCGGGGATGATTTCTAGGCACAGTTGCCATCAATGAAATCACCTTCCGGTATCAAGTTTAAGGTGTGAGAGTATCTAATTTTTCCAGAATATCCGCGGGGATATTATTCTTCCAAACATGATTGTTTTTCAGAATATATTCGTTGTAGCTATTCGCCGTTCGATTTGCCCTTGTCCAAGACTGTTCAGCCATGTTGGCCTTTAAGATGTCTGTATTACCCTTGTACTTTTCATAAGCGTCTCTGTCTCCTTTGTAGGAAGCAATCATGGCTCGACATTTGTCTTCGACTTCTTTTCTCGTCTGATAATCAGTCTCGTTAAAGGCAATTTGATTATCATATTCCCACAGTTTGACTTCTCGAATGATAACGGTACTTGCCGCAATCAGCAAGATAACCACCACACCAATCAGTAACCACTTTTTTTCATTCATCTTATTTAATCTCCTTATACTCAACTCCATGCAAAGAAAGAGCCAGTTCAAACTCTGGAAAATTATCAAAATAATCACTTCGATTGGTGGTGTCACGGTAATGACCGCTAGGAGTAAACCAAAACCAACCATCAGGATTGTCTCCATAAGTTCCATCAACATCAGCCAACCACTCGTTGTAAGTTTCATCACTTGAATAATTTTCACTAATAGGAGTTAAATAGTTTTGTAGCGACACCCTAGGTCCATCAACAGGAGAATAAGACGCTATTTCGTTTCCTGCATAAATAATAATGTAGCCTAAAGGCATATTAACCGGACGCTCAAGCGAAGCTGCCTTTTCGTACATCCCATTTAGCCAATATGCTTTCCTAGTTAGCAAATAACGTGTAGTTGAGTACTCAATGTCAGTGGGCGTGGGTTGATTAGCTTGTAAGATATCAGCTACATCCAAAGTTAAGTCGATGTCTTTACGCGACGCAGTCTCATCACAACCAACCAGCAGAAACACACACAGCAACAGAGCTCCCACCAAGATGAACCTCTTCGTCATAACCAAGATCCTTCTTTCTTCTACGAACATTCGTAGATTAAATCTCTTCTCACCTTTTCAGTGGAAGCTAAAATAAGATAATTTCTCTCACTTTAGCCTCCACTGAAATTTTTAAAGTACCTGATAAACAATTAGACTTAAAGCTAATTTAAATCTTATAATTTATCAGTTATAGCCGTGATTATACCAAAATATATCTCATTTGTCAATATTATAGGTTTGTATCTTTACTCTTATCTCACATCTACTATTCCACCAATATATTTAGTCCAAAAAATCATTTCATTATTTAAATAAATATTTTCTAAATTATTTCTATCCCTTTCCCACATTGTTGAATTTAATTTAATATATTCTTTGATTTTTAAATATTCTTTTTCATTTCTAATAATTCGTTCGTAATAATTACGTTGAAATAATTTAATTCCTGGTGTTTTGTTTAATTTGTTAATCTGTTTGGTACATTCGGTTTTAAACATTCCTATTATCCATCCCAATGTTTTTATTTTTGTAGGGGCGAGGCGTGACTCGCCCTTATTATTTTTCAATACGCCCTTATTAATAAAACCATTGTTTTTAATAATCAAAATAAAATGAATATGGTTTGGCATAATACAAAATTCATCCAAAATTACATTATTATGGTCTGGTAATGTTTTCCAAATATTATTTACAATTATCCCGTTCTGATTCAATTTCATTTCTTCAATTAGGGGCGCGTCACGCCGCGCCCCTACAATATTTATTATTTCACCAAAAATATTAATTCTGTTTTGGGTACAAATTGTTACAAAATAATATCACTCACTCAAAACCCCTCCTCCGCCAGTTGGCGGACGGAGGGGTTGTCTTACTACTAGCTATTTACTACTTCACTATTTGCTTTCTTCCACGACGGCCTGAGCTGCAGCCAATCGAGCAATTGGTACTCGGTAAGGCGAACAAGATACATAGTTAAGTCCAATCCTATGACAGAATTTGACTGTTTCAGGATCTCCGCCTTGTTCTCCACAAATACCAATATTAAGATGCTTGTTGGTACTTCGACCAAGTTTTACTGACATTTCCATGAGTTTACCAACACCTTTTTGGTCAACGCTCTTAAACGGATCTTCGACCAAGATTTTTTCGCGTAAATAATCTTTGATAAATTTACCAGCATCGTCTCGGCTGAATCCATAAGTCATTTGGGTCAAATCATTGGTCCCAAAAGAGAAAAATTCAGCTTCAGTCGCAATTTCGTCAGCTGTGACTGCAGCTCGAGGAATTTCAATCATGGTTCCAATTTCGTATTTCAGTTTAGCCCCATACGATTTCATGGTTTCTTCGATTACTGGAACTAATTTTGATTTGAGCCATTTTAATTCCTCCACATCACCCACCAACGGAATCATAATTTCTGGCACAATCTTGGCATTTTTCTCTTTGACCAATTCGCAAGCCGCACTCATAATCGCTTTTACCTGCATTTGATTAATCTCAGGGAAAGTAACCCCAAGTCGGCAACCTCGATGACCCATCATTGGGTTAGCTTCGTGGAGTGATTCAACTTTAGCTTTTAATTTTTCAAAAGATATTCCCATTTCTTTTGCCAATGCGGCAATATCTTCATCTTTTTGAGGCACAAATTCATGTAAAGGTGGATCGAGTAAGCGAATCTTGACAGGTAGACCCTTCATGATTTCAAATAATTGTTTAAAATCATTTTTTTGCATCGGGAAAATCTTGGCCAAAGCTGCTTCTCTTTGTTCCAATGTGTCCGAAATTATCATTTGTCTGATAGCAAAAATTCTATCTTCCTCAAAGAACATATGTTCCGTTCTGGTCAAGCCAATACCTTGAGCCCCAAACTCTCGAGCAGTTTTGGCATCTTTTGGAGTATCAGCGTTGGTTCTTACCTCCAACTTCCTGGTTTTGTCTGCCCATTTCATCAGGGTTGCAAAATCACCGCTCAAAGTAGGTTCCATAGTCGATACTTGACCCAAAAAGACTTCACCAGTCGAACCATCCAAAGTAATAATATCCCCTTCTTTGACTTCTACGTCACCAACTTTAAACATTTTTGCAGCTTCAGATACGGCTACTGATTCACACCCTGATACGCAACAGCGGCCCATTCCTCGAGCCACCACCGCAGCGTGTGAAGTCATACCACCTCTAGCAGTCAAAATCCCCGAAGCTGCATTCATTCCCGCAATATCTTCAGGTGAAGTTTCTAGTCTTACCAAAATAGTTTTTTTGCCATTTTCTTTCCACTTAACTGCAGTTTCTGCATCAAACACTACTTGTCCATAAGCAGCTCCTGGGCTTGCTGGTAAACCTTTGGCAATTACTTTAAATTTACCTTTTTCCTTAGGATCTAAAGTCGGATGAAGCAATTGATCGAGTTTGTCAGCTTCAACCCGAGTCAAAGCAGTCTTCTCATCAATCATCTTTTCTTTGACCAAGTCAACCGCGACTTTCACCATTGCCGGAGCGGTTCTCTTGCCATTTCTGGTTTGCAAAATAAACAATTTTCCGTTTTCAATCGTAAACTCAACGTCTTGCATGTCTTTGTAGTGTTTTTCGAGTCTGTCAAAAATTGCCAACAGTTCTTTATAAGCGACTTCATTGTCTTCTTTTAAAGATTCGAGATGTTTCGGGGTTCTAATCCCGGCGACAACATCTTCACCCTGAGCATTCATCAAATATTCACCATATGGCTTGTTCTCACCAGTTGATGGATTTCGAGTAAAGGCCACCCCGGTTCCACAATCATCCCCCATATTTCCAAAAACCATTGACTGGACGTTGACTGCGGTTCCAAAAATTTTAGTTTCATCAATCTTGTTTAATTGACGATAATAAATAGCTCTCGGGTTGTTCCAACTTCCAAAAACAGCTCCAATTGCCCCACCAAGTTGATCTTTTGCACTTTCAGGAAAATCTTTTCCTTTTTCCACTTTGTATATTTCTTTGTAACCCTTGACAACTTCTTGCCAATCTTCAGCCATCATTTGAGTATCTTCTTTAATTCCTTTTTTGGCTTTGACCGAATTGATTACATGTTCAAATTTTTCATGCTCCAAATTTTCGACCACATTACAATACATTTGCATAAATCTTCGATAGGAATCCCACACAAACCTGGCGTTACCTGTTTTTTCAACCATGCCAGCAACCACTTTTTCGTTTAAACCCAAATTCAAAATTGTATCCATCATCCCAGGCATCGAGGCAGCTGCACCCGATCTAACCGAAACCAACAAAGGATTTTTGGCATCACCAAACTTCTTTCCAGTGAGGTCTTCAAGTTTTTTTAAACCCTGATCAATTTGAGATTTAAGCTCGGTTGGGTATTTTTTCCCGTTATTATAATAGTATTGGCAAACTTCAGTTGAAATTGTAAAACCAGCGGGTACCGGAATCCCTAAGTTGGTCATTTCTGCCAAATTTGCTCCCTTACCACCCAAAATAAATTTCATTCCCTTATCGCCTTCAGCCTTACCTTGGCCAAAAAAATAGACGTATTTTTTCATATTTTTTTTAATTATTAATTATTAATTGTTAATTATTTCCAATGCCTTCTACTTTATAATAACTAACCTTTTTTTTCAACCTTTAAAGACCCAATTATTGCAATTTACTCTAGCAGTGTTTATTCTATTGGTAGTGATAAATAAAATTAAAAACAAGGGTACTTACATTTCAACTGGACTACTATTTATAGTCTTGTCTTTTTTTCTGTTTCCTCGACCACTCAAGGCCGGCACTATTTCTAACCTAAAAGACCAACTAACCAGCGCCCAGCTTTCCTACTTCGGTCGCCTTGATGAGAACAATACTGCGGGCAACTCTATTATCACCGTCAAAACTACCGCCGGGACTGCTCCTTCAAATAACAATTTCAATTTGTTTATTGGTGATACCCTAGCAATAGCCAACGCGACATCCGGTAGTACTCAATATATTGTCAGCGATGTCTCTGGTACCAATGCCATTTCTTTGAGTACCATAATCGACAACTTAAATGTTTTCGATGGTGCTTATGTTGTTGCCACCAGAAGTGCTATCCACAACGTTTCTTTTACCCCCCCAAGCAATGAGGTCTCTGGCAAATGGCAAATATTACTAAAAGCTACTGGTTTAAGTGGCGAAGATCCCTTAGATGGCATGCCAGACCAAGGCGGATTTGATGCCCTAGGACTTCAAAACTCTGACATTACTTGTCCATGGGGTGCCACCGCTAGTGTCGGCACCACTATCATAATTACTAGTGGTATCAGTGTTGGCACTACCGGCCCTTATCATTTAATTACTTGTGACCTTGGAGTTGGCGGTACCAACCCCTTTGGCGCCGGCGTTACCGGAACCATTATTATCGGTGATACCAACAAATTAATTAACCCTGCTCCAGCTATCAATCACACCGTTGGTCAGGCCGACGCTTCCGCCGACACTTATTCCTTTTTAGTTCGCCATACCAAATCCGACGAAACTGTTATTAGTGGTGAAACATCCATTGGTAAAATTGCTCTTACAGAATCTGTCTTGGTCACCGCCATCATTGATCCCACAATCACTTTCTACGTTGACGCAATTGGTACTAGTATTCCCGGATTTAGTCGTTGTGGTACCACCCTATCAAACGGAGCCAACAACACTACTGCTACTTCAGTAAATTTTGGGTCTATCAGTTTGGGGCAATTTAACACTCTCGCCCAAAGATTTACTTGTTCAACCAATGCCCCAAGTGGGTATGTCGTCCAAATTTTTGAATCCTCAAAACTAACAAATATTAATATTGGAAGTACCGCCTCGATATCAGATACTTCCTGCGACTCAAGTTGTGATATCGACACTCCCGGCCAGTGGAATGCTAATGTAAGTTCCTCTCAATTTGGTTATTCACTAGAAGATATCAACAGTTCTCCTGTTACCTTCTCTCATAACAATATTTTCAATTCAAAACCATTTGGTATTGGTTACGACAACGCTAGGGCTATTATGAGCTACAACTCAACCCCCGCTACTGAAGATCGAGGTTATATTTGTTACCGCATCACCGCTTCTAATTTTCAAGAAGCCGGAACCTACCAAAATCAAATTAACTTCATTGCCACCGCCACTTTTTGATTAACCACTTGACACTTACCCTTAGAATAACTATTCTCTAATCATATACAATAGTTAGTTTGATAATTTTAAATGAAAAAAAAATTGAGTAAAAGTGTTTTATGCCTCGTTTTTTTTGGTCTCTTCTTTTTTAAGTATGTTTCCACCTCTCAATCAGTTCCAGTAACTAATCTAAGAAACCAACTTAGTTCTGCCCAACTTTCTTATTTTGCTCGCTTAGGAGCAGGAAACTCAAGCGGCGATTCAGTGATTAATATTGATACCGGTTTGACTGCCTATTCGGCAAACAACTACAACCTAGACATCGGCGACACCATCTCCATAGGAACAGGCACTACTTCAGTTTTTACAGTCGAGGGACTTTCTGACACAAACGCCATTGCCTTAAATGGTACGATTGGGGTCGGTCACACCGCTGGTATTCCAGTTATTGTCCCTAGATACGCCACCCACTATGTTTCGTTTGCACCTCAAAGTTATGACAGTAATGAAGTTTGGCAAGTCTTAATTAAAGCAAATGGAACCACCCCAGCAGACGGTATTCCCGATGCTGATGGTTTTGACATGGCTGGCTTTCTCTCGACCGACGTCACTTGTCCATGGAATGGAACTGAAGGTGTTGGCACTACCACCATCAACGGAAATAATTACATTTTAATTAGCTGTAGTGCACTTTCTTCTCATGCTTTTGGCACTGGTGTTACTGGTACTATTGTTATCGGAGGTACTCATCAACTAATGAACCCAGCACCAGCCATCAACCACGTTGTTGGACAAGCCAACGCTAGTGCTGATACTTATACTTTTTACCTTCGAGAATTAAACGGAACTACATTAATAACCACTAATACTGGTAAAATTGCACTTACAGAATCAGTTCGAGTGACCGTAACTGTCGATCCAACCATTACTTTTTCGGTTGGTAATAGCGGTGTTACCAATGTCGGTACCACAATTTGTGGTAGTCCTCTTGGAACGGGGGCCCCCAACACTACCGGAGCTAGTGTTGATTTTGGTTCTCTAAATTTGAGTGCTTTTAATAATTTAGCCCAATTTATCCAGTGTACTACCAATGCCGCCAATGGTTATGTTATTCAAGCATTTGAATCTGGCAGATTAACCATGATTGGCGGAAGTACTACTATTCCCGATACTACCTGCCCATCCAATTCTTGTACTCCTACTTCTGCTGCTGCTTGGACCACCAATACCGCTTCTGGTTTTGGTTATAGTTTACAAGTCGGATCTACTTCAGCCGGAGCTGTTTTGGGTATCGGTGTTTCTGGTCAATATAAACCTTTTGGGCTTGGCTATGCTAACGCTCAACCAATTATGAGCCGAACCAATACTCCATTATCAGTTGATTCCGCCTATATTGGCTATCGAGTTACGGTTAGTACCTCCCAACCAGCTGGTACTTATCAAAATGAAATCAATTTTATTGCTACTGCCACCTTTTAGGTGTTATATTTAATATATAAACGATTAAAAAACAAAATGAAACCTGCCAAAACCCCTAAATCGCTACTAATTATTTACTATTGGCTATTAGCTATTAGCTACTTACTATTAGCTAAACCACTATTTGCCCAAACCGCCACCGGTCTATCTGCCATCCCTCCACGTCTCGAAGTTTTAGTAAATCCTGATTCAGCTATCACCCAAGTTATCAAAGTTCGCAACGAATCTAGTGAAACCAAAACCATCAAAGTTAGCCTAAGAGATTTTGTTGTTGGTAACGACAAGGGTACCCCAAATTTTGTTGACGACACCCAAGATATCTCCAACAACCGTTGGGCTGCTAGCGCCTGGATTCAAGTCTCCCCCACCTCACTAAATCTTAAACCCGGAGAGATGAAAAGTCTAACCCTAACAGTATTACCTCCTGCCAATGCCCTTCCCGGTGGCCACTATGCTGCTGTCGTCTATAGCCCTGATTCATTTGCTTCTTTAAACACTACTGGCGCCTCAATCCAAACCAATGTTGGTACATTGGTATATGTCACCATCCCAGGCGACATCAATCAAAAAGCCTCCGTTCAATCGTTTACTGCTCCCAAATTTTCTGAATTTGGACCAATCGACTTTAAGGCAACAGTCAAAAATTCTTCTGACATTCACATCCAACCCAAAGGGTCTATCACTGTCAACAATTGGTTTGGCAGAGAAATCGACAAGCTTCAAATCAGTGAAACAAATATTTTTCCAAACACTACCAGAGATTTTGCCAATACTTTAAACAAAAAATGGCTCTTTGGCCGTTATCGCGCTTATCTCGGAGCTGAATATGGTAGTGCTGGTGGATTAATTGAAGCGACTCTTTTCTTTTGGGTAATTCCATGGAGACTAATAATCTTAATTGTCGCCGGTATAACCATCATCACCGCTTTAGTTTTTATCTCCAAAAATAAACCAAAAAGAACTAAAACAACTGAATCAGAGGTCGCCGAACTAGAAAAAGAACTAGAAGCGCTCAAGAAAAAATACAAGGATAATTAAGATTTTAGTTTGTAGATCTTAGATCTCAGTCATTCCCAAACCCCCTTCATCAAAGAAGGGGGTTTTTGTTTTAACCATAATACCCCGTCATTGCGAATCACCCACGTCATTGCGAGGCTTGCCGAAGCAATCTCATTCAGGATTATGTGAATACCGTCATTGCGAACGTAGTGAAGCAATCTCATTGGGATTGCCACGTCGTTTCACTCCTCGCAATGACGTGTTTATTTAGTTTCCCCTAATTATAGGAATGCAGAATTCAGGTGTCTTTCTAAAAAGCTGGTAAACTTAATCATGTGGTTTTGCTTTTTTTTATTATCTTTCCTTCTATCATCTAATATCTATCATCTGACATCTGTGTTTGCTCTTGAGCAAACAGCTTCCACTACTGTCACTGCCTCAATTGGCGAAAATCGGGTTACAATTTTTGGCTACACTTCCCCCAACTCTCGAGTCGAACTAAGTAGCCCAAAAGTATTTGCTGTCACCTATAGCAACCCTGAAGGTTATTTTATCTTCGACAAAGCAATTCTGCCAAGAAACCCCTCCGATCTTTGTTTGATTTCTTTTGATAATCATGGTCGCACAACTTCACCAACCTGTATTCCCCCTCCCCCTCTTTACAACTATCACACTGATATCGGCCCCATTCTTTTACCCCCCACTATTTCTTTAGAAAACAACCAAATCGACCCTAACTCAACTGTTATTAGTTCTGGACAAGCCATTCCCACTTCCACCGTCAGTATCAATTTTTACAAAGTCAACAATTCCGGACAATCTTTTCCAAAAGAAGCTCAAGCCTACTCCCTTCCACCACTTACTGCCTCAACCGATATTTTAGGTAACTTTAGTTTAAATTTACCTACCGCATATTCAAGTGACTATCGTCTTTATGCTTCAACCAAATTTAAAGACAATTATTCGCCAAAATCAAACACCATAATTTATTTCTTGCCTTCTTTCTTTAGTCTATTTTTACAAAAATATCCTTTTCTGTACATCCTAATTCCTCTGACAGTAATTATCTTAAATATTCTTTGTACTTATTTTTATCTCAAACCCGACCTTCGCTATTTAGGACCAAAAACTTACCTCCCCGCCATTGCCAATTATTTCCCAGTAGTCCAAAACCACCTCCCGGCTATCAAAAAATCCTATCCGGCCACCACTTCCTGTCGGGTCAAATCCCGACCCGCTAAAGCCCCTCAGTCCCGATAAATCGGGGTCCCCCTCCATTGAAAAAAGAGGATTTCAAATTCAAAATTATAAAATCATCGTAGACTAATTCATCATTGCGAATACCAACACTCGTCATTGCGAACGAAGTGAAGCAATCTCACCGGGATTGCCACGTCGTTTCACTCCTCGCAATGACGTTGTTTCTAACTGTCTGAATATCTGAAGAGCTGACAGACTAAAAAACTGTTAAACTTACTTAGTGAAACCAACCAAATACTTATTCATCATCGCCTTTTTGTCTTTATCTCTAATCGCTACTCTTTTTCTCGTTGGCAAAACTACTATTTTTCAAAAACGAGCCTCTAGCTCTTCTGTCTCTTATGTCCTCGAAAACTCTTATCTGTTTGCTTCCCCCCTTCAGGCCAAAGCCGGTGACAAAGACTTACCAGCAGACCATCGAGAACAAATTCGTCTCACTGTTTTTTTACTTGATGGCCGAGGATTAGGTGTCGGCAATCAAACCATCTCACTCCAACTCCCCAACAACATTACCATCACCAGCCAACAAGAAATCACCGACAACACCGGCAAGGCAGTGTTTGATATCACTTCTTCAACTGCTCAAACTTTTTATGTCACAGCCTCGGTCGGCAATGCCAAACTCCCTCAAAAAGTTCGTGTGGTGTTTTACTGACACAAAATCCCTCTCGGCTTCGCCGCTTCTCCCTTTGACAAAAGGGAGACTAAAAAACCAACCTTTCTCTGTCTATTATTTCTTTTCTCAATTTATTTCTAACCACTTCTAGGCTCTCAAAAACATCTTCATTAGTAAACCTAACAGTTTTAATACTGTATTTTTCCAAAAACAAATCTCTTTCTCTATCTAAATATTTCTTATCATCATGCGAATATCCATCAATTTCAATAGCTAACAATAATTTAGAACAATAAAAATCTAAAATAAATCTACCAATTGGTTTTTGTCTTAAAAATCTATATTTTACTTTGTCGTATTTTAAAACTTTATTCCAAAAAATCTCTTCTGCTTTTGTTGGATTATTTCTTTTAATTCTAGCCAATTTTCTTAGTTCATCAACATAATTTAAATTCCCATTTTTACTTCTCCCTTCTTTGTCAATCAAATATTTATAATCCATAGTTAAATCTACCCCCACCCCTCCTTTGACAAAAGGAGATAAATAAAAAACAAAATTCAAATTAGTTCCCCTTTTGTCAAAGGGGAAAGCGGCGAAGCCAAAGGAGATTTTTTTTTGATAAACTTAAATACGTGAAATCTCTTCAAAACCTCTCCTATAAAACTCTTTTTACCATTCTCTTTTTAAGTCTAGCTGGAATTGTTTTTTTTCTAAGAATTGGAGGTAAAACTCAAAAAGTTTCTGCTGCTTGGTGGGATGAAATGTGGCATTATCGAAAGGCAATTCAAATCAACAACAGTGGCGCCAATAGGACAAATATTCAATTTAAATTGTTCACAAATTATGATCTTAGTAGCTTAGTATCATCGGGGAAAATACAAGCCGACCTGGACGACCTCCGCTTCACCGACATAAATGGAAATTTATTAAATTATTGGATAGAAGACGCAACAAATAACAGCACCGACATCTGGATTGTTTTAAATTCTCTTCCAAACAGCGGCACGACTGTCTACTTGTACTACGGTAATTCAAACGCGACCAGTGGACAAACAATAATGGGGAAAACCCCCAACAACCCAGGCATTACTTGTAAAGCAATCCAATTAAGCGGAGGCTCTGATGGAGTCTATTATATTGACCCAACAGGATTAGAAGCTACAGACGCCTATCAAACTTACTGCGACATGTCGGGAAACGGTGGTGGATGGACATTACTCATGAAATCAGAAGGTAATACCACAACATTTAATTATAACGCCAATTATTGGACCACAACTAATACTCTTAATCCTAATGATGCTGATATTAATCAGAATACAGACGCTAAATTTGAATCATTTAATAGTTTATTAATTGACCAAATCAGGGCTACTTGGCCATCAACTGGTCACACTATGGTTGAAACGATTTCAACAACGACTGCATTAGGCCTATTCCAAACAACTGTTGATCTGGGACCAAGTATGGCTCAATTTGATTACACCAATTTTCCCTATCAAACTGGATATCAAAGTTACGGGTTTAATTTAACCTGTGCAGCTGCCAATAAAGTTCGATGGGGGTGGATGTTTAACAACGAAACTACCTGTAGCTCAAATGACTGTAGCGCAGGAATAGGCCTAATGACTGTCTACTCCACTACAAATGGCGGTTATGTTACATGTTGTTCAAGTAAACCAAATGGTGGTTATCCCTACCGTGTTCGAATCTGGGGTCGAGAAAATAATATTGTCACACCCAACGTTTCTTTTATTAATACAACTCCTCAATCCGAAGAATCCAGCACCGCCCCCATCGCCTATTGGAAATTCGACGAAGGCGTGGGAACCACCGTCTACGATTCCGCCGGAACTAGTAATGGAACCTTTACTGGTACAACCTTCCCCGAATGGCAAAGTGAAGAAAATTGTATTTCAGGAAAATGTCTAAAAATACAAAAAACAAACAGCTATGTTAACACAATAAACCAACTATCTCTTTCAGAAATAACCGTTTCTGTGTGGGTAAAAATATCTTCATTCAATACCCTCTGGCAAAATATTATTCTTCATCGAGGAAACGCGGAAGGAGGAAGTGGTTTTTATATACGAGCATGGGAAGGAGGGTCTGTTCAGTGGCTTGTAGGAAATAATAGTGGCAGTTATATAGGTATCAATTCCGGGGCATTAACACCAAACAAATGGCATCATATTGTTGGTACAGCAAAAATTGGTGAGCCAATAAAGTTATATATAGATAACAAATTATATAGTGGATCAACTATCTCCAGTTTAAATCTAGGAAACACTTCAGACATTACCTTTGGACGTAGTGACTATGCAATTAATGGATCAATTGATGAATTTAAAATCTACCCCTACGCCCGCACCGCCGACCAAATCAAACAAGACTACAACTCTCGTGGGTCTGCTTCTTCAAATGGTTCTTCTGTCAATTTAGGGTCCAACACGAATAATAATTCTCTATCAGACGGATTAGTTGGGTATTGGAAAATGGATGAAGGTGTTGGCACAACCACTCTCGATTCTTCAGGTAACAATAATACAGGAACTTTATCAGGAGCCGGTTGGACCAGTGGAAAATATGGAATTGGAACTAGTTTTGACGGTATAAATAACAACATAATCTCTATAAACGATAGTCCTTCATTAAGCGTCTCAAATATCACTGAAAGTTTATGGGTAAAAATTAACGCAACAACAGGTAATTATCAAGTCTTTGGTTGGAAAGGATCAACTTATGAAATATCAATGAGCAATTCTCGTCAACCTCGTTTTGGGATAACTACAACAGGAGGGAGATCGGTTTGTGATGCTTCGAGTACAATTTTAAATTTAAACCAATGGTATAACCTAACATTAACTTATAACGGAGCAACTATTAAAGGTTATGTTGATGGACAAGAAGTAGTCTCGTGTCAACATGCCTACCCAGGAAACATAGTAGATTCAGGGACTGCTTTTACTTTGGGAGACCCAACTTATGATGCCAATGGGGTTATCGATGAAGTCCGCATTTACAACCGTGCCCTTTCCCCTGCCGAAGTCTCGGCACTTTACAACTCCGCCCCGGGACCAGTTGGTTATTGGGATTTTGACGAAAAGGCTGGAACAATTGCTGAAGATAAAAGCGGAAATAGCTACGACACAACACTAACCTCGCCTATTTGGGTTTCTGGAAAATATGGGTCCGCTCTAAAACTGGGAGGATCAAGTACTGCTTCAATAATTAATATTGATTCGCGTGTTAGATACTCAGAAAATATTACTTTAACCGGATGGTATTATCACAAAGCTGACACCGGAGGTGGACCTTGGAGTATTATGACCAATACTGCCGCACCAGACGGTGACGGATTTTGGTGGCACATAAAATATCCAGGAAATATTCTTTATCTAAGGACTGAGGATAACCTTCATGGAGAATCTGACGGAACAGGAACCCCCTTTGTCACATCAGGAAGTTGGTATTACATAACAACAATAGTAGGTACAAACAAGTTCGACATTTATGTAAACGGAATTTTGTATTGGTCTTGGACTCCCAACGCTAGTTTTTCTTGGTCGAACATAAACAGTGACACTCTTTATCTGTATTTAGGATCAACATACGGATCATATATGGATGGCTATCTTGATGAAGTTAAACTTTACAACTACGCCCGCACCCAAAAACAAATCATTGAAGATATGAATGCCGGCGCCCCCGCCACTTCTGCAAAATCCATGGTCGCTTATTATAAATTTGATGAAGGAAATGGTGCAACTGCCTACAATTCCGGAAATGGTGGATCTAGTTTAAATGGCACTTTCGGCACCGGGTCCTCCGCCCCAACTTGGCTTAACGAAGGTAAACTCGGCAAAGCTTTAAGCTTTAATGGAATCAGTAATTATTATAATATTAATGATCCGGGAACAAATAGTTCACTCGACCTTACTGATAATCTAACAATTTCAGCGTGGGTTAAAAAAAATCAAGACTCCAACTATAGTGTATTGATAGATAAATCTTATAGTAATGCTTGGAGTTGGTATCTTCACGGTAATGGGTCAATGCAAATCGATGCCATGGTTAATGGCACTTATGTTAGTGGATGGGTTCTAACATCAACAAATATTTTTAAAAGAGATATCTGGCAACATATTGTTTGGACTTATGACGGTGTTACTGCAAAAATTTATGTGAACGGGAGTAAACAAAACATTACTCAAAAATCAAACACAGGACCTTTAGGAATCAATAATTCGCCGATCAAAGTTGGTATTCGATCAGATAATTACGGACCATTCAATGGTCTCATCGACGAAGTCAAAATCTACAACTACGCCCTCACCGACGAAGAAGTCAAACAAGACTACAACGCCGGTTCAGCTATTCAATTTGGCTCCACCTCTCAATCCATCGGTGGCACAACAACTTCTTTAGAATATTGCATTCCCGGCGATACTTCTTACTGCGCCTCCCCCATCGCCGAATATAAAATGGACGAAGGTGTCGGCACCAGTATTGTTGATACCAGTGGTAACAACAACACCGGGACCTTAGTTAATTCTCCCGTCTGGGTTCAAGGTAAAATTGGAAAAGCTTTAAGTTTTAATGGAAATAATAATTATGTTGATTTCAACAATACATCAATTGCTGGAGCGACATCTGGCACAGTAGAAGCTTGGGTTAATGCCAAAAATTGGAATACTTCAACTAGGATGACTGTATTTTCCAGCGAAATTGGGCCTGCGTGGGCTAATCTAAGACTTGTTCTTTTTTCAAATTTTAATAATAGTCTTACTTTTTCAGTATCAAACGGAACAACGTCTATTACCGATAATGTAAACACTGGTACAATTTTATCAACCAACACCTGGTATCACATTGTCGGCACATACGACGGTTCTGTTGTAAAAATATATGTAAATGGAATATTAAAAAGTAGTTACAATACCACTGTAACACCCGGATCTTTTACACCCACAAAAACTGTTATGGGTTGGCATTACGGTGATAGATATTTCAATGGTTCTATCGATCATCTTAAAATTTACAACTATGCCCGCACTCCCGCCCAAATCGCCTATGATTACAACAAAGGTGGGCCTATTGGTTGGTGGAAGTTTGATGAATGCCAAGGGTCTACTGCTTACGACTGGAGTGGCAATCAAAATAATGGAACTATCAATATCGGCTCCGGAGGTTCTCAAAATTCCCTCGGTACCTGTCAAGTCGGTACCTCCGCCGCCTGGACCAATGGGTCTAGTGGAAAAATAAATTCGAGTTTAAATTTTGATGGGAGTGATGATTACATGTTAATACCGTATTCTTCAGTTTGGAAAAATAAAGAC
The DNA here is from genome assembly GCA_019248165.1 of Candidatus Shapirobacteria bacterium S2_F12. Lineage (GTDB taxonomy): Bacteria > Patescibacteriota > Microgenomatia > UBA12405 > UBA12405 > WARW01. The sequence goes on from JAEHHB010000003.1 coordinate 26,905, forward strand.
TTTAGTGCCAGTTTCTGGATAAAACCTAGTGGAAGTGTGGATATTGAAACTGGTTATACTTCGCATTGGTTCTATTCTCCTGAAGGATTTGGAATAGTTGGGTATGGTGGTGTTTGGATAAATAATTCTTCGGGAAGACAATCATTTAGTGGTTGCAATTTTAATAATCCAAATATGTGGTCTCATCTAACTTTGACATATAACCAAGACACAGGTATTGGAAAATTTTATGTTAATTCAAAATTAAACTGTTCTATTAGTTTGGGGGCTGGAACCGCTATTCCATGGAACACTTCAAATGGTATTTATGTAGGAGGTACTGATAGTGGCTCCTATAACGGTCCAGGTCAAATTGATGATATTAGAATTTTTCCATATGCCCTCACCGACGAACAAATCAAACAAATCTACAATGGCGGGGCGGTGAATTTTAAGTAAAATCTCCTTCCCTTCACCATTCAAAACCCACCCAGCCTTCGGCCACCCTCCCTTGATTCTTCAAACCTCTCTGTCTCGTTTCACTCGACATCTCCCCTGCCCGAAAATGCTACGCATTATGCGTTGCGGGCGGGCCTTAAAAAAGGGTGAAGTCTTTTTAAAACAGGATCAAAAATTATTTAATACTTGATTATTTGTACTAAGACTTCCTCCTTTTTTAAGGGAGGATACCGGTTTATCCGGAGGAGTGTTTCAACCTTAAAATCTAACGCTCTAAAGCTCTAACGCTCTAACGTTCTTTTTGTTAAACTTAAATACGTGAAATCTCTCCAAAATATCTCTTACAAAACCCTATTTACTATCCTCTTTTTGTCTTTGGCTGGGATAGTTTTTTTTATAAGAATTGGCAAACCAGCTCAAAAAGTTTCTGCTGCTTGGTGGGATGAAATGTGGCATTATCGAAAAGCTATTTCTATTGAAAACAGTTCTGGAACCGACCTTACTGATTTTCAAGTTTCCATATCAATTGGTACTAGTCAATTAGTCGCCGACGGTAAAATGCAAACTGATTGTGATGATATTAGAATCACTGATGTTAATGGTAATTTACTACCGTATTGGATAGAAGAAAATAATCCTGGATGTAATCAAAATACTGATACTAAAGTCTGGTTAAAAGCCAATTCCCTCCCTACTTCTGGGGCCACTATTTATATTTATTATGGAAACCAACAAGCCAGCAATAATGAAAATGGAGATAACGTGTTTGAATTTTTTGACGATTTTAATGACTCAAATAAAACCCAATCAACATGGACAGCTACAGGAACCGGATTTTCTATCACGGGAGGAAGCTTATACCATCCAACAACACTAGAACCAACAAATAGTTTTGCAACTTACACTATCAACAATAGTTCTGGGTTTACAAACGGAACAATAGAGTCAAGAATGAAACCAGCAAGTTGTGGCAGTTCTTATGGTAAAGGGATAATTGCTAGATATATTAACGATAACAATGAATATATAGCTGGTCTCGAAGCCTGGACAGGAAATTACACCCACGTAGGAAAAAGAGTTAGTGGTACGTGGACAAACATTGACCAAGATGCTTTAACCTGTGACACCAACACGTGGTACCAATTTAAATGGGATTTAAATGGAACAAGCCAACTGTTATTAGTTAACGGAGTAGCTTCAAGTGGAGTTGACGCGTCATTTTCTTCAGGCAAAGTCGGAGTTCATGTGGATAATCGAGAAACTCCAACAGGCGCATATTGGGATTATATTTTTGTCCGTAAATACGCTTCTACCCAACCAGCACCCACTCCCCAATCCGAAGAATTTAGCCCCGCCCCCATCGCCTATTGGAAATTCGACGAAGGGGCCAGTAATACCATTCAAGATTCAACCGGAAATTTTAATGGATCTTTTTCCGGGACAACTTTTCCGACTTGGCAATCAGAAGATCAATGTATAAGCGGAAAATGTCTTTATTCTACCGGAAACGGCTCTGTCTTAATTGGGAATCCTTCAAATTTTAGAATCACAAATAATTCAATTACTATTGAAACATGGGTTAAATTTAATTCACTTGATTACACTAATAATACTGGAAAATTAATTGGTTTTGCCGGTAAAGGATCACCAGACACGGCCCCAGGAATTGCTTCATCTGGATTCTGGTTTTCTTATGATAATAGGAATAATGGAAAATCTTTTAATTATACTTGTTTTGGTAATTCTGCAGGGGGTTACGCTGGCGGTAATAATAATTTTTCAGGTTATAATTATATTTTCAACAACAACACTTGGTATCACTTGGCAATTACTATTTCTCAAAACCAAGGACGACTTTATATAAACGGCCAACAAATTGGATCCGCAAAAACTTTCTCTGGTTTACAATTTGATAACACTTTAAATAATTTATATATATCTAGCTTGAATGGATCTTATAATCTACCTGGATACATTGACGAGTTCAAAATTTACCCCTACGCCCGCACCGCCGACCAAATCAAACTCGATTATAATTCTCGAGGAAGTTTGTCCGGTTCCAGCGTCAACCTCGGTGTCCAATCCAATACCGCCCCAAGCCTCAAATCCTCCCTTGTGGCTTATTGGAAATTTGATGAAAACAATGGCATGTCAGTTTACGACTCATCAGGAAATAATCACACTGGCACTTTTATCGGTACTACCACCCCAACATGGCAAACAGGAAAACACAGAACAGGTGTAGGTTTTTCTGGTGTTAACGATTCTATTTCTTTACCATACCAACCTGATTTCAGAAATGCCTTCAGTGTTTCTATCTGGTTTAAAAGGACTACTGACTATAACCAGACAACAGATATAATGTTGCTTTCACCTCCCAATGCTTGGTATTTTTATGATTCGTATAATAGTGGGGCTATTCGAGGTGATGTTTATATTGGCGGAGTTAGAAGAGCCGGAATCAATGTGCCTATTCCTTTTGATGGTAATTGGTATCATGTGGTTTACACTTACGATAGCGCTACACATATAGCCAAAATGTATAAAAATGGCAAACTATATCAATCAGTTGATTTAACCAGTTTAGGATTAGGTAGTTACCTAATTGACTCAGCCACTGGCAATTTATCCAATTTAGGTTGGAACACAAATAAAAGAGGTATTGTTGTTGACGAAGCCAAAATCTACAATCGTGCGCTCACCGACGAAGAAGTCAAACAAGACTACAACGCCGGTTCAGCCATCCAATTTGGTTCCACCTCTCAATCTATTGGTGGCACCACCACTTCTCTAGAATATTGTATCCCCGGCGACACTTCTTTTTGTGCTTCCCCCGTTGCCGAATGGAATTTTGAAGAAAACACCGGCACTACTGCCAAAGATACTAGTGGAAATAATAACAACGGAACGATTTCTGGTGCATCCTGGGCTCTCGGCGCCAACAATAAAGGGTCTAGTCTTAATTTTAACGGCACCAGCGATTATGTTTCTATTCCTACGTTTAATTACTCCACCAACGCCACTATAAGTGTCTGGGTAAAAGGTAGTTATATAAACGGTAACCAAATTATTATTGGTAGTCCCGCAAGTATTTCACTAGGACTCTACAATATCGGATCTACAAAGGCACTAATTGGTTACGCTGGTAGCAGTGTCCCTAGTAAGACCGTCGGAATTGCTAATAATTTTACAAACGATTCATGGAATCACCTATCCGTTGTCATTGATAATTCCGGTAACGCCGCCTATTACTGTAATGGTCAACTTTTATCCAACGGCGAAACTAATAATTGGTCATGGACCAGCGGTGCCTACATTGGCAGAAGAGACACGGGAACTTATTTCAAAGGCCAAATCGATCAATTAAAAATTTACAACTACGCCCGCACCCCTGCTCAAATAGCCTACGATTATAACCGCGGTGCCCCAGTCGGCTGGTGGAAACTAGACGAATGTCAAGGTTCGACCGCTTTTGACTCCTCAGGTCTCGGCAACACTGGAGTCATATCAATAGGTCAAAGTGGTACACAAACTACTCTAGGAACATGTCAAACTGGTACATCTGCCACCTGGACAAATGGTGCTACTGGAAAAATAAATTCTAGTTTAAATTTTGATGGGGTGGATGACTATATAAATATTAGCAACTCTAACAATTATAATTTTACTGATGCGCTCACTGTTTCTTCTTGGATCAAACTTGATTCACTTAACCGTTACCATGGTGTAGTAGGTAAAACTGCTAGTATCTGGAGTGATGTCACTTTGTCCACCAGGGTTGGCTCAGATAATAAATATAGTTTTGTTACTTATGGTACCAGCCAAGATGACCTAAGTGGAGGCACAGCTGATCTTAATTGGCACCACGTTATTTTTTGGTTCTCTAAACCGACAAAAAGAATTTATGTTGACGGAGTAAAGGTGGCTGAAAATACCTGGAATCAATCACTAAGAACTAACAATCAAAATATATCTCTTGGCGCTTATGCATGGGGGGCTGGACTCAATTATCTACTTAACGGAAAACTCGATGATGTCCGTATCTATAATTACGCCCTTACTCAAGAACAAATCAAACAAGTTTACAATGGTGGCTCTGTCAATTTTAAATAAGTGTTATTTTGTTAAAGACTTTATTAGAAATTAGACATTTTTTTTATTTTTATCCTAAAACTAAACCCAAATCCTCTCTCAAATTTTACTTATCAATCAAATCCTCACTCTGCTAATAATTTTTTGATAAATACATCAATCAAACCCAAACCACATCATTGCCAAAATATAACCACTCCAATGCGAACGTCAATTACGTCATTGTGATCCGCCATCTGGCGGAGAAGCAATCTCATTGGAATTGCCGCGTCACTATTGTAACTGCTCCTCACAATAACGTATATAAAATGTCTTGCTATTTACTAAAAGCTAAACGCTACTAACTAATTGCGAAACGTCACCACGATTGTCTGAGGCAACTGCTGCCCACCATAACTAGCGTTAATCTTAAATTGTTTTTCTTCAGATGAAGTCAACTTAAAAGTAATTTTTCCATTTCCATCACTTGGGGTGCTTAAGGGAATATTGTCCATACCAGTCAACTCTACATTCTTTCCTGAGACAGCCTTGTCGTTTTTATCAAGCAAAAAAACCGAGATTACACAATCATCCTTACCATCAGCCTTTGCCAAAATTTTCTCTCCTACCATAAATGAGCTAGAGACAGATACTTTATCAGAAAAACTAGCCCTAGATAGTGTCACCAAAACTTTTGGTAAAACCGAAGTTGCTAAGTACAAAATAAAAACAATTGCCAAAAACGCACCCGTGACCGCGATCAACATTGATTTATTCTTTTCAAAATACGATTTAACACTTGTTTTTTGTTTCATTTACACCTTAATAATAGCATTAATTGTCAAAAATCAATAGGTAAATCATAACAAAAAAGATTATTAGCAAAAGTAGTATTTTATTGCTAAACGTCTCAATCGATACATTACTTGGTTATTTCCATTAATTTTTATTCGTTTATAAAATCACTAACGACTAGAAAACAGATATTTTAAATAAACTGAAATTTAAGTCTATCAATCCCCACCTTATTATGTCTTTATATTCATATATATATCTAAATATATACAATTTGTTTAATTGAAAAATTCAAGGTCAACCAACAGATAAAATCTATTTTGGATAGTAAATATCAAAAAAGATAACTAAATTTTAAAAAAGAGTAAAAGCAAATATTGGTTGTTTTTATATATCATTTAATATCTAAATATCTAAACCGCACATCTCCGCATTCAAGTTTTTAACTATTAGCTAAAAGCTATTTACTATTAACTATATTTATATACATTGATACTACCCGAACTCACCGTGTAAACAAATGTGAAATTACTAATTATTAATTTTTAATCAATAATTCTACTATCAAAATACATCATTATCCGCATCATTTTTAAGCTTGACAGCCTTTTTCTAATAGTAGATAGTTATATTAATTAATAATTAAAACTTGATAAACATGTATAAAATATATAATTTTAAACCTGATTTTTTATCAGAAACAAAAAAAACTAGTTTCTCAGATATCGCCGAAAAACTAGTTCCCTTTTTAATCGTTACTGCCACTTTTGTCTGGCTC
>JAEHHB010000030.1 GCA_019248165.1 Candidatus Shapirobacteria bacterium S2_F12
TTTATACCGACATCTTTGACACCAATAATTTCATCTGGTTGATATTTTTCGAAAGTAGTAATCATTCGACTTAAGAATTGACCTGGGGTTGGTTCGACGGTCAGGTCGGCCATTTTCATTAATTCTAAAAGACCCAAAATCTTTCGTTATTGCTTCTCCCATATGTTCTATTATTTTAACAATTTTTTGTAGTGATGGAGCTAGTATCCAGATTAATCAACAATGGGCTTCTTCCAGGAGTCGTCCCGCAACAGCGGGATTGGAGACTGCAGGTCCGCCAGGAGTCGAACCTGGAAAAGCAGTTTTGGAGACTGCTGTGATACCATTTCACCACAGACCTAAATTTTTAAAGTGGATTTATCCGCCAAGTCTTTAGCTAAGGTGGACCTAAGGGGACTCGAACCCCTGACCTTCCCCATGCCATGGGGACGCGCTACCAACTACGCTATAGGCCCTTTGAAGGTTCCATATTCTACCAAAAATATTTTTATGTTACCATTTACCTAATCCAGTTAATAATTATTTTATCAAACGCTCTAATGTTCTAACCTTCTAGAGCTCTAATCTATGATTACCAAAGCTGTTATCGCTGCTGCTGGTCGAGGAACCAGATTTCTTCCTGTAGTTAAATCCTACCCCAAAGAATTAGTTCCTATTTTGTCTAAACCAAATATTCAATATCTTATTGAAGAAGCCATTGGAGCTGGGATTACCGAAATTGCTATTGTTCATCGACTTGGTGAAAATTCTTTGGAAAAATATTTCTCTCCTGATGCTGATTTAGAAAAATATCTGACTGACAATAATAAACTCGAATACTTAGATAGCCTAAAAAATATTTGGTCAAAAGCCAAACTAACATTTATTCCCCAACCAACTAATTTACCTTATGGCAATGGTTCTCCAATTTTAGCGGCAAAAGAATTTATTGGTAAGGACAATTTTGTCTATATGTTCGGCGATGACCTAACCGTCGAACCAACCCCAGGTCAATTTTTAACCAAAATGTTAACCACTTTTGATCAATACTCCCCCGCTTGCGTTATTGCTGTAAAAGATGTCGGTCGTGAAGAAATTTCTCGATACGGCAGCGCCAAATATCAAGACGATCCTAAATACCCAAATCGAATATCAGCTATGTTAGAAAAACTCCCAGCTGACCAGGCTCCATCAACTTTCGGGCAAGGTGGTCGCTTTGTTTTGTCCAATAAAGTTGTTGAAATCTTAAGTACCCAAAAAACTGGTCTTGGTAATGAGCTCTGGTTAGCTGATGCCAACAACTATCTAGCTCAAAACGACATTGTCTTAACTCAAGCTTTTGAAAATGAAGAAGACTGGCTAACAACCGGTGACCCTCTTCGATGGCTTACCGCCAATATCACCGTCGCTCTCAAAGACCCCAAATTCCACGACGATTTGGTTAAATTTATAAAAACTTTAAATTTCTAAATTTTTAATTTAAATCTCGAAGTCGTAATTTTCGAGCGATTTTGAGCCTGCAACGCAGACTCATTTTCCAGTGAGAAAATTCATGACTAGAAATTTAAATATTAATAAAAATAAAATATTATCATTTTATCTAACCTTCTAGAGCTCTAATCTATGATTACCAAAGCTGTTATTGCTGCTGCTGGTCGAGGAACCAGATTTCTTCCTGTAGTTAAATCCTATCCCAAAGAATTAGTTCCTATTTTGTCTAAACCAAATATTCAATATCTTATTGAAGAAGCCATTGGAGCTGGGATTACCGAAATTGCTATTGTTCATCGACTGGGTGAAAATTCTTTGGAAAAATATTTCTCTCCTGATGCTGATCTAGAAAAATACCTGACTGACAATAACAAACTCGAATACTTAGATAGCCTAAAAAATATTTGGTCAAAAGCCAAACTAACGTTTATTGAACAAAATCCAAATTTTCCATATGGTACTGGGTCCCCTCTTTTAAGTGCCAAAGAATTTGTCGGTCTAAATCATTTTATCTACATGTATGGCGACGACCTAACCGTCGAACCAACCCCAGGTCAATTCTTAAGTCGAATGATTACTACTTTCGAAAAATATCAACCAGATGAAATTATTGGTGTCAAAGATGTCGGTATAAATGAAATTGCTCGCTATGGGTCAGCTCAATACCAAGAGGATTCTAAATACCCCAATCGTATCTCAGCCATGTTAGAAAAACTCCCAGCTGACCAAGCTCCATCGACTATGGCTCAAGGTGGTCGCTTCTTGGTTACCCCAAAAGTTTTTCCACTTCTAGAGTCGCAAGGATTATCTCGTGACGGCGAGCTTTGGTTTACTGACGCCAGCAACGCCCTCGCCAAACAAGGGATAGTTTTAACCCAGTCCTTTGAAAAAGACGAAGACTGGCTAACTACCGGTGATCCTCTTCGCTGGCTTCAAGCCAACATAACCCTCGCACTTCGCAGTCCAAACTATCAATCCGACTTAAAAAAAATTTTAAACCAAATAGTATAGTTTTATTTAGACATTAGAAATTAGACTTTAGAAATTTTATTTTTCTGTCCCATAATCTTGACAGGTTATTTTTCTGTGTTACACTACACCTTACAAAAAACCAAAACATACACATCTTGTATTAAAAGTTTATTAAAGGAGAAAACAGTATGTCAATACCAGAACGATACGGTGACGCCCACATTCCAGCTACCAAAGAACAGTTGGAAGCAAACGGCGGCAAATTTGCCACTATGGCAGAACTCGAAGCAAATGGTGGAAAATATCCAACCATAAAACAAGAGGCAACTCTTGATGATTCTAAAATCGAAGAACAACCAGATCCACAAAGAGACATTGTTCGAAGAAATTAAAATCTAAAAAAAATAAAAATTTATTTAACACCCCGACCATTTAGTCGGGGTGTTTTTATCCTATAATCTTGACATTTTAACACTTATACGCTATAATCCTCCCGATACTAAAAAAGTATCAAACATTAACAAAGTAAAACTAATTAAATCAAGACATTGCGTTTTGACCAAAAGTTTTACAGTACGTTAACAATCTGTAGAAGTTAGTTAAAACTTTATATAAATAATGGTACATACCATTTTGGGTTTAAACAATTAAACCCAGGACGGTATGTATCATTACAAACCCAGCAGATGAATATCTGCTTTTTTATATAAAGCCCCAAGGAGTTTGGTCGGGAAGTGCTAGACACAGGCCCACGGTCTAATGTTGGGAAGTGCTAGACACAGGCCCCACCAAGGAAAGGAAGGTAGCCCCATGGAACAAGAGAAGAAAACCCCCTCAAGGAGGAAGTGCCCGGCCTGCGGAAAAATAACCCGCACACAAGGCAAGCACTGTCCCAACCCAGACTGCGACAAACCAATGGATCCCAACGATCCGTACTACACAGACAATAAGGAGGAAAACCCCATGGCCAGAACAGCATATAAGGTGTGCGCCAAGTGCAATCTGAAAGTGGCAATGACCGACAGTTTTTGCCGCGAGTGCGGGTCTCAGAAGTTCAATGTAATGGATAAACCTGAAAAAGACCCGTTGCCGCCTACCCCGCCTACCCCGCCGACGCCCAACCCCAATCCCATACCGATTTGGAAGGAGGAAGAAACCATGGAAAACAAGAAAACCGGCTTCCGCTGGTGGTGGATCATCGTTCTGTTCATTGTGGCCATCGCTGGTGCGATCTATCTCACCCAGATGGTAACAGGATACCGAAACGAGATCTCCCGGCTCCAGTCCACCAATTCTCAGGCTGCCAATATCCAGGCGAACAATTATGTACCCGTCTACGTCACTCCGGCGCCTGAAGCAGCACCTGCTCCGGCCTATGTCCCGCAAGCCAACAATAACAGTATTCCTGTTTACAACGGCAATGAAACAATTACCGTGTTCCGCGGAGACACTGATCAGGAAACTATCCTATTCAATGACTCCTGGCCGGGATACTACGCCAACCAAAATTTCAACTGGTTTGGCGAAAACGGCCTGTCTAAAATCCACATGCTTGGTGGAACCTACACTGTCCCATCCGACGGAATTATCAGCGGTGACGTCGAGGTTGACGGAACTGTCATTTATGACAACAACGAAAAAACCTTTTTGGTCATCCATGTCCGCGAAGGACAGCGAGTAACTGTCAACCCAGACTGGAAAGCTTGGTACACCACTCAGTATTCTGAGAATTTGATCGTCAAATCGGTCCAAACTCAGTTTCCCACGTGGACCCGCCAAGACTCAGACCTCAACTAACTTCAACAGACCGACCTAATTAGGGCCGAGTATGTGCGCTTTTGCGTGTTATGTATATAAAATTGTAAGACTCACGTCTTGCAAACAATAAAATACATCAACACACATTAGCACAACACATACCCGGCCCTTTCTCTTTATATACACCCCAGATAAAATTAACAATTGATATACACATACCGTGTTATAATAACTATGTACTATTAATATATATTAATATACAAAAATATGAAAAAAGAAATTGCCAGTGCCCTTGTTGCTACTTCCATCGCCCTCAATAGTGCCCCCGCCATAGCCGAGTTTATCAAAGTCGAGGTCCCCAATTCACAACCAGAGACCAGAACCGACTTGCCAGCAGAATCAAATTATAGCCAAGAAGTTACCCCGGGGAGCCGTGTTTATATGCTCCAAACCCCCGACCAAGAAGCCATCCTTGTTGATTTTTCTAAAGCTATTGGTTTTACCCCAGACAAAAATTTAATAGTCAGTCCTCTTAAAACCAAGAAATTAGGCCAAGAGTCTGCCAAAATAACTCGTGATTTCCAGAAATATCTTAATACTAGTCGAAACGGATATGAGCCACTAGCCGGATATACCGATGGTACCAATGATTATAATCAATACCAAGATCACCAATCTGGACCACAAATCCCAGCTTATAGTTGGATGGTTCACACTGGCTTAACAGTCGACATGCCCGGTATCGGAAGGGTCGACGGAGGTCCTGGTCGCGCAGTTGTTGTCTTAATCCTAAATAGAACCGACAAAGTGTACCGCTTCCCTACCAATTCGGTAACCGTTGAAGCTGGATTCCAAGGTTGGGGTCGATTGTGGGATGGCAGTGCTAAGGAAACCGTTGAAGTTGAAAAAAGACTAGCCAATCATTATCTTACTCGTTTAGGAGAAGGTGTACCTGAAACTGGATTTATCGGTCAAACCGATCAAGGAGAAAGAAACGCCGATTCCGCTACTGTCATTACTGTCGAAAGAACTCAATGGGGCAAAAACGAAGATGGAACTTCTAGATATCAATTCCAACTTTTAAGAGCCGAAACTGTTCCTGCCATCAAAAAATAAATATTAGCCAGTACTCGTTGGTTTCTTGTATACTTATTTAGTGACAAGAAAACTATCTATTCTACCAAAGTTGTTTCCGGTAATTTTAATATTACTGACTGGTGTTATCTGTTTCCTAAACTATACCCCAAAAACCTTTCTCACTGGCTGGGATACTCTTCATCCCGAGTTTAATTTTTCTCTTAATTTTAAACGACTATTAAGTCTTTGGAACTCAGAACAAGGCCTAGGGGCTGTTCCCGCTCACGCCCAAATATCAGATGTCCCCCGAGTTTTTATTCTTTATTTACTTCACTTTATCCTACCCTTAAACTTTCTTCGTTATAGTTATGTATTTTTAATGTTTATTCTTGGCCCTTTAGGTATCTATTTTTTAATAAATTTTTTATTCAAAAATTATAAATCTTTTTTTATAAATCTTGTCTCTTTTTTGACAGCCCTACTATACATTTTTAATCTCTCGACTGTTCAGCAATTCTATGTCCCATTTGAAATGTTTCCCACCCAATGGGCTTATTTACCTTTTTTAATTCTTTTTTCACTAAAATATCTAGAATTAAAAAAAACCAGATATCTACTAATCTACTCACTACTAACCATTCTGTCTTCTCCTCAGGCTTATGCTTCCCAGCTCTGGTATGCTTTCTTTTTTATATATTCCTCATTTCTCGTACTGTATTCTCTGCTACAAAAAGAATCTTTCAAAAGATCCTTTAAACTAATCACTTTTACTTTATTATTAAACGCTTTTTGGCTAATACCCAATATTTTTTACATTCTATCTTCGTCGTCTGCCCCACTTGAAAATCGAGACAATCGACTTTATTCCCAAGAATACTTATTAAGAAACCGCCAAAACGGAGTCTTAACCGATTCCTCATTAATCAGAGGGTTTTATCTTAACTGGTCGATTTTTGACTTTTCCAAGAATTCTTTCAAAAACCTTATGCCTCAATGGCAATTACATCTAAAAAACCCATTAGTTCTAACAATTGGATATTCTATCTTTATTCTTAGTGTTTTTGGGCTAATCATTGCTTTGAAGAAAAAAGATAAACTATTTATCAGTCTGTCCCCGTTTTTTATAATTCCTTTTGTACTTCTTTCCAACAAAACTTTCCCTTTTTCCTATCTATTTGATTTCCTAATCAAGAATTCTACTATTAGAGAATCTTTTAGGTTTATATTTACCAAATTGTCCATCCTGCAACTTTTTGGCCTAACACTTTTCTTTTCTTATTTTCTAAACTTCTTTTACCAAAAAGTTAAAACATTCAAACCAAAACTGTTTATCGCTATCATTATTACCTGGAGCCTTATTATTTACGGCTTCCCAATTTTTAAAGGTAATCTAATTTCCCCTGCCGTCAAAACAAACATCCCCACCTCATATTTTCAATTTTGGCAATTTATGAACCAACAAACCGACGGTCGAGTCTTGGTTGTTCCTCTAAATCAATCATCTGGTTGGCAATATTACGACTGGAATTATCAAGGCTCTGGATTTCTCTGGTTTAATTTGTCACAAAACCTTCTTGATCGTGATTCGGATCGTTGGAGTAACCAAAACGAACAATCATACAAAGAGTTTTTTTATAGCCTGTACAACCAAAACATCGATAGTTTTACAAAAACTTTAGAAAAATACCAGATAAAATACCTCGTTTGGGATCAAAGTCTTATTAGTTCTTCAGACAAAAACAACGACCAGATTACTTTCAAATACGAGATCGACGATATGTTAAAACAATTACAAATTAAAAAAACAATCAAACTCGTTAACCAGTTTGAAAATCTAACTATCTACCAAACAAACTTCCCGTACTCAAAAATTAAAACCGAAACAATTAATAACTTCGTTAGTCCAGCTTATCGTTGGGGGTTTTTTGACTACGCCACCACTCCATACGTCACCATCGATAAAACCAGTGACTACTTCCCATTTAGAAACATTCTTACAAAATACCAGCAATTTGATCTTTCAAAAATAAAATTAGACCAAATGTCAGACAACCAATGGCACGTTACCGTCAATACTCATTCACTTGACATCAAAATACCCTCAACCTATTTAAGTGAAAGAGTTATCCCTACTGCAGTCTACCTCAAACCAATTGATGATAAATATCAAATTAATTTTGTCTACCCCTTACCCACCAGTGCCTCTGAATCTCTAAAAAACCAATTCATTGTCGATTCCACAACTACCGAAATTACTATAAACAATCAAAAGTTTAGTTTTTCACTCCCATTACCGCAGGAAATCTATTTAGGACAAGTTAATATTTTTACTCAAAGCCCAAATTATCTTAACGACGAATTAATCGATCTTAATTTTAGTGGCCAAAAAAGTGGCCACTCCAGAGAAATTGAGTTTATCAGTCATAGTACCAACCTTTATCCCCACCAAACCCTTTCTAGTTTAAATAAACCCGATGGTTTTAGTGCTGATCTATATGATTTACCTCATTCTTTTGGTTATATTGTTGCCATAAAAAGTAAGTATTATTCTGGTATTCCCCTACGACTTTGCCTTGAAAACAGCTATTCATTTTTGTGTGCCATCGAAGACCAATTAAGCAAAAACCCTGACATTCTTTGGGATTATTTTTTAGTTCCGCCAACTGGCAACAACTTTGGCTACAAACTTAATATAGAGAACATCTCTTACGGGAGTACCCCATCCAAATCATATCTTGACCAAATTGCCGTTATTCCAATTCCTTTTCACCTACTTAGTCAATCTAAAATAGACCATATTGAAACCAGTCCAGTTAAATACGTTATTCTTGATGAAGCCTTCAATAAAAATTGGCTTGCTTATTATTTTAGCGGTCACAAACCAGTTTTTCTCAAAAACCATGTCACAGCCAACAATTGGGCCAACGCTTGGGCATTGCCTTCAAATCCAGAGTTCCAAAATCCTAACCCACCAAAAATATATGTCTTCTTCTGGCCTCAACTCCTCATCTACCTTGGAATAGGTATCACACTCACCACTCTTCTCTTCATCCTTAAAAAATCCAAATCTTAAATAATAATCTTTTTACTCGCACAGAAAAAAAATATCAATTATTCTGGCCAAGGAAAAGAAATCATATCAGATAGAGCGATTTCTTTAGTTTCTCCATGATTGTTAGACAAAATAACCAGCATGGAAACACCACTTCTTTTCTGACTTTCGTAAAGCAATTGTTTACACATATGGCATGGATTCGTAAACTCCCCTGTTTGTTTATCCTCTGAACTTGCAACAGCAATTGCTACAATTTCACTTTCACCATGGCAAGCTGCATGAGATAGGGCCGCCTGTTCTCCATGAAGAGTAAGAGAATAAGTGTCAGAAAAATAACTAACAGCAGAATAAATATTGCCCCTTGAAGTTAATACCGCAGCTGTATATTTATTTTTTGAACCCCCCAAAAAAGGATTATTTAAAGCTTCTTTCGCAGCTAGTATTAAGTTTTGCTTTTGTTCTTCAGTAATCATAACTACTCGCTATTAACTAATTACTATTTATAATCTTTGCCATTCTGTTGCCCAACTCTTCAAACTCCTTTTCTTTCCACCCTCGAGTGGTCATTGCCGGAGTTCCCAGACGAATTCCTGATGGTTTAAATGGACTCCCCTGTTCGTGAGGAATAGTATTGGCATTAACCACGATTCCGTTTTGCTCCAATTTTATAGCAATTTCTTTCCCTCTCTCTAAACCCACATCGACTACCATCAAATGATTTTCTGTCCCAAAAACTTTTAAACCATTATTTCTAAGTGTGTCAGCTAATATTTTAGCGTTTTTGACAATTTGGGCAGCATAATCTTTAAATTCTTGAGTATCGGCTTCAGCAAAACATACTGCCATGGCAGCAATATTATTTTCATGAGGACCACCCTGTAGCCCAGGGAATACCGCTCGATCAATTTTTTTGGCAATCTCGAGTTCGTCTCCAAACAATTCTTTTGATTTTTCTAATCCCTTTTTAGTAATCCCAATAAAGGCCCCTCGTGGGCCCCTCAAGCTTTTGTGAGTCGTACTCATGATCAAGTGAACATAAGGTGTTGGACTGGGGTGCACTTCACCCACAATCAACCCAATAATATGTGACACATCGGCAACCAACCACGCCCCCACCTTGTCAGCAATTTCTCCAAATCTTTTAAAGTCTAATACGTAAGGATAAGCTGTCGTCCCAGCCATAATCATTTTTGGTTTTTCTTGTAAGACTAGTTGCTCGAGCTTGTCGTAATCTATTCGTCCGTCTTCTTCGACATCATACTGAACACTTTCAAAAAATTTTCCCGAAAAGGTTATTTTTGGATGTCCATGTGTCAAATGCCCACCGGCCGACAATTTTAAACCACAAATTTTATCACCCCTCTCCAACAAAGCCATTTGGATGGCACTATTTGCCGGACTACCTGAGTATGGTTGAACGTTTAAGTGTTCCACTCCAAATATTTTTTTACCCCTTTCAATAGCCAAACTTTCAACCTCATCAATAAACTCATTCCCTTGATAATACCTTTTTCCTGGATATCCTTCGGCATATTTATTGGTCAAACAACTCCCTAAAACCATAGCCACTTCTTCCGAAACAAAATTTTCACTTGGTATCAAGTGAACTAATTCTTTTTGGCGTTTTTCTTCTTTGTTTATTAAATCTTTAATTTGTTGATCCATCTTTTTATATAAATAAATAACTGTCTTTTATTTAAACCTTACGGTAAAATCTAAATTTTTATATTAACTTGTGTTGTTCTTCCCATTTAAACAATTCCCCTAGCGACTGTTCATTATGAACTCGATCTATAATTTTGCTCAAAAATGTTGCCAAAGAAATTATTTCCATCTTTTTAATTCTTTTTTCTTTTGGGATTGGGACTGAATCTAAAAGCATTATTTTTGTCGCACCACATTTTTGCAAATTTTTAGACGCTTCACCGTTTAACAAAGCGTGAGTAGCACAAATAATAATTTCCTTTGCTCCAAACTGTTTTACGGTGTCTGCCGCCCC
>JAEHHB010000031.1 GCA_019248165.1 Candidatus Shapirobacteria bacterium S2_F12
CCCCTTTTGGGTGGCTAGTTTTGGAAGGTTATAATTAAGTTTAAATGAAGTAATTTGGTTTTTCCCAACCTTTTGGTCGTTAAATTTTAAATCAATAGTTGTTTGATCGTTTTGTTTTTCAATCTTTTGAACAATACTGCCTTGTTGGTCAGAGGCAAAGAAGTTTTCGATATCGGGTGAAGAGATTACTATTTGATATTCTTTTGGATAAACTTGGGACAAATTGTTTATGAGTTCGATCTCTTGTGTAACTTGGGCATCGCCATTTAAATCAAGTTGGTATTGAACTTTTTGGTTGATATCAAATTCGTTTTGAGCAAAGACTTGACCGGTTGAAACAAGAAATATTAGTATTAAACACTGAAAAAACATAAGTTATATTAATATATCATCAAATTTACTTTATTGACTTCGGGTATTATTCGTGTAATATTCTTTTATGGCAACAATATTGTACAAAAGACAAAAACAAATTTTAGACTACATTGAAAGCGAAATAGACGAGAATAGTTGTGCTCCCACACTTACTGAAATTGCTCAATATTTAGGATTATCTTCATTGTCAACTGTTCACGAACATCTGGCTGTTTTAGAAAAAAAAGGATTAATTCGCAGATACAAAGGAGCAATTAGAGGAATAGAATTGCTAAAAAAAGACACTGAAAACAAAGCCTTATTGTCCTCTATGACAGAATTACCAGTATTAGGTTTTATTGCTTGTGGTGAGCCAATCGAACCTTACACTGACCCCAACGCTACCTTGTCTGTTAGCAGTAGTTTTGTTAAACCAGGCGACAAGTCGTTTGTTTTGCAGGCAAAAGGAGACTCTATGATCGAAGACGGAATATTAAATGGTGATTATGTGGTTATCAAAGAACAACAGAATGCTTATAACGGGGATATTGTGGTGGCAGTATTAAAAAATGGTTTTGCCACTTTAAAAAGATTTTATAAAGAAGCCACTCGAATTCGACTTCAACCAGCCAATTCGACTATGTCCCCTATCTATGTGACCGATGTTGAGATTCGGGGTAAGGTAGTGGCCGTGATTAGACAATTTAACTGAAAATTAAAATTAATTTTATGTTGTACATAATTGCTACACCAATTGGAAACTTGAAGGATATTACACTAAGAGCCTTAGAAACTTTGGAAAACGTTGAGTATTTGTTATGTGAAGATACGAGAAATACCGGTTTAATGTTGGCTAATTTGGCTATAAATAATAAACCAAAATTAATTTCTTTTTATGATGAAGTGGAAGAACAAAAAATTCCAGAAGTTATAAAACTATTGGGTGAAAGTAAAGATGTGGGATTGGTAACAGACGCTGGTACGCCGTTAATATCCGATCCTGGGTATAGATTAATTAAAAAATGTCATAAATTAGGATATAAAGTAACTTCTATTCCTGGTGCCTGTGCGGCAGTAAACGCCTTAGTTTTGTCGGGGATTGCTAGTGGTAGGTTTTCTTTCTTGGGTTTTTTACCAAAAAAACCAGGCGAAAGAAGAAAAATTTTGGAAAAATATAAAGTTTTTGATGGTGCTAAGATTGTGTACGAATCTCCTTTCAGACTAGTTAAACTAATCGAAGAGCTTAAGATCGTCTATGGTGGCGACATTGAAGTTTCAGTATGTCGAGAAATGACTAAAAAGTTTGAAGAAATAATGACTAGGAAAGCTAATGAGATTTTTGACCAAATAAAGTCTAAAAATATCAAAGGTGAAATCGTTGTTATTTTTGAGTAATTTTTTTCTTTTCTGCTGCAGCGACAATTTCTCTGGTAGCGTCGATTGCGTCTGGGCTAACAGAAATACTGGTTGCACCCCATTTAACCAGGTTTTCAACTAATTCTGGATAATTACTTGGAGCTTGACCACAAATTGAACAAGAAATCCCTCTTTTTTTGGCTTTGGTAATTAGTCTTTTTAATGACCAGAGTACAGCTGGATCCATTTCGTTAAAACTTGGTGCGACTTCACTATTATCTCGGTCAAGCCCCAGGGTCAACATGGTTAAATCATTGCTACCAATTGAGATTCCGTCTATCCCGACGTCTATAAACTCATCCAGAAGAATTACATTACTTGGAATTTCTGCCATCATAAAAAACTTAAACGAGGGCGAACGAAGTAGTCCGTTTTGGGATACAATTTTTTTTACATCCATCAACTCTTTTGGGGTTCGAACGAAAGGGATCATTAACCATAAATTTTTGTAACCGTATTTATTTCGAACCATTTTAATAGCTTCTAACTCCATAGAAAAAACATCTGGTGATTGAATATATCGAGATGCTCCTCTAAAACCCATTAGTGGATTAGGTTCTTCTGGTTCATATAATTTTCCGTATTTTAAATAACGATATTCATTTGTTTTAAAATCTGTGGCACGGTAGATTACTGGTCTTGGGTTGAAGCTTTTACAAAATTCAACTATATTTTTGGCTAATTCTGAAATAAACTCTTTTTCTTTTCCTTGGGCAATTATATATTTAGGGTGAGTCCCAATATTGGCCATCATAAACTCAGCTCGAAGTAAACCAATTCCATCAACATTTCTTTGGGCAATGGTTTTGGCGAGTTCTGGTTCGCCCAAATTAACATAGACTTTAGTGGCAGTTTTTTTGGTACTTGTTTTTGTGGTTGGTTGGTTTTTAAAATCATGACCGTTGGTTAAATCCCCTTTCCAGATTTTTCCTTCAGTCCCATTTAGGGTGACTATATCTCCTTCTTTTAAATCCTTGGTGGCGGTTTTAGTTCCGACAACACAGGGAACACCGAGTTCGCGGCTTACAATTGCGGCGTGGGAAGTTTGACCTCCTTTGTCAGTAATAATTCCGTTTACTTTTTTCATGGCTGGGACAAAGTCAGGAGTGGTCATCGTGGTGACCAAGACTTGTCCTTTTTGGGCCCGGGTTATTTCCTTTGGGTCTTTGATTATTACAACTACTCCAGAAGAAATACCGGGGCTGGCTGGTTCACCAGTTAAATAAGGTGCTTGGTCGATAACAATTTTTTGGTTGTCTAGTGTTTTTTGGCTAGAAACTATTGTGGTAATTGGTCTTGTTTGGACTATATATAATTTTCCCCTATCGATGGCAAATTCAACATCTTGAGGTTTACCATAGTGATTGTGAAGTTTTTGGCCAATTTTGGCAATTTTAATTGCCATAGAAACGTCGATTTTCTTTTTATTTTTTTTCGTTTTGGGAACAGGAGCTTCTTTGGTTTCGTCGTCTCCTTTTATTAATTGGATATCCTGGGTGACGTGTTCTTCTGAAATAATTTTCCAATTAGTTTTGTCGACAACGTGTTGATCTGGGGTAATTTTACCTTGAACTATATACTCGCCTAACCCCCAAATAGTTTCAACAATTATTTCGTTTTTGGCATTAGTAACTGGATTTGTTGTAAACATTATCCCGGATATTTCTGAGTTAATTAGTTTTTGAACTGGCACGGCAACACCAATCTTGAAATGATCATAATGTTTTTTTACTTGATAAAAAATAGACCTGGATGTAAACAGACTAGACCAACAGTCACGAACCCGATTGACAACGTTTACTTCGCCTAAAACATTTAAAAAAGTATCTCCTTGACCAGCGAATGAGGCGTCGAGCGAATCTTCGGCTGTGGCTGAGGTCCTCACGGCAACAGGAATATTTTTTAGACCACCAAACCCAGAAAGTTTTTTGTAGGCTTTCATTATTTCAATAGCTAACTGTTCGCTAACTGGAGTTTTGCGAATAATAGACCTAATTTTTTTGGAAGCTTGTAAAAGTTGATCTGGTTGATCTACATCGGTAATTTTTAAGATGTCTTTAATGGCGGGTTTTAATTTGTTTTCTTCTATAAATTGGAAGTAGGCATTGGAGGTGACAACAAAACCGTTTGGGATTGGAATGCCAAGATTATACATTTCACCCAAATTTCCTCCTTTTCCACCAACCACATTAACATCATCAATCCCTAATTGTGAGAACCACAAAACGTTTGGTTTGTTTGTCATATAAAAAGAATAGCAGAAAAATAGTGACTTTACTGATTTGGTTGCCAACCCCGATTTGGTTGTTCTCTTGTGTCTTGGGTTTCGTCAGGTCGGCGGTAATCATCTTGATATCGGATAGTGGTTCCGGTTTCTGGAGTTGAGGCTTCGAGAATAATGGCGTTTTTTATCCCAATCATTCGGTGGATTGTCCCAACTGGGATGTTGTAACCTTTTTTTATTTCCATATGGATTGTCTCTAGTTTTTCTATGTTTGTTCCGATAATCAAATCGGCTTGACCCTCAATCAACACAAACGTTTCAACTTTTTCAGTATGAGATTGCAGTGACAAACGGGCCTGATCGTTAATTTGGATTTGTTTAAAAGTGTATTTTAGGTCGGGGGTGGTGTAGATTATTTCTTGGCCCCAGGGTTTAATTATTTTTTGGGAAGATGATAAGTTGTCAATATTGAAATTCATAAAAAGTATAGATATTTATTGATAAATTTTAACATTTATTACTTCATTAAACCAATAAAAATTCTTTCAAGTGCCATTTCTTTTGGGATTGCTAGTTGGCCGCTTTTTATTTGATAATCTAATTCAATTATTTGAAGATAAGTATTTTTTAGGGTATCTTGATTGAATTTTGAATAACTTGTGAGTTGTTTTCTAAGATTAAATTTTACCCAGAATAAAAATAATTCAAATGGTTCTTTTTCTAATACCTGATGATAAAGGGTAATAAATCGATTTATATTTTTGGGTATTAGATTGTTGAGGCATTTAAAAATTATTTTATCCAAAGGAAAAGTTTCCGTTTTAACCTGGGAAAAGGTTTTAAGTTGGGTGGTTGTTAGAGTTTTATCTTGCCAAATATAAACATCAAAATTAGAATTTGATTTTATTGATTTGATAATTTTGTCCAAAATTGGCTTGGATATTGAAAAAAAATTTGAAATGGCAATTATCCTAGGAGTGGAAAATAAAGATTGGCTATTAATAAAATTGTTAACAGTGTTTGGGTTAGCTTCTTTTGGGTCTAACCTCAAAATGTCGCAGTCTTTTTTTTGGTCGAGAATTACATTAAAAGCGTTTCGGCTTTTGTTTTGGTCATCACCGTGGAAAATATAAATCATTAATAAAAATGTCTAATATCTAATGTCTAAAAAATATGTTTGGTATATAGTTTTGAGTATAACTTAAAATCGTGTGGATAGAAAATAGAAATAAATTTTGATAGAATAAGACACGTTTTAATCAAGGCTCCGTCGTCTAGTGGCCTAGGACACCTGGCTTTCATCCAGGTAATCGAGGGTTCGACTCCCTCCGGAGTCACAAAACTTGTTTAAATTTTATTTTTTGGTTCGGGTAAAGGGAATCTTACAAAGATCTATCTTACTGATTGGATTGTACGCGTTGTCGTCAAAGGTTACTCTCCATTTATTGAATTGTTTGTTTTTTACGAATTCAACCTGAGATTGGTACATTATTTCTAGATTAAGCAATCGATACATTGAATCTCTCTCTTGATTAAAACCTGTTTTACCTCCGAAGTCTTCTATGTTCATATCAAAGTGTATCATATGTGCGTTGTCTTGTAATTATTTTGATTGTTGGATTAAACATCAAATTTGTCTTAAAATATGTTTGTGGATGTAAAAATCGAACCTAGTTGGAAAAAAGTTTTAGAAAAAGAATTTAGTGAAAAATATTTTGAGAGTTTAGTCGAATTTGTGAAAGAGGAATATAAGAAGTCGACAGTTTATCCGATGGCCAAATTTATTTTTAATGCTTTTGAACTGACTCCGTTTGATAAAGTAAAAGTTGTTATTTTAGGTCAGGATCCATATCATGGACCAAATCAGGCCAATGGTTTGGCTTTCTCTGTTAATAATGAAATCAAACTTCCCCCTTCTTTGGTAAATATTTATAAAGAGATAGAAACTGACATTGGCCAAAAAACCAACAATAATCATGGTAACTTAGAAAGCTGGGCTAAACAGGGAGTGTTATTACTAAATGCAACTTTGACAGTAAGGTCAAATCAGGCTGGTTCACATCAGAATAAGGGGTGGGAAAAATTTACCGATGCAATAGTAAAAATTTTATCTGACAAAAAAGAAAACTTAGTTTTTATTCTATGGGGAAATTATGCTCAAAAAAAAGGTGTCGTAATTAATGAAAACAAACATTTGGTAATTAAATCAGCACATCCTTCTCCTTTGTCAGCTTACAATGGATTTTTTGGATCTAAGCCTTTTTCTCAAACAAATGCCTATTTGATATTTAATAATCAAGACCCAATAATCTGGTAATTTATTTGTATTCTTTCGCTTGTTCTTGGTTGTATAAAATTCGTAGGGCACCATCTCGAAGCGCTTCCATCTCTTTTTCTCCAGGGATAACAGTTACTCCAATTCCGATATGTTGTAGATCATTTTGAATTTTATCAGTAATTAGTGGCCATTGAGCTATTCCACCAGTAATAATAATTTGATCTATTTTTTCACCTTCAAAGTCAGGAATTAATTGGCAAACAGAGCGAGAAAAACCGGTGATCATTTCGTCAAGAATCTCTTTTGTTTCTAAGGGAAGTGTTTCGTAGTTTTGCCTTAATTCATAAACATTTTTTGTTTTTAATAAATTAAATAGTCCCCCACCCCCAGCAATTAGATAATTAAGTTGATCTTGAGTATATTTTTTTGAAAAACAAAGACTGATTAGGTCTTGAGCAGGAATAGCTCCGGCTCTTTCTGGTGTAAACGGGCCTTCGCCCGACAGTGCATTGACCACATTTATTGTTTTGCCTTTTTTATGAGCTCCAAATGAGGCTCCCCCACCCAAATGGGCAACAATTAAATTTAATTCGTCATATTTTTTGCCGATAGAATTGGCATATTCTCGAGAAACCGCTTTTTGGTTTAGGGCGTGCCAAGCAGCATAACGTTTGATTTCAGCAATACCAGTTATTTTGTGTTTAGGTTCGATTTCATCAGTCGTGACAGGATCAGTGATATAAGCATGATCAGAAATATTAAAAGTTTTAGCAATAGACAAAGCGAGGGCGGCACCAAGATTTGAGGCGTGGTTGGCAAGAGGGCGATGATACAAATCATCAATCATTTTTTCATTGACGGTATATGTCCCAGAAGTAATCGGAGGCAACATCCCACCCCTACCAACAACCGCATCGAGTTGGTCGAGATTGTTTTGTTTAAGAATTGTATTTATTTGATCTAAACGATAATCAATTTGATCAAGAACATTACCTGGTTTACAAAACTTATCTTGAAACTCTTGATCTTGAGCATGATCGATTTTGTGTTCGAATATTAGTGTTTTTTCTTCGAATAAAGCTAATTTGGTGGTGGTAGAGCCGGGGTTAATGATGAGTGTTTTCATATTTAATGATTATAAGACCAATAATAATAAATAACAGACTTAAAATTTGGGCTAGACTTAAATAAAGAATAGGAATAGTATCAAGGCGAATAAATTCTAGTAAAAATCTTAATATTCCGTAATAAATCAAAAATAAAGCTGTTTGATGACTCCCAAATCTTTTAAAAATTAAATATAGAATAAATAACAAAATTGATTCGTAAAGCCAAACCGGTTGGTTGTTGATGCCATAAATTTCATGATTAAAATAGTTTCCCCAGCGTCCAATGCTTTGACAAAGTGGAATTATGGGGACAAGAGAATTAGTGATATTTAAAAATTTAATCTTATTTTTTTTAGAAAAAATATAAATAAAAATTATGCCAACTAGAAGCCCACCATAAATACCTAATCCTCCAGTACGAAGATTTAAAATTTGAAGTGGATTTTGAGAAAAATAAGGCCAAGCAGCAACGACCCCATATATTCGAGCACCAATAATTCCCCAGATTAGGGTAGAAAATATAAAATAATTTTCTTTATTTTTTGGAATAACAATATTGTGGGAGTAAAAGTAGTTGATTCCGATTACAAAACTAATACCAAGAATTAAACCATAGAATGACATGGTGGGTCCTGCGGGACTCGAACCCGCGACCAATTGCTTAAAAGGCAACTGCTCTACCACTGAGCTAAAGACCCAGAAAATAATTACTAATTAATAATTGCTAATTAATAATTACAAAACAAAATAGTATTTTTTAGGTGCAGGAAGTTTGGGACTACCTTAGATAGTTTTAGCTTTCGGATTACGTAAGTAATAGAGCTTAGAGCGACGAACTTTTACTTTTGGTGAACGTAATTTTTTGATACTGTCTATCCAGGGAGAATTTAGGGGGAAAATCCTTTCGACATTAACCGAGTCACTAGCGTGTTTTTGAACTATAAAATTCTTGTTTTCTCCAGTTCCTTGTATAGCTAAAATTATTCCATCAAAAGCCTGAAGACGTTCTTTGTCTTTTTCTTTAATTTTATAATTTACTCTGACGGTATCACCGACAAAGAATTCTTGATCTTTATGTGTTATTTTTAAAGCCATAGTTTGTTATTTTTGCTTTGAAATTATATCAAAATAAACTTTGGTAGTCTAGCAAGCTAATTTTTATTTGACAAGAGGATGGTGTCAATAAGCTGTTGTAATTTTTCATTGTAGTTTACTCCATAGCTAAGTGGTAAGTTCTTCCCATTAGGTAGAATTATTAGTCCCCGGTGACCATTGGGGTTGTTTTTTAGTAGAGTGTTGAGCTGCATCAGTTGGTCTTGACTAGCTGTTTTGGGGACTGTAATAACAAAGTCATAATTATTTTTACTTTTAGGCACTTCTTCTGACATGTAGTCAATTAAAATTGAGGGAGTTCCTTCTCGAATGTTTATTTTACCTTCGACATAAATAACTTTATTTTCGGCAATCAAAGGGGCCATTCGTTCATATGTTTTTGGAAAAACAACCGCTTCTATATTTCCGGTTTCGTCTTCTAAGGTTACAAAAGCCATTTTGGAGTTATTTTTTTTGGTTAATATATTTTTAAATTTTCGAATGGAGGCGACAGTTTTGATTACAGTATCGTTTGGCTGGGAGATTGCATTGCTAATTTTTGGAAGACCAGAGGTGGCGTATGGAGCAAGAATTTTGTAAATAGGATTTTCGGTTACAAAAATGCCAATTAATTCTTTTTCCATTAACAATTTTTCTTTTTCAGTCATTGGTGGAACTTCTAAAAACTTATCAGGTGGAGCAATTATTTTGGAATTGTCTTTTGTGGGAGAATCAAACAAGCCGAATTGGCCGTTGTTTTTTTTGGTAGTTAGTTTTTCGCAATCACTTCTAATTTTTTCTGTCGAACTTAATATTGCATTCCTTTCTCCAAATTGATCCATGGCTCCAACTTTTATTAGACTTTCCAAAACGCGCTTGTTAACCTTTTGACTATCAACTCTTAGACAAAAATCACTAAAACTAATAAAAGGTCCATTTTGGTTCCTTTCATTTAAAATATTTTCTATAGCAGCTTCGCCGACGTTTTTGATAGCGCCAAATCCAAAACGGATGGCAATTTTTTCCAATGATTGTGGGTTTTCTTCCATTTCAAAGCCTCGGTCGGATTTGTTTATGTCTGGTGGGGCAATTATTATTCCCATTTTACGGCTTTCTTCTATCCCGTCAGAAATTTTGTCTGAATCGCCAGATTCGGCGGTTAAGAGAGCACACATATATTCAACTGGGAAATTGGCTTTCATATAGGCTGTTCGGTAAGCAAGCATTCCATATGAAGCGGCGTGAGCCTTGTTAAACCCATAGCTAGTAAAAGGTTCGATATAGCTAAAAATTTCTTGGGCCTTTTTTTCGGTATAGCCGTTATTAATACAACCAGAAATGAATTTTTCTTTTTGAGCCGCCATTTCTTCAGGGATTTTCTTTCCAATAGCTTTTCTAAATTTATCAACTTCGACCCAATTGTAGCCAGCTAGTTCGATGGC
This sequence comes from Candidatus Shapirobacteria bacterium S2_F12, assembly GCA_019248165.1. Taxonomy (GTDB): domain Bacteria; phylum Patescibacteriota; class Microgenomatia; order UBA12405; family UBA12405; genus WARW01. The sequence goes on from JAEHHB010000031.1 coordinate 9,916, forward strand.
GGTGTACAGACAGTCATCTTGATATACTAATAATCCATAAGATTTTTTCAAAAATTTTTCCATTTTAGGGTCAAAGAAGGTTATTGGTGAGCTGCCGTTTTTTCGGGCAATATATTCTGGGATTATGGCCATTGGTCCGGGTCGATAAAGAGCTACCATGGCCATCAAATCTTCAATTCGATTGGGTTTTAGTTCTTTGAGCCACTTGGTCATTCCATCACCAGAAAGTTGGAAAGTCCCCATGGTGTCTCCTTTAGAAAGCATTTCAAAGGTTTTTTTATCATCAAGTGGAATCTTTTTTAGGCTTATTTCTATTTTTTGA
>JAEHHB010000032.1 GCA_019248165.1 Candidatus Shapirobacteria bacterium S2_F12
GGGGGCGACCAATACTTCGCATAATCTGGAACAAAATATACCAATTTATTGCAGTTCCAATGACAAGACTCCCCAAATTCATGGTAAGCAAATAAGAGATGGTGGTCACCAACGAGGCATAAAACATCAAATTCCAGGCTGATTTGGCTCTTTTTAGCAATCCAGGAATAGCAATGGCCGCAAATACCATCGATACTAAACTAATTAGGCTCGTTATTGAATATAAAGAACCATATCTATAACCATAGACAGGATTGGCTGTCTGGGCTAGTGGTAGAATTGTTGCCATCATTCCAAAAGAAGTTAATAAGCCCAAAACACCAACCACTAAACCAAATATCATTACATATGGTCCATACTTAACAAAAAATTCGCCAATAGAATCTGGTAGTTTTGGTAATTTTGTCGAAATTTCTACGAGCTTATTTTCCAATTCTACTAAAAAATTACCAGAAGTCTTATTCTCTGTCTTTTTATCTGTATTCATATTAATTAATAATACCACCATTTCATTGTTTTTTAATAATAATTAGTCTATATTAAAGAACCTTTTTTTTATGATAGAAACTTCCAAATTTATTGCCCAAAAACCGGTTTTAAAATCAATCCTTAGTTTATCGATCCCGATTATTTTGGCCAATATTATTCAATCAATGTACCAAATGACCGATTCTTTTTGGGTTGGGCGTCTTGGAGGAGCGGCTCTGGCTTCAGTTTCTATTTGTTCTCCAATCATTTTTTTGACTGTTGCTCTTGGAATTGGTTTTGCCATCGCCGGTTCAACTCTTGTAGCTCAATATTTCGGTGCCAAAAACTACCACATGGTGTCTCATTCAGCCGCCCAAACCCTACTTCTAATTACCTTTATTTCCGTTATATTTAGTTCTCTTGGCTACTTTTTTGCCCCTCAAATTCTTCAGCTTATGGGTGCTAATAGTGAAATATTTGCTATGGCACTAGGTTTTATTCGAGTTTCTTTTTTGGCGGTTATTTTCAATTTTTCTTTTTTTATGTTCCAGTCGATTATGCGAAGTATTGGTCGCCCCCAAATTCCGGTTTTAATTGTTGCTATGACTGCATTACTTAATTTTTTTCTTGATCCACTTTTCATCTTTGGGTGGAAAGCCATCCCTGGTTTTGGGGTCCAAGGAGCGGCTGTTGCCACTCTGTTTACCCAAGGAATTGCCGCCATTATTGGTCTGGCTATTCTTTTTGGAGGTAAATATGGCGTCGATTTGAAAATAAAACATTTTGCTCCCGATTTTAAATTTATGAAAAAAGCTTTTTGGATCGGTCTACCCACCTCAATTGAACAGTCTAGTCGTAATTTTGTCATGACACTTATCGTCTCTTTAGTTGCCAGTTTTGGTACCACTGCTGTTGCTTCTTATGGAGCAGGGGTAAATATTAATCAAGTCGCCATTATGGTTGGGGTTGGTTTGGCCATTGCCAATGGTACTTTGGTTGGCCAAAACATTGGTGCCAAGCGCCTTGACCAAGCTATTAAAATATCCAAAATTAGTGCTCTTATGTCTTTTGTGGTTTTATCCTTTTTGGGAGTTCTTTCTTTTATTTTTTCCAAAAACTTAATTTCATTTTTTATCCCTCACGACCCCATGGTTATTCAGGGTGGCTCAAATATGATTAGAATCGTGGCTCTTAGCTTTGGTTTTGTTGGTCTTCATATGTCTTTTAGTAATGTTTTTTCTGCTGCCGGCCTTACCAAAATACCTATGTATTTAACCATTTTTTCTCAATGGTTTTTCCAAATCCCTTTATCATATTTTCTTTCCAAACACACCCCACTCGGCGTCAACGGAATCTGGATAGCCTTGCCTCTTACCAATATTCTCGCCTCATTTATGGCTTATATTTTGTATGCCAAAGGTTCTTGGAAGAACTCCAAACTAATCGAACACGATATAGTCAGCAACCCAAATATCACCACTCGCTTCACTAAACAATAAAAAATGTTTAACATTTAACCCCTAGCCCGCCTTGGGCGGGCTATAAAACAATTTCCCCTCCTTTCTTCAAAGGAGGGGAATAAGGGGTAGATTTGTGATATTTTCAGCCCATCTTCAGCTTTCAAGCTATAATACATCTCATGAAGATTTTAGTTGTCGAAGACGAGCATCTTATTGCCAACTCCCTTAAAAAGGGCCTTGAACAGGAAAATTATACCGTCGACCTTGCCTTTGATGGTTTAAAAGGATTCGATTTGGCTTCAACTGGTGAATACGACATCATTCTTTTAGACCTGATGTTGCCTGGGCTTGACGGCTTGTCTATTTGTCAAAAACTTCGCGCCTGTAACAATCACACCCCAATATTAATGCTTACCGCTAAAAGCCAACTTGAAGACAAAATTAAGGGTTTAAATAGCGGGGCTGATGATTATCTAACCAAACCTTTTGCTTTTGAAGAATTATTGGCTCGAATTCGTTCCCTTAGTCGTCGTCCTCAAAAAACCAACGGTTTTGTCTTGTCAGTTGGCGACCTTTATCTTGATACTCTTAATTTTGTTGTCAAAAGGGGGGATAAAGAAATCCAGTTGTCTAGTAAAGAATATTCTCTTTTAGAATTTTTTCTTCGACATCTTAATCAAGTCGTTACTAAAGATCAAATTATCCAATATGTTTGGAGTTATGAATCTGATATTCTCCCTAACACTATCGAAGTTTATATCCGAAACTTACGCAAAAAAATTGATCTTCCGTTTAAAGACAAACCTCAACTTATCAAAACCATTCGTGGTTTTGGCTATAAATTAAGCAAATAATTAATGTTTTACTACTTACTAAAAGCTACTAGCTATTTACTAACTCATGTTTAAAATCGCTCGACTCAAACTCACTGCCTGGTATTTGCTCATCATTATGGTTATCAGCTTGTCTTTTAGTGGTCTAATTTATCAAATCATCAACATTGAAATGACTCGTTTTGCCGCCTCTCAACGAAACCGTTTTGAACGGCGTTTAGATCTTCCTCCAAATTCTCGTCCGGTTTTTTTTATTGATAATGATTTGCTTGCCGAAAGTCGTCGTCGTCTTTTTATAAATCTTTTAATGATAAACGGAGTAATTTTAATTTTATCTGGAAGCCTGTCTTATTTATTGGCCGGCATCACCCTATCTCCTATTCAAAAAGCCACCGAAAACCAAAAACGCTTTATCTCTGATGCTTCTCATGAGCTTCGCACTCCACTTACCGCCCTCAAGTCACTTTTTGAAGTCTCTCTTCGCGACCCAAAACTGTCCCTAGCCGAATCAAAAGAGGTTATCAAATCAGGCATTAACCAAACCGACAAACTCAAAAAGTTATCTGATTCTCTCTTAGAAATAAGTCGCTTTGATGACACTCAATCTCAAATTAATTTTCAAAGTTTATCCTTAAAAAAAATAATTTCTGAATCCCTAAATCAGCTAAGTCCTAAAATTAAGTCCAAAAACATAAAAATCGTCAACCTCATTTCAACCGTCAAAATTAAAGGTGATTTTGACAAACTGGTTGAAATGTTTATTGTCTTTATCGATAACGCCGTCAAGTACAGCCACTCCGATAGTCAAATTAAATTAAGTTCAAAAATCAAAAACAATCAAGTAGTCATAAAAATTATTGATCAAGGCATCGGTATTGGCAAAGATGATCTACCCAAAATTTTTAATCGTTTCTACCAAGCCGATAATGCCCGAACCAAAGGAGAAAACGACGGCTATGGCCTTGGACTCTCCATTGCCCAGAATATTATCAAACTTCATCAAGGTAAAATCGAGGTCAAAAGTAAGCTTAATATTGGCACTACTTTTATTATTTATTTACCCACTTTCAGTTAATTTTCAGAATTAAAATTAATAATCACCCTTATGAAATTATTTATCAATTTAAAGCGTAAATATTTATCCTTACCTCTAGTTTTCAAAATTATTCTTCCGGTTTTATCAATTAGTCTAATTTGGTTTATTGTTTATAAAATAAATTCTTCCAAAAATTCTCAGCCTTCCTATAGAACTTCAACTGCTCAAATAGGGAATATCATCAGCACTATCTCTGTCTCTGGTTCCGTTACTAGTGGCAACAATACTAATATTTATACTAGTGCTTCGGGTGAAGTAATAGATGTTTATGTTAAAAATGGCGATACTGTCAAACAGGGGCAAAAAATTGCTCAAATCAAACTTGATCAAGACGGTCAAAAAAAACAAACTACCGCTTGGGCCGCTTATTTAAGTGCCAAAAATTCTGTCACCTCATCTCAACAAAACAAACTATCTCTAGAAAACGGGGTTGAAACTGCCAAAAGAACCCTAGCCTCAGCTCAAGATGCTGTCGATAAAATTAACGACTACACCAAAAGTGATTTAGAAAAAGACAATATCAATTCTGCTTTAGTTGTTGCCAAAAGAGCTTATGATATTGCCCTTCAAAAATATAATTCTGCCGATTCAACTATTGCTGTTTCTCAATCTCAACTTTCTTCTGCTTGGTACACCTATCAACAATCATCTGCCACCATCTATGCGCCTGCAAGCGGCATTATTTCAAATTTTGCCCTAACTAAGGGTATGTCGGTTGCCAATTTATCTTCTGATTCCACCGCTTCGTCAAATAATGCCACTCAATCTGTTGGTATCGTTACTAATCCTAATAATAAAACCACTGCCTCTGTTAACCTTACCGAAATCGATGTTACCAAAGTTGTCCCTGGTCAAAAAGTTACCCTTACCCTTGACGCCTTTGCTAACAAAACTTTCACTGGCGAAGTTTTGGCTATTAACACCAATGGTCAATCTACTAGTGGGGTCACCTCCTATCCAACAATTATCGTTTTTGATACTGGTTTGCCCAATATGTATCCCAATATGACCGTCAATGCCAATATTCTAATCGACTCCAAACAAGATGTTTTAATCATTCCTTCTTCGGCAATTCAAACTAGTAATAATTCTTTTTTTGTAAAAGTTATGAAAGACAATCAAATAACCGAGGTAGTTGTTGAAACTGGCTTAAGTGACGATACCAACACCGAAATTATTTCTGGTTTATCTGTTGGTGATACTGTTATCACTTCTACTGTAACCAACAACACTTCTACAAAAACTAATTCATCTACCAATCAATCAGTTTTTGGGGGTAGTGGTTTTGGTAGCGGTATGATGCGTCGATAAATTTATGCAAAACTTTCCCATCATAAAAATAAAAAATCTTTCTAAAATTTATAAAACCGAAGTTTTAGAAACCATTGCTTTGTCAAATGTCAGCTTTGAAGTTCAAAAGGGGGAGTTTGTTGCCATTATGGGGCCCTCTGGTTCCGGTAAATCAACTCTAATGCACATAATTGGCGCTCTCGACAAACCCACATCGGGAGAATATTTTCTTGATGGTCAAAATGTCTCCAAATTAGACGACGATCAACTTGCCGATATCCGTAATCAAAAAATTGGTTTTATTTTTCAATCCTACAATCTTTTACCCCGTACCACTACCGTCAAAAATGTAATGCTTCCCATGGCCTACGCTGGTATCGATTATCAAGAAAGAGAAAAACGAGCTCTGGAATATCTTAAAATTGTTGGTTTAGGTGACCATCTTCACCACACCACCAATCAACTCTCTGGTGGTCAACAACAACGGGTAGCAATTGCCAGAGCCCTATCAATGCACCCTTCAATTTTGTTAGCTGACGAACCCACTGGAAATATCGCCTCAAAGCAAGCCGATGAGATTATGGCTATTTTCCAAAAATTAAACCAAGAAGGCAATACTATCATTATGATTACTCACGAACCAGATATCGCCCAAAAATCGAAAAGAATTATTATTATTCGCGACGGTCAAATTGTTTCTGACCAACCCAATCGCCAAGAAAAAATATGAAACTAACCGAACTATTTTTTGAAAGTCTCACCACTCTCACTCTCAACAAAACCCGAACTACTTTGGCTATTTTAGGAATTGTCATTGGTATCGGTAGTGTCATTGCTCTTATGTCTCTGGGTCAGGCCACTCAACAATCAATCCAAAACCAAATCGAATCACTTGGTTCCAATTTGTTAACAGTTCAACCCGGGTCTATTCAAGGTGGCGGTGGCGTTCGTGGACAACCTGGTAGTCGAACCACGCTTACCAACGACGACGCCAAAGCTCTGTCTTCTTCAACTGAAATAACCACAATTAACCTAGTTTCTCCAGAATATTCCACTCGGTCTCAAATAGTTTCTCCCCAAGGCAATTCCAACACTCAAGTCATTGGTGCTACCCCCGCTTATTTTGATGTTCACAAGATAGCTCTTAGCGATGGCGCCCTAATTACTCAAACCGATGTTGACAGTCTCAAAAAGGTTGCTGTTGTTGGTCCCACTGTAGTCACCAATCTTTTCCCCGACGGCAGTAATCCTATTGGCAAAACCATTAAAATTCAAAATCAAAATCTCACTATTATTGGTATCACTCAGGCCAAAGGGGGTAGTGGTTTTAACAATCAAGACGATATTGTCTATGTCCCCTTAACCACCGCTCAAAAACAACTTTTTGGAGTTAGTCATCTTAGTTCAATCGCTCTTGAAGCCAAAAATGCTAATCTTATGTTTGCTGCCCAAGATGAAGTTGGTTATTTTTTATTAGCTCGTCACAAAATCACTGATCCTACCAAAGCCGATTTTTCTATCATGTCTCAACAAGATATGATCAACACCATCACTTCCACCACTACTACTTTTACCACACTATTAGCCGGTGTTGCCGCCATATCTCTTCTAGTTGGTGGTATTGGAATTATGAATATTATGTTGGTCACCGTCACCGAGCGGACTCGAGAAATTGGTTTGCGCAAAGCTCTTGGAGCCAAGAAAAAGGTTATCACTACTCAATTTTTAATCGAATCGGTAATTCTTACTTTTACTGGTGGAATTATTGGAATAATTTTTGGCATTGTCACCTCTTTTGTAATTTCCAAAATTACTAGTTCTTTATTTGTTGTATCTCCAACTTCTGTAATGCTTGCCTTTTTAGTATCGACTGCGATTGGTATTATTTTTGGTTGGTATCCAGCCAAAAAAGCCGCCGACCTCCAACCCATCGAAGCCCTTCGATATGAATAATCCTTCAGCTACTTTTCAGTCTTTATTCTTACAATCAAATAATTAAAAAATTAATAATAAAATTATAAATTTCTCCCTTTCCTCAAAGGGAGATTCGGCGATAGCCGAGAGGGATTTAAAAAATATGAAAAACAAACAAACACATATCATCTCTATGGCCATTTTAATAGTTGCCGTTGCTATCGGTTCTTTCTTTGTCGGTACTAAATATCAACAAAATAAAACAGTCTCCAATTTTAGACAACAAATGATCGGTGGTAATAATCTTCCTCAGGGTATGGGCCGAAACGCCATCAATAATGATTCTATTAAAAATCGCGGTCAAGACCCTGGATTTCGCCAAACTATAGGTGAAATTATTAACATTGACGACAAAACTATCACTGTCAAACTAGCTGATGGCGGTTCCAAAATAGTTTTAATTTCTGACACAACCAAGATTAATCAATCAGTCGTTGCCACTAAAACCGATCTAACAGTTGGTACCAAAATTATGGTCAACGGCGAAACTAACACTGATGGATCAATTACCAGTCGTAATATCGAAATCAATCCAGTCTTCTCCACTCTCACCACCACCCCTACTAAACAATAAGTTTTTATTTATCAATAAACCTTCACCCCGCAGCTGCGGGGTATCCAAAAAACAATTTCCCCTCCTTTCTTCAAAGGAGGGGAATAAGGGGTAGATTTCAATTAGTTTTTACTCCGCCCTGACCGTAATCTTTTTTGGTTGAGTTTTTGGTGATTTAGCAAATCTCACCGTCATCATTCCATTTTTGCATTTTGCCTCAGGTTCGGCATTGTAATCAATGTCACCTGGGACCGAGATTTGATAGACAAACGATCTTCTTGATTGTCTAATCATTTTTTTCTTTTCTTCTTTTTCCTGAGCCTCGGCTCTAATTAACAAAATCCCTTTTTCAAAGGTCAATTCAATTTCTTTAGGGTCGACTCCTGGAACTGCTGCCTCAACGTAGATATTTTTTTCGTCTTCGGCAATTGACAAGCCGTTATTATTGTTGGAAGTCAGAATATCATCGTCAAACCATTGGTCTATATCTCTATCAAACCAAGGTGACATTAATAATCTTTTTGGAATAAGAGTGTTCATATTTTCTCCTTTTTTGATAAATTTATAATTAGCAATATTTTACTAAGACTGCTAATTATTGTCAATATCCAACCTAAATCCAGCGTACTAGAGAACTAGAATACTAAAGAACCAGAGAACTATCTAGCCACCAACAACTTCGCCCGATTCCATTTTTTACACTTCTCGCATTTCAAATATTTTCTGTTAAATAAGTTTAGGGTATAAAACTCCTTCAAAAAATCTATTTGTTGTTTGTGACCACATTTATCACACTCATAGCCAAAATAATGGCAGTGCCAGTTAACAATCCAAGTTAACAATCCAACCATTATTAATACCCAAATCCACATTAATCCTTTTTCTAGCAAAAACATCGCCGCCATTATTTCCAAGCCCACAAATATTATCAATCTCCAGACTACTGCCATGGCATCTTTTAATTCTACTTTTCTAAATTTCATAATTTATTCTACTCCAATCTTTTCCATTTCAATCTCAGCGAGTTACTGACCACCGACACACTGCTTAGTGACATTGCCATTCCAGCAAAAATTGGATTTAACTTAATTCCCCAAATCGGGTAGAGTAGGCCTGCAGCTACCGGTATTCCCACCAAGTTATAAATAAATGCCCAAAATAAATTTTCTTTAATCGTTTTTAGAGTATTTTTTGACAACACCCATGCTTTTTTTACTTTAGCAATATCGCCTTTTAAAATTGTTATTTCTGCCGACTCTATGGCAATATCAGAACCATTGCTCATGGCCAAACCCACATCAGCCGAGACCAGTGCTGGCGCATCGTTTATTCCATCTCCCACCATGGCTACTTTTGCTCCCATCATTTCTTTCATATATTTAACTTCACTAGCTTTTTTTTCCGGAGTCATATCCGACATTATATTTCCAATTTTTGCCTGTTTGGCGATAAAATTGGCCGTTCTCATCTTATCTCCAGTCATCATAATTACTTTTATCCCTTTACTTTCAAAATCCTCAATGATCTTGGCAACATTTTCTTTGACTGTGTCACTAATTCCAAATTGTCCTGCTAATTTTCCCTCAATTTTTATATCAATTACCGTTTTACCAACATGCTCCATTTCATTATTACCATTTTCTGACTTCAAAATTTCTACTATTTTGTTATTCACTTTTCCTTTTACCCCCACCCCAATTGTTGCCAAAAAATCACTACAAGTGGATAGTTTTATCTTTTGTTTTTCTGCTTCTTTCACTATAGCCTGGGCTAATGGGTGCTCCGATTTTTTTTCAACCGAAGCGGCGTATTTCAAAACATCTTTGGCTAAATATTTTTTATCCAATATTTTAATATCAGTCACTTCTGGTTCACCCTTGGTAATAGTACCGGTTTTGTCAAAAACAATCGTATTAATTTTGGCCAAATTTTCTAGACCCAAAGCATTTTTGACCAAAATTCCTTCTTCAGCCCCTCGACCAACCGCCACAATTA
>JAEHHB010000033.1 GCA_019248165.1 Candidatus Shapirobacteria bacterium S2_F12
CTGCCTATGTCGTGCCAATCACCCGAAATGATTCCATCACTTAAGATTGTCCCATTCATCACTAATTTCATGCTTGTGTTGGTGCCAAAATGAGCAAATATTTCCATAATATTACCGTTAATAGTTGCGGTATCAATCGTCCATTTAGACTGAGTTTGTGCTTCATCTAAGGCTAAAGAACCCGTTAAGGTGTTTCCGCTTTGCTCAAGTTTTAGATATTCAGTATATGGGGTGGAACCTATTGTCAAACCAATTTTGTGGATACCAGTAACATTCCAGTTTTCTGTTATTTCATACGGCGTATAGCCTTTTGAAATGTAGACAGTATAGGTAGTCAAAGGTTTTAAACTTTTCATTGCTCCAGTAATCATTGTTTTAACTTTTCCATTTGGTTCATTCACAATCAACTTTGATGCTGTATCAGAACCAACAACATCGGCGCTACCATATGGTGGCACTGGCATAACTGCCCCAGACAAATTCCAATCATAAAATTTTGCACCATTAACTTTTGACTCTGGTTTAGCTGCAAATGCTGAACTGGCTACAAAAGCCAAAAGGGTGAGGGCGAGAAATAATGAGAAAATCTTTTTCATATCAAAATCTCCATGATAAAAAAATAAGTAGGTACATTGTTGTTATAGATGTTTTTGGGGGTAAAAGTCAAGCTGCCTAAGTAGTGATATAAGCCTGATGTTGTCGAGAAAATAAAACTTGATCAGAAAAAAACATAATTGGTTTTGATTTATAGATTTACGATTGGGTGTTTATAATAATTATGGTAGACTGGAAAGCTCAACAAAGATAGCTGTTAGAGAAAAATAATAATCATGAATGAAACAGAAAGACGAGGACAGAATTTTTGTAGATGGTTGGTGTCTGGCGTGTTGCCTCAAACGTTGTGGCGAACTAGTTTAGACAAAGAATCGAAAGATAGAATAGACGAAATAAAAGATTTGGTCCACAATCAAAGGCAAGATTTGAGTGTGGTTATCTATTTTAATCACATATCAATAATTGATCCGTTGTTTGCTGGAAATATTGCTTTTAGGATTGATAAAAAAGGGGCAAAAAAATTGTTGGCACCAATGTCTTTTTCGAATACAGAAGAAAAAGAAGAGAATAAAAGTAATTTGTTGATGAAAAAGATTGTAGAGAAATGTGGAACAGAAACTCATAGGGTTATCCAAAGTTACCAAATAGAAAACCCTGAGTATGGCTATTCAAAAATAGAGGCTTTTAGACAAAATAAACCATTTTTACATAGATTGAAAGATTTGGGAGAACAAAAAATACCAACCTTAATGATAATTAGCCCGGAGGGTCACCGAACTGACGGAGCTTTGATAAAAGCCGAAGAAGGAATGGTGGTTGGAGGGAGCCTATTAGCCCCGACATTGTTTGTGCCAGTTGGGATTGAATATAGAGGTGAGATTAAAAAGGATGGTTTAAATTTATTTAAGAGAGTAAATTTGAATATTGGAGAAACTTATTTACTAGAACCTGACACTAATAATAAAGAAGTTTTTGGGATATTGATGAGAAATTTGGCCAACTCTCTACCCGTTGAAATGAGGGGTTATTATCGAGAAAGTCTGACTGATGTGCCTAGAAGTAGATAATATTTTTTTAGTGACAAGGATATAATTAATTATGATATTTGGCGGAGTGGTGTCTTTTGTGGTAGTCTTGGTTGTTATATTTGTAATGTCGGTGCAAAATAACCACCAAAGGAGCGAAATGACAATAAAATTGCTTTATACCCTATTAATTGGAATTTTTGTAGCGGTTTTTATTGGCGTGGGAATTGCCGCTTTTTATCCCGCGTTAAAATATCCTGAAGCACCAACCTCAATGAAATATGGGTTTACCGAACCGGAGAAAGACGGGGAAATTTCAGCAGAATATAAGGCTGAAATGGAAAAATATGATCAGGAACAAAAAGATTTTCAGATAAAATCACAAACATACAACAGAAACGTGTCGATTGTGGCATTAGTATTTTCGATTGTGATTGTGGTAATTAGTCTAACTCTGTTTAAAAAAATATATCTGATTGCCGACGGGCTACTTTTGGGTGGAGTACTAACCTTGTTATACAGTGTAATTCGTGGATTTGGGAGCGATGATAATATGTTTCGGTTTATAGTCGTGTCGGTAGGACTGATAATTTCGTTGTTTTTGGGATACGTGAAATTTATTACACCAATGGAAAAGAAGAAATAAATTTGGGTCGATTTGACAGTAGACGTATAATGTAGGTAATGAAAAGAATAATCAAAGCAGTTCTTTGTTTTGGGTTATTTTTTATATTGTCGAAAAGGTTTGTAGTGGCGGTATTGTCACCGGTTGGGATTGATAAAGAAATTAATCAAAAAATAGAAACAGTGCCAATAGTTGTGTCTCCAACAACGACACAAATCAAAATAGAAAAAACTATTGATATTGGTGAGCTAAAACCGTTAGTCACCAAAATACCAACTACAACAACAACCACACCAGTTTTGACACCTACAATAGAACCGGCTAGACCAACTGAAACACCCACAGTAACCAAGACTATCGAGGAAGAAAATATAAAAACTCCATCAAATACACAAGAGACAATAACCCCATTACCAACAGTTGAACAAATAGATAAAACAAGAGAAGACATAGAAAAAACCAATTCGGATAAATTATTTTGGGGTATTATTATTGGACTATTAGGTTTGATATTGACGGTGCAAGTTTGGTCGACAAAAAAAAAACGAAGAAAAACAAACAAAAACAGATAACGAATAAAGAGTTTAGGGTGATGACATTTTGAGTTTTTATTTTGTATTATTAGATATGACTAAAATAATAAAAGCATTCGGTTATGCCTTTAATGGTTGGAAAAGAGGTTTTGAAGAAAATAATATCAAGATTCACCTTTGGGCAACATTTTTAGTATTACTAGCTTCGGTTATTTTTAAAATCTCTGTAGCCGAATTTTTAATTATAATTTTGTTAGTTGGGCTAGTAATTTCGGCAGAACTTTTTAATACAGCGATTGAGGAAGTATGCGATGTGATAAAAGTAAAACTAAAGCTTGGTTATTCTGATACAACCATGGCTCGTGATTTGGCGGCTGGAGCAGTGTTGGTAGTTTCAATGGTGGCATTGTTAATCGGGTTGATTATTTTTGTACCTAAAGTATTGATGTTGTTTTTATAAAGCCAAAATAACTCCATAAACCAAAGGATTGCAAAAAAAACAAAACTTATTTTAATTAATTTTGGCTCAACAGTGGTTTTGCACTCTTTAAAAAACCTGGTTTTATACTCAACATAGGAAACAATCACCACCAACCAAATTACACCGAAGGATAGGCTAGCGACAACATCGGTAAGCCAGTGGACTCCAAGATAGATTCGAGAAAAAGCCAAAGTTAAAACATAAATTGTTCCAAGCAAACAAGTGCAAATTTTTTGCCATCTTTTAGAAAAACAGTTAACCAAAAAGTAAGTTAGTAAACCATAAAAAACAACTCCAAAATAGGTGTGTCCACTGGGGAAAGCAAAACCAGGCTCAACTATCAAAGCATTAACAAGTGGTGGTCGGATTCGCCCAACTAAATTTTTTACAACTAAAATAAAGATTAGGGCGGAAGTGTCACTTAAAACTAGTGATGTAAAATAATGTTTTTTTTGAACAATTAGTAAAAAAAACGACACTAATAAACTACCCCAAACAATCATTTGCCAGTTTCCGGTCAGTGTCACCAACAACATTATTTTGTTGAGAAATGGGGTTCGAAGATTGTTTATTATTTGGTTAGTTGAATAATCAAATGTGGTTAAACCCCCAGGGGTAAAATAAATATTTACCAGTTTTTCGGTAAAAATTAGTACCAGAATAAGTAATGAAATCAAAATAAACCAGACCCGATTTCGGTTAACAAATCTCCACATAAACTATTCTAGCCCAATAACGAAATTTTGGTTGAGAAAATTACTGTGATTGCCACAATCCGTGTAGATTACAATATTCTCTTGCGGTAACATTTTTGGCAGTTAGATTAAACACGGCCACCGGTTCTTGCCCCGATTTTAGAAATTTTCTATAAACCTTGTCGTCGGCAACGATTTCAATAAACTCAATAAAATGAGCTTCTTCCATGGGGTGGACTACAGAACCAACTTTAACAATAATAGAGTCGGCAGTCATTTCTATAACTGGGACATGTTTTTCGGTGGCACCATCGGTGGTATTGGCTGAAAGTAAAACCATTGGCTTACCACAACAAACAAGTTCTCCCCCGCCAACATGCAAAACTTCAACAACATTGCCACAAACGGAACAACGATAGATTTGATTTTTATTTATCATTTATTAGTTTAATATTTAATTTGTAAAAGATTATGAAAAAAGATTTAGGAAAAGAGAAATAAGTACTAGTATAGTAATTAAACCAAAAATACCAACGGTCTGAAGAAATAGAGTTACGGCTTGTTTTTTGTGGTTATCAAAATAAAGCTGAATCGGTTGGTATAAAAACAAATAACCCATTACGGCAGCAGATAGGGTAAAAAGTGAGATCATGGCAACTGGGGCAATAAATGAATCTTCTGGCTTGACCATACTGGTACCCCAAGTCATCAACCCAACCAAAGCAAAGATATAAAGTGAAGCAACGAGACTATTAATAAGGGGATTTTTGGTCATAAAATATGATATCACTTATTTAAAATTTAAAAACAAAAATGTCAAATAAAATAAATTTGCTCAACTTAATTTTCCAAAACCCTACTTTTTTCCGGCTATAATTATCTCTTCACACTTAGCTCTATTTCCAAAAAAAAGGATTGGTGTTTTTGGGTTATAAGTTATTTCGGCTCTCGAAGTAGTAACATCACCTAATCCGGCAGCCCTGGCTAATGCCAATAATTTTAAAGAATATATCCCTAGATTGTCTCCTTTTTTGTTCTTTGTCGTGTCCCATTGTTGTTGAAGTTCGTTAAACACAGTGTCTTTGTAGACATGACCACTACCCCTAAAAAAACGAGGTTGTAACTGAATAAATAATTGGGCGATTCTGGGTGTGAGACTGTCTAGGTTTTTTTTATAAAAACACTCATGAGAGATTAAATTATTGACCCAAACCGGCTCATCGCCTAAACCACTACTTCTACTGGCTAAATTAAAAACCTCATCAACATTTTTCATGGTGAGTCGAGATTCTTCTTTTTTTTCTAATTCTGATTTTTGTATTGGTTCAAACCCAATATTCAGATTTGGATTTAATTGATCAATTCCCATAATTATTCTAAGTTATATATTTAATTAAGACAGATAAATTATAAAAAGTCAATTAATATAGGATATTTTTATTTACTATCAATAGTCGAAGCGCCCAAGATTGTGATGGCAAAGCCAACGACAAATTCAAAATTTTGTGGTATCCCTGAGAAAAATATGGCATTGTTGCCAAGCATTAACAAAACACTATCAACGATCATAAAAGCGCCGGGGATGATTAACAAAATTCCGATGATAAATTGAGGAAATTTCATGTTTTTTATAAAGTAGTAATATTTAAATATTTTTAAACCATTTTTGGGCTCGGACTAGTTCTTCTGGGCCAAGTGGGCCTTCTTTACCCTTTACAATGAAACCCTCGGGGGGAGCAATTATTTTGGCGCCTTTATCAGCTAATAATTTTGCTATTTTTGGAGCAGCATAGCCAATAGTTTTGACCAACAATTTTAGGGCAAAATTTAAATCTCTTTCCAAAAATCTGGTATCAAAGACAGCGATTTTTGTGTTTATTAAAAATTCTTTTGATAAATCTTTTACAAATTGCCTAATTTTTGGAGTGGCTTGACCACCATAAGTTGGCGAACCAATTACTAATAGATTTAGATTGCCTAGGTCAGAATTTTTTAGATCATTAATATTAATACTTTTGGCAGAAATACTTTTGGCAATATTTTGGGCAATTAATTTGGTATTGCCGTATACCGAATCGTAGACAACTAAGTTGGTCATAGTATTTTATAATTATATTTTATTTACAATTAATGTAGTGACGACAATTAGTTTAACTTTCTAAGGTATTTTTCTATATCTGAAAAACTTTTTCCTGCCAAAAACGAATTTGCCGAAAAATCTTTTTGGGTAATATCTGCGCCAAACCATTCGGGAGGAATAAAAGCATTCATTTGTTTTTTTGAAACAAATTCAACCTCGACTACCGAAAATCCGTTAAGATCTTTTTGGTAAACATCGAGCTCTGCAACTAAATTATTTTTTATTGGAACAAGATACCTAATTTTTTCTAATGATTTTTCTATCAAAGTCCAAAGCTTGTTAAACTCCTCTTTAGTCAGGGGAATATTTATTTCGTTAACCGAGCTAAAATCCCCGTCTTTTAGGGGAATTTTTTTGGTTAATTCATATTTATCCCCTTTTTGTCGAATTCTTAGTGGAGAAGGGGTGGAAGAAATATAACCCTGTCTAATTGTCACAGATTTATATGACGATAATTTTTGGGGAATTTTTTTTATTAAAAATGTTTTTTCAATTTCAATCATTATCTGAGTTTATCAAAAATCAAGAAATGTTTTTAAGTTACCAAGCGTTGGTGTGTGATTAAAAAACTTCAACTGTTAAAATAATACCGATTATCGCCAAGATTGATGAAAATATTTTTTTGAAACTGTTGTCTTTTTCTTTTAAGAAAAAATAAGCAACCAAAACGTTTATCAAAACGGAAGTGGCCTGGATGGGAACAATGGTGGTCACCTTGCCAAACTGAAATGAACGAAGGTAAAAGAAAGACAATAAACCCCAAGCAACACCAGTAATAATATAATACTTTTTACTAGTACTTTTGTATTCGTAAATTATTTCTGTTAATTTAATCCTTTCACCAAAAAAGATATACATAGCGGGGACCAAAAACGTAAACATAATATAAAAAGGTAAATTGAATTGACCAGAAATTCCAATATCAACCGAGACAGCAACGGTAAAGAGGATTTTTGCTAGGACACCAATTAAAACATATTTATTTAATTTTAGACTCCCCTTCTCATAAAAAAGAAAAAAATTGGCTAACAGGATTAAACTAGCCCCTAATATTTTTGTTAGGGTAAAAGACTCTTGGAAAACGACCAACCCAACTAAAATTAGAAATACAGTACTTAATTGACCAAGAATTGAAAATACAGAGACCTCGAGGTGTTTTCGAGAGGTGGTTTCTAGGCGATCGTTTAGCCCGTAAAAAATACTAGCCAAAAATAATAGTAAATAGACTCTTATGTCTGAAGGAAATTTAATTGGAAAAAATGGGAAAAGAGATAAAACAGAAAAACCACCGATTAATTGTAAAAGGATTGTGGCGGCACCATCTTTTTTGGCGTTGTTAACTGCTAATTTATAAAATTGAAAAAATATTACAATCCCGACTAGATAGCAAATTATATTAAATTGCCAAGTGTTTATTATGTCAATCATTATCTGTTAGTATAGCGAAAAATTTGATTTAATCACCAAATTGATGGTTATAAATAATATATAATCAGACAGATGAAAGAAAATCCGATTATGTACGACGAACGGGGCTTAAAACCCGAAACTGCCTATGAAAAGGGCCAATGGAGAGAAATTATCTCTCACAATCAAGACGAGATAAAAGGTTTTTTTGGTGAATATAGATTTTTGAGTAATTTTTGGCCAGCAAAAGTCTTTTTGGATGGAGAAGAATATCCCTCAGTCGAAAACGCTTATCAGGCGGCAAAATATAAAAAAGAAACTAGGGATTATTTTAAGGTATGTTCGGCCTCAGATGCTAAAAAAAAATCATCAGCTAGTCTTCAATTTAGTTACACAGGAGAAGAATGGGACAATATTAGATTACAAATTATGACTAGTCTGATTACCCAAAAATTTGATAAAGCCTTAAATCCAGAACTTTATAAAAAACTACAAGAAACTGGAAATAAATACTTAGAAGAAACTAATTACTGGGAGGATACTTATTGGGGGGTACAGAAAACCGAGGCGAAGGAAGAAGGGGTGGGTGAAAATAATTTGGGGAAACTATTGATGAAGATAAGGTGTGGCTAAGTTTTAAAATTAGAGTAACAAATTAATCTGCGTTTTCCGATTTATTTTACGATTTGGTCTACTATTAATCTAGGTTATATCTCCAAAAATTGACAGTAATATTTTTGCCACCGCTGACAAGATTGATGGCTTTTTTTAATTCGTATTGACTAATAGATTGGTCTAAGGGTTCCCTGTTGGGAATAACACCAGTGTAATATTTTTGGAGTACGGAGAGGGCGGTTGGATTGCCCAATTGACCTAAAGCCCAAATGGCAGAATTTCTAGCCCGAAAACCACGATTTTCATCTACTAATAGACTTGTTAAGCTTTCTGTACACGTACCACCATATTCTTTTTGGGCGTCAAAACATTTTGATTTTACATCAAAGCCGATCCAGGTAGACATAATCACAAAAATCAAAACAAAGACACTGAGCCCCAGAACAGTAACAAAAAGAAACGATTGTTTAATCTTTTTAGAAATTTTCATTTGTTCTCCTTTGGTTGATATATAAAAATATCTTCAATTTTAACTTTAAAAAAATGAGCAATTTTAAAACCTAGAGTAATTGAGGGCAAGTATCGGCTGCTTTCAATGGCGATTATGGTTTGGCGACTAACACCCAAGTGAGTGGCTAACTGTTCTTGGGTAAGGTTTTTGATGGCTCGAAATATTTTTAACTTATTCTTCATCTTGCTTGCCTCCAAATTTTTTTGACAAATATAAAAAGAAAAAAGAATAAAGAATGATTTGAAAAAGAGTTAGATAAGCAAAGATAACCCCCAGTGTTTCAAGAAATAAAAAGTCACCCTTGGAAAAAACAGACAAACCACTGTGGGTAGGAATGAGTAAAAAGAAAGTAGTAATAGCCAAGGTGGGGGTAAAAATTGAATAGGTAAAATCGGTGGCTTTTTCTTGAATAGTAAGTTGCATTTCATCAACATAGTTTTGGTTGTTAGTATGGGCGAAAGAAAGAAAGACAATTCCAGTAAAAACAGTGATGATTGTCAATAAATAAAGTTTAAACAAAACAGAAACAAGAAGAATCGAAATTATAAAGAAAAGAGTGGCAAGACGTATTTGTTTATATTTTTTGATACTCATAAACATATTGTAAATACTACTTTACAATATGTCAAGTATACTTGTCATTTTAAACCTTCAACTTTTGTTCGTTGTACTCGACCCAAATCCCCGCTTTTGAGTCAAACAAGCCTTATTTTATCTAAAATTAATCAGTATTTTATTCCCCTCTTTTTTATCTCTTCTAAAATTTTTCCACCTAAAGCACGACAGTTACAATTTTTTGAATGTTCTAAATGCCAGTTGATTCTTTGATCCATGGTAGGACTTTTTGGCATTTTGTTGGCTAAATGCCATTCTTTGTTGATAGCCA
>JAEHHB010000034.1 GCA_019248165.1 Candidatus Shapirobacteria bacterium S2_F12
CTCTTTATTTTTGACTAGGTTGGGAATCGCTGAGATTGATGTTTTGTCCAGAGATTGAATAAAATCAACCAATATTTTATATAATTTATCTTTTACTTTTTGACTATTTTTAGGTCCGTGTTCAATCTCAATTCCTGGACACTTTGTGTGTTGGACTAGTGGCCCGGCAATATTTGATTCTTTTGAATACCAGATTACGTTTCTTTTTATATTTAAAATTGATGCAAGAATAATATTCTCAAGTGTAGGCTTGGGGATTATTGTAATAATTCCACAGTTTGAGGTTGAAGCATGGATGTCTAATACAAAATTATACTTTTTGCTTAGTGAAATTATCTCGGCGGCTCTTTTTTCTTCATAAATAAGACTTTTTATGTTACCTGGGGCACACCTGTTGAGGTCTTTTTTTGTAAATCGTTGGGATAATTTTAGGGCTTTTGGGTTTGCAATTAACAAATCAAATTTGTTTTGCAAGCCAAATTTTGTCTTAATAATTTTATTGACAACCTCAAGTGAGGATGGTTCATCACCGTGTGTTGCTGTGATTAGTAAAATTTTATTATTCTTTGGTGTCATTTGGTCGAGAAGATATTCTGTCTATAATTTCATCAATAAGCACGGTTTCTTGGTTTTGTTTTGTACCCCCTTGTGATTGTTGTAAATATTTTATAGTTACTTTACCTTCTTTGATTTCGTCTGGTCCTAAAACTATAGCGACTTTTGCTTGGCGTTTATCGGCTAATTTGAATTGTTTACCTAGCTTATCCATGGTTTGGTTAATCTCGACCGATAGTCCACTTTCCCTTAACATGGTGGCTATATCTAAAGAACTAGCTAAACATTCTTGGTTAAATACGGTAACAAAAGCGTCGATTCCACCCTTTTTGTCCTTATTTAAATTTTGTTGGTTCATAACATTAATTACTCTTTCCAACCCAAATGAGGCACCTGTTCCAGTGATCGACGGACCACCCAAAGTCTCTATTAGGTTGTCATATCGACCGCCACCAGCGATTGAGCCTGTTCCCTTTCCGGCTTCGACTTCAAATATTGGACCGGTATAGTAGTCTAGCCCTCTGGCTAAGGTTGGGCTAATTTTCCACTTTTCTTCTGCAACATTCATTCTTCCAACTAATTCAACTATTTGTTTCAGTCTATCAATCCCCTCTTTGGCTGTTTGATTTTCGCCAAAAATTTCGGCTAGAGAGTCAACAATTTGAGTATTAGTACCTTCTATTTTTAGTAATTTTTCGGTTAATTCTGAAAACTTTTCTTTGTCGATACCGACATCTTCGACTTCGATTAGGACTTGGTCCATCCCGACTTTGGCGAGTTTGTCCCAACCTCTGATAGCAGTTAATATTTGTTCTTTGGTTGTAGCTCCAACTTGTTGTGCCATACCAGTTAATAATGCTCTATCAGAAACAAGTACCTTAAAATCTTCAAATCCGAGTTTCTCAGTTATTTTGTAAAGCATAGCAATAGCTTCTGCGTCGGCTAAAACACTGTCGACACCAAGGACGTCGAAATCTATCTGAGTAAATTGACGATAACGTCCAGCTTGGGGTGTATCAGCTCTAAATACGGGTCCGATGGCATATCGACGATAAGGAAAAGTTAGGTCATTTGAATATTGAGCGGCAACTCTGGCGAGGGGAACTGTTTGGTCATATCGTAAGCCAATGTTTTCACCACCTTTGGTAAATAAATACATTGTCCTACTACCCTCTTCCCCATATTTACCATTAAGTGTTTCGGCTAATTCTATTACTGGTGTTTCTAGTGGCTCATAACCAAAACTTTTAAATACTTGACTAGCTGTTTCGGTCACAAACCTTCTTTGTTCAACATCGGGTCCGAACCAATCTTTGGTACCAGCATAATTTCTAGGTTTATTAGCAATAGTTTCTTTTGACATAAGTGTTATTTTTAAAAAATATAAGTTGAACAATTTTATCACTAATTAACGTAAATAGTGACGCCATAATTCCAGAGATTAACATTATGAACTCGAGATTCAATGGTGGTTGGATGATGATTAGATTTAGCTTTGATAATATGAGTAGTAGTAAAGAAACTGTCGTGCCGGCAATCATGGACCAAAAGATTGATGACGGTTTGAAGAAGTTGTTTTTTTGTTTAAAAAGAAGAGTGATAAATGGGATTAGGACTCCAACAATATAGATTATATAAAACGAAACAATTAAGGATATTAAAGTGCTATTTTTTATGGTTAACAAGAAAATAATAATTCCGTTTAATAATAAAATTATCTCTCTGTTCTTCCTTATTTTTTTGGGAATAAATTCAAACTTTTGAAAAGTTTGAACCATAATTCTGATTAAGCAACTACAAGAACCGACTGTGGTGGCAATAAGTATTACTAAAAATAAATATTTTAAGTTTGTTCCGAAAAATTTTTCGCTCAAATAAATCATGGTATAAGGGATTAATTGTTTACCGTCTATATTGGCGGGAACAATATTACTAAATTTTACTTTTATAGCTAACACGGTAGGCACAAGGGTTAAAAATGCCAAAATTGCTCCTGCTGATATAGTGGCTTTTGTGGAGGTGAAGATATTTTTCCCTCGAACAATAAACTGGTGAAAGTCCATTCCTAGTAGAGTAATTAGAACCGTTGGAATGGCGATACTAAAAAAGGAAATATAATTACTGATAGAAAACTGGGTTGAGCTAAATTGGGTAATTAGTTGATTAATTTCAATCTTTGGTAACGAGAAAATACTATACAGTAAAATACTAGAGTTTATTATTAAAAAATATAATAAAATTTTTGATAATTTTTCTAGACACATTAAAGAGATAAGACTTACAATGGTAATGACGATTAAAAGTGAAACAACTATTGGTAACCCCATTAAATTAAAAATATATGCTGAACTGATTACTTGAGAGGCAACTACCCCTATCATCCAAAACCAAGACAAGAACACGGTGTAGTTTTTGGCTCTTTTATCGTATCTATTTTCGAATAATGACCATATTGGTAGCTTGTTTTTGTGGTAAAACGGGACTAGGTTGGCTAATAAGATTAACCCCAAAGAACACATTAAGGCATAAGTAATTCCGCTAATACCATTATGATAGACAGCTTCGCTGGTTCCAAACAGGAATCCCAACCCATAGTGTAAAGATATTAACCCTGCAGCAACTTGGATTACATTTAGTCCTTTTTTGTCCATAAAAAAAAGGGCTCAAAGAGCCCTTGTTGAAAAGAATAAATTTGATGAGTATGATGGTTAAAGTCACTCATATATTGGTAATATACAATAAAATATTGACCTCTACAATGGGGTTAATATATTTGAATAGTCGTTTATTAGATGATTTGTCGTGTAATATACAAAACAGATTATCTATCTTAATAATTTTTTTATTAGGATGTATAATCCTCAAAATGAAACCCGAATCAGTTAATTCGGTCGATATATCAAGAAATAGGCAGTTTGAATCTCCGGTTGTTTCCATGGCTTATGATTTTGCTCAAAAATCCCACGATGGTCAATTGCGAAAATCTGGTGAGCCTTATTTTACACATTGTGTTGGGGTATATAGCATTGAAAAAGATGAATGGGGTATTAAAGATGACAGTGTTTTGGCGGCAGATTTGTTGCATGACACGGTTGAAGACTGTGGGGTTTCGGTAGGTCAACTTAGGGTTTTGTTTGGTGATGAGGTGGCAAGTTTGGTTTCTGGAGTGACAAAGCTTAAATCAAGTTCTGACAAGGAAACTCTAAGAAAGTTTTTAAGTGAAAGTTACATAAACCCACGAGTATCAACTATTAAATTGGCAGATAGATTGCATAACATGAGGACTTTGCAGTATATGAGTCCCGAAAAACAAATTGAGAAATCAAGGGAAACATTAGATGTTTATACAAAATTAGCTGAATCGTTGGGAATTTGGGTGGCGAAGACTGAACTGGAAGACTTAAGTTTCAAATATTTAGATCCTCAAAATTATCAAAAGACGGCAAAACTTTGTGACCTTGATCCGAGGTTGGATAAAAATTTTACTTGTAATTTGTCAAGTAGAATTAGTCAGTTGCTTGCAGACACCCGCATCGATGGTGAAGTGGAAACCAGAAAAAGCGGCTATTGGATTTTAAATAAAAAAAGAGAAAAGATGGCTTTAAGGGGTAAAAGCAGTTTGGTTGATTTTAGAGACATAAACGACTTGGTGAGTTTTCGGGTACAACTAAATACGGTTTATGATTGTTATCGGTTTTTATATGAGATTCATCGTGATTTTGGAAGTTTGGTTGACTATAGTAGATTTGATGAATTTATTGGCGCGAACAAACGAATAAACGGATATCAAGCAATTCAGACAACGATAAATTTTCCACAAGGACCTGTTGAAGTCGCTATTATGACTAAAGAGATGGAAGAATTTAACAACCGAGGAATTGTTGGTTTGATAAATAGTCAAAAAGATTTAAAAGATTATGCGTTAAAACTTGTCTTTACACCCAAAGGGACAGTTAGGTTTTTGCCCAAAAACGCAACCGGAGTTGATTTTGCTGGACTGATTAACCCTCGTGTTCTGGCTGAGGCGGAATCAATAAATATTGACGGTGTCGATTGTCCTTTAACAGTAGTAATCCCTAACGCTAGTGTTTTAAGGGTTAATCTGGGGGAGACAAGAAGAGCGCCTTTGGGTGGACTAGAAAAATATTGTCTACCCCAAACAATGAGAATAATTCAAGAACAAAGGATTTTGGAGAATCGAGATAACTTGGTAAATCAGGGAGAAAAAATACTTGAGTCACTATTGATACCGCGAGGATTATTGGTTTTGTCTGATATTGGTGATTCAATAAACCCATTGCTATATAGATTAGGATGCCAAAGCCTTGACGATTTATATTTTTTGTTAGGTAATCGGTCGGTTAAAGAGGAATTAATAAATGAAGAATTAAATTTAGCTGGAATAACTAAAGAAAATTTAAAAATTACCACAATTAGACTGTCTGGTGGAGACAAACCTAGGGTGTTAATTGATGTGGTAAGAAAAATTAGCGATATGAACAAAAACATTGTTCATATAGAGCAAAAAAATGTTAAGGGTCAGTTCAATATTAGAATCTTGGTGCAAGATATGAATTTAGATGATGAAAACCAATTAAAGTCTTTTTTGACCGAAGACTCTCGTTTTAGTGAAGGGTTGGTTGTTTAAATATTGTAGGTATTATGGAAATCATTCAAGAAAGATTTTCTTTTACAAATAAACATTGTAGTTTTACTCCATATTCTTGGTTAAATGATAACGGAAGATTGCTTCCAATAGTTTTTAAGGTGGTGACTCAAGATCTAGAATCTTTGGGGTTGAAGAGAAACCCAAATATTTTAAGATATAGCCTTTATGACTGGACTGTCTTGTCAGATACGGAGGTTGTGCCCGGTAAAGGTGATTATGGGGGCATTTGGAGTACAAGAGAAAGGGGTGAAGCTAGTGGTTTAAAAAGATATATGAAAAATAAATATAATGAAGAGACTAGAATGTTTTTGGTAGCATTGGATAATCCAGTTTATGCCAATAACCGTCGGATAAAATCACAAGGAGTGCTTTTTTTAGAAGAAATAATTACCAGAAATAAATAATTTATTTTAGAAAGTATTATTATTAAATTATGGGAGATAGAAAGATATTCGTTAACGATAAAATGCAAAAAGGTTATGTCTATGAATTGGTTGAAGAAGAGGGTAAAAATTTTGATTATAAATTTAAACCTCAGCTTAGCCCAAAAGAAATGCTAGAACTCGGTGTATTCGGTGGTAAATATATGACTGATTGTCAAAACGAATTTCCAAAATCATGGTTTTTAATGGCAAAATTAAACCCGGCGAAACATGACGCTACTTTAAATTTTTTTGGAGTTAATGCCAGTCAACCTTTGGGTGTTTGGAGAGAGAAAGGTTGGATCCATCCGGATGACCCTAGGGGTTGGTTTCAGTGGTATTGTCGATATTATATTGGCAGAAGGCACCCTGATGACCAAAGACAAATAAAAAGATGGGTGGCGATGAAAAGGCATATAGTTCAAATAGAGAATGGTTGTTTATATCGAGATTTAAGTTGTAGAAAAAAACAGAGACAGGCGCTGCTTCATTGGGCTTATGATAGTCGAATGATTTAGGATAATAATTATTTCTTGGGTGTAGCCGAAATGGTAGCGGTTGAAACTGTTGGATTGGTGGTAGCACTGGTTGATGGAACTGGTGTTGGTAAAACCAGTGGAACTTGCTCCATTCTTTTAAGAACGTCCCAATCGATACTTTTATATGAAATATATCCGGCGATTGATAACAAGATAAAAAGGATAGCAATAAGAATGTTCCCTATTGGGTCTTTTTGGTTCATAGTTATTTTGTTCTGGTAATAGTATATAGTGTTGGATAAGAAAGGAAAATAGCCGGTGATTCTTCTAGTAAGAAAGTTTGGAATTCTTGATAGATCTTTTTACGTTCGATTTGGTCGTTTTGTTGTCGGCCTTCTTCTAAAAGTTTGTCTATTCTAGCATTGTTCAACTTGGTAATATTTGTGCTAGTTTGGGTTGAGTGCCAAAAAAGATACTGATCTGGATCTTGAGTTATCGCTCCGTAGGTTAACAAAACATCGTAATTGTCGATATTGATTTGATTTTCTATACTTATCGAGACTGGAATTCCAATTGTTTTTTCCCATGAATTTTTGATTTCTTCGGCTAAATTTAGCAACTGTCTGTCGTTTACAGTAATTTTTAAACTCGTAAGTTGTTCGTCTTTTAATAATTCTTTGGCTCGGGTATTGTTTAAGTTGTATTCTTTTACTTTGGGGTTATAAGCCCAAGATGTTGGTGAAACTGGGCCCAAACATCTCTCGTTTTTATCTTTTGTTTTTGGTGTGGCGTAAGCCAACGCTTGTCGAATTTGTTTACTGGATATTTTTTGGGTGTTGATAAATATGGCGATATATTTTTGGTCAGTTTCAATCTGTTTGTTAATTTTAATTTTTGTTAGGTTGTTAAATTCTTGTGGTAGGAAATTTATTCTTATTTTGTCAACGTTGCCTATCTTATAAGCGTTGACGACATCTTGTTCGTTTGGAAAAATACGGTATTTTATGGTTTTTTGTTTTTTATCTTTTGGCTTAAGATCTAGGCTTTTAATATATCCTTCTTGGTATGTGACATTGTTGACTGTATAGTCCCCTAATCCGTCGTAATTTTTTTTGATTAATGGTTTGCTTAATAAGGCCAATAAAGGTGAAAAATCATTATTAGTAGTAATTTTTACAACATTTTCTGAAATCGGAGTAATTTCAATTCCTGGGATTTGGTAATTAATATCGTAGGCGGTAAATTTTTTACCGCTTGACCAATTAACTCCTTCTTTTAGAGTAAATATATAGTCTTTTGATTCGTTTTCGATGTTTAATTCTTTAACTAAAGAAGAAATAACTGGTTTTTGGTTCTCATTGATAACGGTTAACCCGTAGCTGATTTTTTCGGCTATCTCTCTTGGCAGTGTTTCGATGGTAAAACGTCCTTGTAACCCAATGATCTCAGGGTGCCAAATTGGAAGTTGGTAAAAAGAAACTAATTGTTGTCTAAAAAGAAAAAATGAAATGATTAAGAATCCGACAATAGATACAAAAATTAGGCGTTTTTTTAGATAAAACCAAAGTAACTGGATTTTAAAAAATATTTTTGTAAACAAGTTTAAAGAGTCGTTTGAATAATTGACGAAATAACGAAGACAATAATTATAAATATTGTAAAGTTAAACATTATTTTTTCCCAACCTCGCTTTTCGGTTTTGGTAGTAGATAGTAAATTTGAATTAGATTCGGTTTCTCCGTTTGATTGGAGAAAAATCAATACAGATAAGGTAATTGCAAGAAAAATTTGAATTACTGTTAGGGTTGTTTTCATTTTGTGGGTTTCTTACGAATAATAAAATTAAAAAAATTAAGAATTAATCCAATAGTAACGGAAGTTACTAAATAAGTAAAGAAATTAACAAAATTAAACTCAGGAATAGAAATACCAGAGAAGTTTGTTGGTGAAGTGTGGATGGCACTAAGACTAAAGTCGCTAAACAAAAAAACTGCTAGATATAAACCAAGGGTGTCGATTACAATTCGAAATAAACCCAATGTAATTAAATTAATTGGAAATAAAATAATTTTTAATATTGGTTTTAAAATTATTTCAAAAATACTTAAAACGAATGCTGTTTTGATAATACTTAGTGGAATATTTTGAAAGTAAAGGTTGCCCCAAACATAATTGGCAGTTATAAGTGAAAAAGTGAATAAAAGTGTAAGTCTTAAAAGTTTTTTCATTTTTGTTTTTTAAATCTATTGATTATTATACCGCCTAAGCCGATTATTGTGGCCACAGAAGCGATAATAATTATTATTTTAAACCAATATTGCGGATCATTAATTTGAAAGTCGGCAGTATTCGAGTTGTATTCTAATTTTATGTTTATTTTATAATTAATTGGCAAGAATGAGGTTAATAATGAATTGCTTTTAATTGGAATTTCAATCGACGATAGGGGTGGCAAATGATTGATAATAGTTTCGATCCCTAGTTTTTGAATTATTACCTTAAGCTGGGAAATAGTTTGATAGTTTGGATTTTGAATAATAATTGATGGTGGTTGATAGTAGCTTTTTGAGACTGGAGTAATTTTTAGAGGAATTTGGTCTAATTTTAGCTCATTTTTAGCAAATTCAACATTTACTGTTTTAATGTTGCGATTATTTTTGTACGACCCTGGAGGTGGTGGGTAATTACTATTTAAGCCATGGAAAACAAAAGCAAAATGGTTTGGGTCTAAATCTGTAAAAAAGTAAAAGATAAATTATATAAAATATTGGTTGATTTTATTCAATCTCTGGACAAAACATCAATCTCAGCGATTCCCAACCTAGTCAAAAATAAAGAG
>JAEHHB010000035.1 GCA_019248165.1 Candidatus Shapirobacteria bacterium S2_F12
GGAATACAGATTTGTTATTTTGATGATTTCGAACAATTAACCCAAGATTTTTGGAGAAATTATTTTATCAATTTACCCTAAATTAGAACATGAAAGTGGGTATATTGGCATGAAAGTGGGTATATTGGTGGCGGGGCTGTTCCGGTTGAAACAGAAAAAGGCTGGCTTTTGATTTATCACTCAGTTGAAGAACACAAGGGAAATAAGGTTTATCGTGCTTCAGCGGCGTTATTAGATTTAAAAAATCCACAAAAAGTGATTGGGAGGTTATCATCTCCATTGTTCTCTCCCGAAGAAATTTGGGAAAAGAAAGGAGAAGTCAACAATGTCGTCTTCCCTACCGGGACTTCTATTGATGGAGATACGCTGTCTATTTATTATGGTGCGGCTGATGATATGGTGGGAGTAAGAACCGTTAGTCTTAGTGATTTATTGAGTAAACTATTATGAAATTAAGAAAGCCAATAAAAGTTATTTATCTTTCAACCTATATACCTCAAAAGTGTGGAATTGCGACTTTTACCAAAGATGTTACTAGCGCTGTTAATTTAATTAACCCTAAAGCACTGGCCGAAATAATGGCAATCGTAAAAGAAAACGAAAAAATAGATTTTCCCTGGGAGGTTAAATATAAAATTGATTATAACAACATAGATTCTTATATTAGAGCGGCTGAATATGTCAACAATTCCTGTTGTGACGTAGTGATGATAGAACACGAATTTGGAATTTTTGGAGGATTTTGTGGAAATTATTTGACTAGCTTTTTGAAATTAGTTAATAAGCCCAAAGTAATGACTTGCCACACATTAATAGATGACCCAAATAATGAATGGGGAGAAACTTTTAAAGAAATCGTTAAACATGTCGACGGAATAACTGTGATGACGAATTTTAGTGCAAAGCAATTAGTGAAATTGTATGGCATAAATAAGAATAAAATAACCGTCATCCCCCATGGAACACCAAACTTTACGTTTGATGGGACAGAAAATTTCAAAAAAAAGAAAAAACTTTCGGGAAGATTGATCTTGGGAAATATAAATTTATTATCGGAAAATAAGGGGATAGATTACTCGATTGAAGCAGTGGCAAAAATTGCAAAAATACATCCAGAGGTACTTTATTTGGTAATTGGTCAAACCCATCCAAATATCCTAAAAACAGAAGGCGAAAAATATCGAAATAAACTTAAGAAAAAAATAAAAGAACTAGGAATTGGGAAAAATGTCAAATTTATAAATAAATATGTATCGTTAGAAGAACTATGTGATTGGTTGAAAGTTATTGATTTTTACATCACTCCATATCTTGATAAACAACAGTCATCATCAGGAGCACTGGCTTATGCAGTCGGAGCGGGAAAGTCATGTATTTCAACTGGTTATTTATATGCCGAAGAATTATTATCCCAAGGGAGAGGAGTAATTGTTCCCTTCAAAAATTCACAAGCAATTGCAAACGCAGTGATAGAGATAAACAAAAACCCAGAAAAAAGAAAAGAAATAGAATCAAAAGCTTATGAATATGGCCGATTTATGACTTGGTCAAGTGTTGCCTTGCAACACTTAGATTTTTTTGAAGATGTAATAAAAAGATATGAACAGGAACACTGAAAAGCAGATTAATTACCTAATCAAATCGACTGATGATATTGGTTTAGTGGAACACTGTAATGGCTCTGTTCCTAATTATAATGAAGGTTGGTGTGTCGACGATAACGCTCGGGGGTTACAAGTTTGTTTGAGATACGATAATATTTTGTCTTTAAAAGAATTAAAAATAAAATATTTTAATTTTTTGAAATCAGCAGATCGAAACAATAATTTTTACAATGATTTGAATCAGGATTTAAGTTGGAAAGAGGAATTTAATACTGGAGGAGAACATTGTAGTCGAACTCTGTTGGCTCTGGGAGAGTTAGTTAAACACAATGACGAATTGAAAGATGATGCGATAAGACTATTTAACAAGATATATAAAATAGTAAAAAGTAATAATACATTTTGGATTCGAGTAGCGGCTGGGACAATTTTGGGATTACAAAATTATAAAAGTGAAGAAATAAATTATTGGGCTGAAAAAATTGTTGAAAAATATAATTTAGAAAGAAGTGATTACTGGCTATGGTTTGAAGATGAAATTACCTATGATAACGGGCGAATTCCAATGTCTCTTTTGGTGGCCTACCAAGAAACTCAGAATAAAAGATATCTCGAAGTGGCACTAGAAAGTTTAGATTTTTTAACAAATTTAATTTTTGATAAAAAAAATAAAATATTTTCTTTTCCTGGAAATAGGGGTTGGTTTACCAAGTCAGGAAATCGGGCTGAATATGACCAACAGCCAATTGAAGCCGGAACTATGGTTGAAGTTTATGTCTTGGCCTACGAAGTGACCAAAAATGAAAAATACAAAGAATTAGCCAAAATAGCCCTGGATTGGTATTTTGGTAAAAATGTTTTAAAGTTAAATTTGATTAACAATAATACTGGCGGAGTCCACGACGGACTAAATAAAGATGGCAAAATTAACCCAGATCAAGGAGCCGAGTCGGTGTTGTCATATTTATTGGCAGTTAAAGAAATTGAGAAATTAAAATAATAATTTATTTAAAAATAAATATGGAAATAACGGTTGAAAAAACTCAAAATGTCACGTTTGATTACGATAAAATTAAAAATCCTGAAATTGTGGGGACAATGAGCATGGCAGTTGTAAGAATGGGTCAACATTATAATGGTTTATATCGAGAATTACATCAACAAAAAGATGAATTAAACAATCCCATTAGATACTCAGTATTAGGGTTTGCTAGTAGTGAAAATGGAGTGGATTTTTCTCGAAGCACAAATATTGCTTTGTCACCGACATTAATAGCTAAAAATCGAGATAGATTGGCAGTCGAAGACCCAACAATAGTCATGGTAGATGGGGTTAAATACGTGTTTTATAGTGCAGTGGAACCCAAAAAAAATAACGAAGAAGGAGTGTTGGTGTCGATTGGGATGGTAAAAGGACAGACAGTAGATGCCTTAAATCAAAATGATCGAAAAATAATTTTAACTCCGGAAAAAGTTAGCGGACAACTTAACAGAAAAGTTGATATGGTAAAAGAACCTGAGTTTATTAGAACTAAAGATGGTAAATGGATAATGATTTATGAGTTTGGGAGTGACGGGGTGTCGAGAATTGGTATGGCTGAAAGTAAGACTTTGACTGGAAATTACGAAAATCATAGAATTTTAATTGACCCAAGAGAAGGAAAATGGGATAGTCAACATGTAAGTCCGGGACCAATTATTACAACCTCTCGAGGAGATTTGTTGATGTTTTACAACGGTCGAGGGCCTAAAAATGAACAAGACCAAACCCCAACTTGGGCAATCGGATCAGTTATTATTGACCTATCTAGTGGTGGATTATTAGAAAGAAGTGGTCAACCAGTTATTAGACCTCCAGAAGAGATTGGGCCTGATGGTCAATTAATTGCTTTTGCAAATTCAGTTATCGAACAAAAACGAATGCTTTATTACACAGCCGCCGATAAAAGAATGATAGTTGCTTCGTATGTGGCGAATAATATTTAAGAAACTATATTTGACTAAGTTTGATTTTTTTGAGTTCTTGTTGCCAACCAGTTTCAATAGTTTGCCAGATATTTCGGATTGAACAACCGCTTGAATGAGCGCATATTTTACCCCCAAGACAACTAACCATAGCCTTGTTTTCGCCCAGGGCAACCAAAAGATCGTAAAAGCTTTTAGTTTCCCAACCAGTTTTCAATTTGTATCCCCCGTTTTTGCCCTCTTGAGACTCGACAATACCAGCAGAAGTCAAACTTGGAGCTAATTTGGACAGGAAACTATAGGGCAAAGATAATTTTTGAGATACTTCTTTTAGAGAGACTAGATTATTTTCGTTTTTGGAAAGATAAGAAATAAAAATAATACTATATTCAACACTTTTGGGGATGGTAATCAAGCTTGCTATAGAATAAAATTTTTTATTCCTCTGGCGGTAAAAACTCTTCACCATTGTCGCTGACAGTTTGTCCGGCTCTCAACCACAACACATAATCACACCCAGTGGCCTTCTTGGCTTCTCTGTCCCAGCCAGAAGTTGAACATTTTTTCATTTTTTTACCGTTTGCAGTTGTAAACAAAACTAGTTTTTCACCACATTTAGGGCACGTTTCGTCTAGAGGTTCTGACGTTCCATTGATCCATTCGACATAATCACAACCAAACTGAAGACAACTGCCCAAAATGTGGCGCCACACTTAGTCCAATTACCGAAACAGCAACTGGTAGAAAACTACAAAGATGTAGCCAGGGGTCTTGGAACCCACAAACCCACAAAAATGAGGGTTGTGATTATGTAAAATGGTTAGAGGTCGAACCTGTCACATTAGATGAAAAATGTCCCAAGTGCGGAGCGGCGTTGGTTTTGCAAGTTACCAGATTTGGTAAAAAAATGAAAAAATGCAGTGCTGGGAGTTGGGATAAAGAAGCCAAAAAAGTGGTTGGTTGTGATTATGTCGAATGGATCAATGGAACGTCAGAACCTCTAGACGAAACGTGCCCTAAATGTGGTGAAAAACTAGTTTTGTTTACAACTGCAAACGGTAAAAAAATGAAAAAATGTTCAACTTCTGGCTGGGACAGAGAAGCCAAGAAGGCCACTGGGTGTGATTATGTGTTGTGGTTGAGAGCCGGACAAACTGTCAGCGACAATGGTGAAGAGTTTTTACCGCCAGAGGAATAAAAAATTTTATTCTATAGCAAGCTTGATTACCATCCCCAAAAGTGTTGAATATAGTATTATTTTTATTTCTTATCTTTCCAAAAACGAAAATAATCTAGTCTCTCTAAAAGAAGTATCTCAAAAATTATCTTTGCCCTATAGTTTCCTGTCCAAATTAGCTCCAAGTTTGACTTCTGCTGGTATTGTCGAGTCTCAAGAGGGCAAAAACGGGGGATACAAATTGAAAACTGGTTGGGAAACTAAAAGCTTTTACGATCTTTTGGTTGCCCTGGGCGAAAACAAGGCTATGGTTAGTTGTCTTGGGGGTAAAATATGCGCTCATTCAAGCGGTTGTTCAATCCGAAATATCTGGCAAACTATTGAAACTGGTTGGCAACAAGAACTCAAAAAAATCAAACTTAGTCAAATATAGTTTCTTAAATATTATTCGCCACATACGAAGCAACTATCATTCTTTTATCGGCGGCTGTGTAATAAAGCATTCGTTTTTGTTCGATAACTGAATTTGCAAAAGCAATTAATTGACCATCAGGCCCAATCTCTTCTGGAGGTCTAATAACTGGTTGACCACTTCTTTCTAATAATCCACCACTAGATAGGTCAATAATAACTGATCCGATTGCCCAAGTTGGGGTTTGGTCTTGTTCATTTTTAGGCCCTCGACCGTTGTAAAACATCAACAAATCTCCTCGAGAGGTTGTAATAATTGGTCCCGGACTTACATGTTGACTATCCCATTTTCCTTCTCTTGGGTCAATTAAAATTCTATGATTTTCGTAATTTCCAGTCAAAGTCTTACTTTCAGCCATACCAATTCTCGACACCCCGTCACTCCCAAACTCATAAATCATTATCCATTTACCATCTTTAGTTCTAATAAACTCAGGTTCTTTTACCATATCAACTTTTCTGTTAAGTTGTCCGCTAACTTTTTCCGGAGTTAAAATTATTTTTCGATCATTTTGATTTAAGGCATCTACTGTCTGTCCTTTTACCATCCCAATCGACACCAACACTCCTTCTTCGTTATTTTTTTTGGGTTCCACTGCACTATAAAACACGTATTTAACCCCATCTACCATGACTATTGTTGGGTCTTCGACTGCCAATCTATCTCGATTTTTAGCTATTAATGTCGGTGACAAAGCAATATTTGTGCTTCGAGAAAAATCCACTCCATTTTCACTACTAGCAAACCCTAATACTGAGTATCTAATGGGATTGTTTAATTCATCTTTTTGTTGATGTAATTCTCGATATAAACCATTATAATGTTGACCCATTCTTACAACTGCCATGCTCATTGTCCCCACAATTTCAGGATTTTTAATTTTATCGTAATCAAACGTGACATTTTGAGTTTTTTCAACCGTTATTTCCATATTTATTTTTAAATAAATTATTATTTTAATTTCTCAATTTCTTTAACTGCCAATAAATATGACAACACCGACTCGGCTCCTTGATCTGGGTTAATTTTGCCATCTTTATTTAGTCCGTCGTGGACTCCGCCAGTATTATTGTTAATCAAATTTAACTTTAAAACATTTTTACCAAAATACCAATCCAGGGCTATTTTGGCTAATTCTTTGTATTTTTCATTTTTGGTCACTTCGTAGGCCAAGACATAAACTTCAACCATAGTTCCGGCTTCAATTGGCTGTTGGTCATATTCAGCCCGATTTCCTGACTTGGTAAACCAACCCCTATTTCCAGGAAAAGAAAATATTTTATTTTTTTTATCAAAAATTAAATTTGTTAAAAAATCTAAACTTTCTAGTGCCACTTCGAGATATCTTTTATTCTGAGTTTCTTGGTAGGCCACCAAAAGAGACATTGGAATTCGCCCGTTATCATAGGTAATTTCATCTTCAAACCATAGCCAGTAATCACTTCTTTCTAAATTATATTTTTCAACAATTTTTTCAGCCCAATAATTTATTTCTTCACTTTTATAATTTTGTAATCCCAAAATTGTCCCAGCCGCTACTCGAATCCAAAATGTATTATTACTTTTTACTATTTTATATATCTTGTTAAATAGTCTTATCGCATCATCTTTCAATTCGTCATTGTGTTTAACTAACTCTCCCAGAGCCAACAGAGTTCGACTACAATGTTCTCCTCCAGTATTAAATTCCTCTTTCCAACTTAAATCCTGATTCAAATCATTGTAAAAATTATTGTTTCGATCTGCTGATTTCAAAAAATTAAAATATTTTATTTTTAATTCTTTTAAAGACAAAATATTATCGTATCTCAAACAAACTTGTAACCCCCGAGCGTTATCGTCGACACACCAACCTTCATTATAATTAGGAACAGAGCCATTACAGTG
Source organism: Candidatus Shapirobacteria bacterium S2_F12 (assembly GCA_019248165.1). Classification (GTDB taxonomy): domain Bacteria; phylum Patescibacteriota; class Microgenomatia; order UBA12405; family UBA12405; genus WARW01. The sequence goes on from JAEHHB010000035.1 coordinate 7,106, forward strand.
TTCCACTAAACCAATATCATCAGTCGATTTGATTAGGTAATTAATCTGCTTTTCAGTGTTCCTGTTCATATCTTTTTATTACATCTTCAAAAAAATCTAAGTGTTGCAAGGCAACACTTGACCAAGTCATAAATCGGCCATATTCATAAGCTTTTGATTCTATTTCTTTTCTTTTTTCTGGGTTTTTGTTTATCTCTATCACTGCGTTTGCAATTGCTTGTGGGGATAATAATTCTTCAATTACTCCTCTCCCTTGGGATAATAATTCTTCGGCATATAAATAACCAGTTGAAATACATGACTTTCCCGCTCCGACTGCATAAGCCAGTGCTCCTGATGATGACTGTTGTTTATCAAGATATGGAGTGATGTAAAAATCAATAACTTTCAACCAATCACATAGTTCTTCTAACGATACATATTTATTTATAAATTTGACATTTTTCCCAATTCCTAGTTCTTTTATTTTTTTCTTAAGTTTATTTCGATATTTTTCGCCTTCTGTTTTTAGGATATTTGGATGGGTTTGACCAATTACCAAATAAAGTACCTCTGGATGTATTTTTGCAATTTTTGCCACTGCTTCAATCGAGTAATCTATCCCCTTATTTTCCGATAATAAATTTATATTTCCCAAGATCAATCTTCCCGAAAGTTTTTTCTTTTTTTTGAAATTTTCTGTCCCATCAAACGTAAAGTTTGGTGTTCCATGGGGGATGACGGTTATTTTATTCTTATTTATGCCATACAATTTCACTAATTGCTTTGCACTAAAATTCGTCATCACAGTTATTCCGTCGACATGTTTAACGATTTCTTTAAAAGTTTCTCCCCATTCATTATTTGGGTCATCTATTAATGTGTGGCAAGTCATTACTTTGGGCTTATTAACTAATTTCAAAAAGCTAGTCAAATAATTTCCACAAAATCCTCCAAAAATTCCAAATTCGTGTTCTATCATCACTACGTCACAACAGGAATTGTTGACATATTCAGCCGCTCTAATATAAGAATCTATGTTGTTATAATCAATTTTATATTTAACCTCCCAGGGAAAATCTATTTTTTCGTTTTCTTTTACGATTGCCATTATTTCGGCCAGTGCTTTAGGGTTAATTAAATTAACAGCGCTAGTAACATCTTTGGTAAAAGTCGCAATTCCACACTTTTGAGGTATATAGGTTGAAAGATAAATAACTTTTATTGGCTTTCTTAATTTCATAATAGTTTACTCAATAAATCACTAAGACTAACGGTTCTTACTCCCACCATATCATCAGCCGCACCATAATAAATAGACAGCGTATCTCCATCAATAGAAGTCCCGGTAGGGAAGACGACATTGTTGACTTCTCCTTTCTTTTCCCAAATTTCTTCGGGAGAGAACAATGGAGATGATAACCTCCCAATCACTTTTTGTGGATTTTTTAAATCTAATAACGCCGCTGAAGCACGATAAACCTTATTTCCCTTGTGTTCTTCAACTGAGTGATAAATCAAAAGCCAGCCTTTTTCTGTTTCAACCGGAACAGCCCCGCCACCAATATACCCACTTTCATGTTCTAATTTAGGGTCAATAATAACGAAATTATTTAAATTGATAAAATAATTTCTCCAAAAATCTTGGGTTAATTGTTCGAAATCATCAAAATAACAAATCTGTATTCC
>JAEHHB010000036.1 GCA_019248165.1 Candidatus Shapirobacteria bacterium S2_F12
CTTAGATGGATGATTACGGCTTAAGCGATTAATCATTTGAAGATAAAGAGGTAAGCTTTTTGTTACCCTTAATTGAACACCTAGAGATACATCAGGGCAGTCGAAACCAACCGATAGCTTACCGATAGATAGTAGACATGTAACCATCTCACCTGGCGCTTCTTGAGTGTCATCTTGGTTGAATAGATTCTTATCTTTATCTTCGGGCTTAACAAAAGATGTGTTGTTTATAAACGCATCAAGGATTAATGGTGAAAGTCTTTTATCTGTTTTAGAGTGATAAGCTCTTGCATTGTATCCGTCTTTTCTTAAGATTTCTTCAAAGTTGTTGGCTTGGTCTATAGATGAACAAAAAACAATTGTCTTTTTAGATTTAGCATTCATCTCATTCATTGAGCTAAGCGCCAGATTTAGGTGACTTGTTGTGTTAATGATTTTATCAAGTTCTACAGTGTTATAATCGTTTGTAGTAGTTTTAACATCTGAATAGTCAATGTCTTCAGCCCATTTAGGAACAAAGTATTTAATAGGACACAAAAATCCAGCGTCTTGAAGTTCTTTTGTTCCAAGATTAGATAAATATTCATAACCTGAAAAAGCATAACCTTCTGCAGTATATGGAGTTCCAGAATAAAGAATTTGGACTTCTGGTTTAATAAAATCAATACAATCAGCTGTTCTTTTTGATACATCTGGATGAGCTATATGACCTTCGTCAATTTGCATTATTTTGAATTTATGTTTGAAATTAATTTTACCAATTCTTGCATGAAGTGTTTGAGCCATAATAAGCTGAACTTTACAATCTGGATCGAAGTGATTAGTATAATCAGCTTTCAGGATTGAATAGGTTACACCTTGTTCATCAAGATGAGCTGCAATCTGTTCAAGAAGAGCTGTTATATTAATCATTAAAATAACACCAGTGTCTTGGTTGATTCTTGCCATTTCAGCCATAACAAGACTATTGTGAGTTAAAGTATAGTCTTTTGTAATGTATAAACTATCACTTGAATTAATTGTTATACATCTACTGTTTTCTTGATAATCTAGTTTAGTTATTGAAACTATTGATTTTTCTTTTCTATCAAAATTTATGTAAACTCTATAATTTAACAATCCTTCTTTTTTTTCACCTTTATGTGAATATGTTGGAATTCTTGATGATGAAAAAACATACAATCCTAGGCTTCTAGCTAGATTTATTATATTATTTGCTAATCTTTTAGATGATGTAGAATACTCATAGTATTTGTTTTTGCAATTAACAAGATGTCCATCTGTATCAAGAAGTCCTTGTAGTAATTGTTTTCTGTTTTCTATAGATGAATACATATAAATATCAGGTATAAACTTTTCAACAGATTTGTGATTTAGTAATCCAAAAGATTCAAGTATTGATGCAAGATTTGTTTTGCATCTTCCTTTTCTTGAAAAGAATATATCGTGTTTTCTTCCTTCGTTTCTTATATATTCTCTTGATACAAAGTCTCCAGCTGGAAGAGATGATATAACTTTGTTTCTGATCTTTTCATTATTGTTAGAAAGAGATATTTGTGCATTTCTAAAAGAACCGTCACCTAATAATGCTCCAAGAGTATATGGATCTAGCGGCAAAGTATTATCTTGATAGAATTCAACTGGAGCTGGAAGTTTTATTTTGATTTTCTTTTCTTTTAATGCGCTTTTTTTGTTCATTATTTCAGATAACGATCCAGTTCTATATGGATCCTGTCTTTCTCTGTATGTCCATAAATGGTCTATTCCGCATCTTGTAGAGCTTCCATCAAGAAAAGTAATTTCATAAACATCTTTTGTTCCTTGTTCATGAATATGAGTTATTGATTTAGACAAACCATCAGAACCTATAACATTATCATTTAAAGTTAACTCTCCCATTGTTTTCCAACCGTTTGATGTCAGAACTGGCTCAGAATATGGTTGCTCTTTGCCATACGCTGGTGGGCAATCTAGCATTAGTTTTGTTTCACCAAATGTTATGGCTGCCATTTCTTGTTCTATTATGTCTTCTTGATGTTTTCGAAGTGTATAAGCCATTATTGTTCCTTTTATGTATTTAGCCGAATAAAGCCAATTTAACTGCTTGTTTTGCTTTTCCTGAGCAAGATATTGATTCGTAATCTTCTCTATTTGCTAAAGCTTCAGATGTTTCGTTTTGATTACAGTTTTCGAATATATCTATTGTCCATGAATTGTTGCATTCCGACCAGAATATCCAATAAACTGTGTTTTCATACTGAAATGCTACATCTAAAACTCTTTTAAGTCTTTTTGTTAACATTTTAACTGTTTTATTGTCAAATTCTTTTAGTTGTTGAATTTTAAAACTACTCATATTTTAATCCTTTTAGCACAATCTAGCGCTTGATATTGTTAATAAATAATCATTATCTTTTATTTCAATAAAAGAGTCACATATATTGAAATCATTACTAACCACTCCAACTATATCTATTTGAAATATTCTTAATGTTGTAAAATCTTCATTTTTATCAAGTATATTGTTACATGAATATCCAATATCGTTTATTTCAAGTAATTTTTCTTGTCCCCAAAAATTATTGCTTGTTATTGAAACATCTCTTATTTCTATATTGTTTACATTTATTCCTATAATCTTATTAAATATAGATTTTAAGACTTTCTCGACATAACTATATTTTCCTGTTTTTGTTTTTAATTTTTTATATTTATCTTTATCAATATAGAAATCAATAATTGCACCAGCTAATAATATTTTTTCCATCTTACTTCCTTATGTATTCTCATTAACACCAGCACTGAGTACTGGCGCTTTGAAAATAGATTTTAAAATCTAAATTTTTCTACAGGTTTGTATTCTTCTTCTGTTTTAGGTGTTTCTATTTCTAGATTTTTAACTTGAGATGAAGCATAATATGGTGTATTGTTGTTGTATCTTGGACATACAGTGTTATAGTCACAATATGATAAACATCTGTTGGCTGAGCCGTTTGACTTACCATATGCAAAGATATTGCACATTTCGTCATCATCTGTTGGCATAGTGTTATTATCTAAATGAAATTGAATCTTTTCAGATCTGTCAATAAACATTTGTTTGATTGTGTCAACATCATGCATGAATAATTCCATGTTTTTCATAACATTGTCTTTAGATGGTGAACCACCTTTGTTTACAATATGCAAAGCGCCAGAGTAGATATTACCAGTTTTGTGAAACTCTAGCATGTTATAAGTTGCAACTTGAAGATTATAATCATGATTGATATCATTCATAATAACCTTTTTATAGCTTGAATCAGATAAAACTTTACCATCAATAATGATTTTATATTTATGGTCAATAATATCGTATTCACCTGATACAATCCAACCGTTACCTAAGTCAAGTTTATATCGTTCAGCTGTTGTGTATCTACCTGGTTCTGCGTATTGAGCTATTAAAGCATCAAGACCTAACTGATAAATAGAACCAGTTGTATTAGCGCCATAATTCTTTTGATTAGCAAGTTTTCCGTGTTTAACCTGAAGAATATTAAAATATAATTCTTTACCTATAGATGAAGCTGATAGCACCTTATCACCTGGTTTAGCTGTTCCTGAGTATTCAGTACCTAATAGCAGAAGTGCTTCGAAATCAGAAGCCCATGAGCCTGTGTCTATTGGTTGTTTTTGTTTTGATTCACTCATTTGAATCTCCTTTGAAATAAATGCAGTTTGGAAATTGATAATCTGGAAAATCTTGTCTAAAATTGTCACAAGTTTTATTAAAGTTTTTCTCAGATATCAACCCAGCTGCACTTGCATTCATTGCTGAAATTAGACAGCTTAATGAATTAATTAATTCTCCATTGTCTGGATTGTTTTCATCTTCAAGTTCTTCAATATCATTGTATAAATCATCAATGTTCATTATTTTCTCTTTTTGCATTAAATAATGCTTCAAATAATGATTTTCTAATTTCTTTATCTTTTTCTGTTTCGTCTTCTGGATATTCGCCACAATAGTTTTGAGCCATTTCTTGAATAAAGTCTGCTTCTTCAGCTGATAAAATTAAAGTTATAACTTTTGTTGTTTTGCAAGTAGCTGTTGCCATTATTTTTCCTTTTGATTGCCACATTTGTGGCAAGTGTCGTTTATATAGATGTTTTTAGATTTGCAATTGCTGCATATCCAAGCCATTACGGAATGTACTCTATTATAGTGTTTGTAACGAAGTCAGAAGCATCTAAAACTATTTCTTCAGCATTGTACATATCATGAGCTATATCTAATGCATCTGATAGTGTTTCTGCTTCAATTTCTACAACCTTTGATAATATTTCTTGTATTTCAAGTTTAAATTTTTGCATTTAAATCCTTTTGGTTTTCTGTTTTATTTTCTTTTATCATTCTTGATTGAAGTTCATTTATTACATCAGATAATGCATCTATGTGCATTTGAGATATTCCAGTAACTGAATAGTCAGTATTAAAAGTATATCCTTTTAAGAACCATAAAATATCTTTACAAGCTTCTATTTCTTCAACTATTTTTACATTTTTTGCTTGCATATTTATTTTCCTTGTTCTAATTGTTTTAGCATTTCTAGTGCTTGCGTGAAAAAGCTTTTGTTTTCCATTGTTTATCCTTTGATTGTTGTCATTTCTTTTATTTGTTTGAAATATCTGTGTTTTGTTCTAAGGATGTCTCTTGATATTTGTGACATATTAGATATTTCTTTTAGCACATCTATAAAATAATCTTCCCATTGTTCTATCGACTGAGTTGTTTCAGAGATTTGTATCATGTATAATCCATCCATTTGGTATGCACTTAGATATATATTTGGATGAGGTGTATATACATTAATCATATTATCAATTCTTGCTCCTCCGTAGATTTTTGCATTCTTCAAAATATGGATGTTCTCATTGATAGTTGCTCTTTCTCCTATATATACACCAGAACCTATATGAACATTGTTTCCTATTCTTGCTCCATAATTTATATGTGAATAGTTTCCAATTATAACATCTGGTCCGATGTATATATTAAGATCAAGTCTTTTGATTTCCTCTTTTAGCTCATCAATTGTATTAAAATCAAATAGTTCTCTATTTGGTCCTAAATACAGTGAATAATAATATTCATAATCCCAATCTTCATCATCTTCGTACATTATTTATCCTTTTAATTTTTCTATCCATCTGGCTCTTATTTTGAGAATGTGTCTGATAGTGTCTTTTAAATCTACTCTGTGATTATCTTTCATCTTTAGCTCTACATAGTTTACAAGTTTTTCTAGGTCAGCTATGTTGAGCGCCAGACATGGTATAGTTCTAGATGCAATGCTTCCATTTCTTATGAATGTAACTTTTTTTATATCGTAGACTCTTTTAACTTTTGATTGTTTAATCCACCAGTTCAGGAATGATTTGTCATCATATGATATGGTGTCTACAACTAGTAATCTTTTTGTTCTGTTTTTAACTTTTGGAAATATTGTAACCGAAGTATTATCTGAGAAGATTTTATTAGCTGAAAGTTTATCATTAATTTTCTTTAATCTAACATAAGCATTTGTGCATTCTTTTGAACAATATACTGTTTGTTTTCCGCATAGTTTGTGACCGCATTGTATGCAGAATTTCATTATTTAGTCCTTTTAATATAATTAAATACTTACTAGAGAGTAGTTGCTAATTTAAACCGTGTAGCTTAGCTGCTTCTCTTGTAGTTCTACTCTCCATAAATATTTATTGCTTTAGTATAATATTCACATATACAAGATTAGTTGAGCTTCAATCAACATCTGGAAATCCCATCCATATTCCTATCGTCTTCCCACTACAATGATAGGTTTCGTAGCCAGTTATCACCTTTTCAATACATACCCTCATAGCCTCAAGAAGATCTGTTGCAACAGGTTGTTTTCTATATCTATTACTCTAGTGTATTGTCACTACTGAATCCCGATTATTATATTAATTTAAAGAATTTTTTTATTCTATAAATAAATCCAGTATTATTTTTATAACATGAAATAAGTTTATTGTTGTCATTATAGATATAAACTTTTCCATGTTTAATTGTTAAAGTATTAACATCTTTTGAATGAATAGTTGTTGATTCATCTTTGTGAAATATTCCTTGAATGTTATTTACTATTCCAATTGATTGTTGCTCATAATTATAAATTACTGCATACATCTTTCATCCTTCATTGTTTCATAAGCATAATCTTGAATTTCAGATGTGTATGCTTCATACCATTCCATAAGGATCCTTGCTTCGTTTGCTTCTAACATTACTCTGGCGCTTTGAAGAGTAAATTTGCTTCCAATATTGTTTTCATTTAGAAATTCATCCATTGAATCAAGAAGTTCATCAAATTTGTCTGAACCTGTTTTTTCAAACCATTCGTCATAATCTGGAATTCTCATTGTTTATCCTTATCTAATATATATTTTACACATAAATCAGAATCTGTAGCTGTTCCAGTATTTAGTTTATCAATATTGTATTCACAAATTTTTTTAATCTCATCTGATATGATTTGATTATTTTCATAAGATAATTCTTTTGATTCAAATCCATCTGATAAATAAAAAAATGAATATATATGTAGCTTAGCTATCATATTTACTTGTTTTTTAGTTAATTCCTTATCTAACATATTGTGAACCATCATCGTAGAATGTTACATCTACATAAAGTTCAAAGCAATTATAATCTGGATCTAGGTCTTTGCCATGGCATAGTGCTTCAAGCATTTCTTGAAGTTCTTGCTGTTTAGATTCAGATAAGTCTTTGAATTGAATATTAAGTGTTACTGATTTCATCTATTGTCTCCTTATAGTTCTTGAAAATTCTAGACATTTCTTTATTGCTTATTGTAGTACAACCAATTGTTACTGAATCCTTAGAAGATTTTACAACTGTGTATTGTTCCAGTTTTAAACCTATGATGTCTTTATCTGAGATGTATCGTTTCCAAAGCGCCAGTGCTTTGGTGAAATTAACTCTAATACTGTTTGTAGTGTAAAGTAAGTCTCCAACCTTTTTGATATATACACTGTTGTAATTTGGATCATATTTTTTAGGCTTGATAGCGCCAGATTCATCGTCTGATAAGAAGTTGGCTAAATGTGCATTTCTTGATTCTTGATATTTTTTATCATATAGTGCTTTTAGATGTTTCTTTTTTCTAGCTTCTTCTGCTTGATAGTCTAGTGCTGCTTGTGTTTGAGCTGCTAAATCATCAATATTATTGTAGAAATTTAAGATTGCTTTGTAGTTGCTAGAACGCTTGTCTTGTTTGAAGAAAGTTGTATAGTTATAAGCTTCATTGATGTATTTTCTGATTTCTCTTGTGTAATCGCTTTTTCTAGCTCTTGATTGCTTAGTAAGTAATTCATTAATTTTATCAATATAAAAACCTAATGGATCAGATGTATCAGTTCTGAATATATTATAGTAAATAGGAGTAGCATCTCTAAGGCATCCAAAGTGTTTTCTAGATGTATTACTGTAATTAGCAATTCTGTCTTCTACAACAAGTGTTTTTGCTTCTCTATCGATATATGCTAATACTGAGTTATAGCTATAAAGCTTTTTGCCATGAAATGATACATTGTATGAAGCATAATTATATGATTCTCCTTCTTTTGCATAAATAAATTTATGGCATATTTCTTCGTTTTTACCCATCAAATCTCCTTTAGATTATATTCGTAATTTAATAGTGAATCCATTTCAGCAAGTATCTGTTTCCTACAACTAACTATTGCTCTTAAGACATTATTTGTTGTTTCAATTAATCCTCTTGCATCCATAGTGTTTGATTCAATATATGATATTTTAAATGGATTATAATTTGGTGCGTTGTTGCATGATTTAGAAAAATTATATTCAATCATTTTTTCATGACCTGAAGATTGAAGAATATATTCAAATGTTGAAGCTGATATTGCTATCTGTAAATCTTTAAATCTAAAATCAATATCTGTTATTTCGCACCATAGATTTGATTGAGAATAAAGTTTTTCAACTCCTAATTCCTTTGCTATTATATTATGAACTGTATCTTTAAAAATTTTTTGTTGGAGACTTACTTTACACTA
>JAEHHB010000037.1 GCA_019248165.1 Candidatus Shapirobacteria bacterium S2_F12
CACTCCCATAAATGCTACAATAACTAGTCCAATCTGATAAGGGTTCAGAATAAATGCAATCAAAAGGTCTTTTACATCTCCCCAAGTACTGACTGTAATAGGGTCAATTCCTAATGTTGCTAAAAATAATGCAACCATGCCTGTCCAAAAATACGGATTTCTAATTCTTTCCATTTGTTTTCTCCTTATAAAGACCAACCACCATTAATATATACTGTTGTTCTGTTTGTACCTGCCGAACCAAACCTTATAGTGTTACTTGATATTGAGTAAAATGCTATGATTGCTTCAACTGCCTGTGCTGTCATACCTGCAAACGTTACCGCTTCCAACGGATAATATGCTGCTGGAATAGTTGCTAACGAATACAATGTGTTCGCTGTCAAAGCTGTTGTAGTTATAAACGCATTTAATTCAACTTTGCGGGTTAGTGGGTAATACTTACAATAACTGTTAGCACTTAATGCTGTGGCAGGTGCTTGAAGTGTTAACGTTACAGGAATAAAAATCGGCAAGGTTGACTTCGTTGGCATAAAGTAAGTGCCATCGTATACAAGTGTAACTTTTCCATTTTGCACCGCACTTGCCAACATATTATATGACATTGCACCTGTTGGAATTGGCAACCTTATTTCCTTATAAGTAGAACCTCCATCTAGTGATAACCTTGCATTACTTGCCCCATTTGTAGCAGCCGGAAATGCTATGTTTACTATGTCATTTGCAGCTAATCCTGATGCGTTTGGAATCGTTACATAAAAATCTCCATTACTCCCTGCGGTTGCTAGTAAGTATTTCTCTAATCTTGATAAGTTATCGGCTGATATTGGAGTGGTGGTTGCCGGATCGTTTACCCAAAACATTAATAACTCCCCCTTTCACATACTAAATTAATAGATATTGTTGTTTCATCATATGCAATTCCTAAATCCTCTATATTGATATAAGTTTCATATAAAATTAATGGATCGTCAATCTTTGCATATTTGAATTTAACTGATTTAACCTTTTCACCAATTTGCGTTGGATATAAGGTAGTTGATGGATATAAAGTAGTTTTAGGATATAACACAGAATCTTCAATATAGAAATCGTCAAACCCTGTAACTGATACATTACCTGCCGATACATAAGAGCAAGTCAAATCTTCCATTAAGTATTCTTTGCTTGGGTCTGCTCCATCTGAATCAAAGCACATTGATATTGATACTAGTTGTCCGTACCTTAAACCCGGCAAGTAATCGTAACCACCGCTTATTGATGTTTCGTTGGTTGTTATTTGGTCTACTCTTATTACTCCATATCCGTAACCTGCTACTGTTGATAATCCTGTAACTCCCAAGTCCACATAAGCAAGTAGGAAATCCTCTACCTTTGGGTCAATTACGTCTGAGTCATCTTCTCTGCCGAATCCTAAACCCTCAAAAGAATGCCCTGCACCTACTAGCGACAAATCAAAAGGATAATTGATAGATAACAATTTACTTTTATCGCCTATGGTTTCTGTTATGTCGCTTATCGCTAATGCATCTGACTTTTCTAAATACGTCATAATTGTAGACGTGTCGGTTATAACTTGCGGAGTGTCAAAATGCAAGTATGCCCTTTCCATAGGGAGATAAGCCAAGCCGTATTCAATGAATTTTGGAAAAAGTGTATTGCCGATTGTAGTCGGTAAGATAGAATAGATTATCCAATCTAGGTAATTATCTAACAACCTATTACGAGTTTTAACAGATGCAAGGGAAATGCTTTTGTTTTCAATTTTAAACATCTACTTCCACCCCATCTACTAATACTTTATGAGATATAACTGTTTTCTCGTCTTGGTTGTAATACGTTATGTACTGCCCTTGCTCTGTTGTTTCCTCGCTTGATTCTCTGCGGAATATGTCAACATAGTTTTCGTTAAGGTTGGCTCTGCGAGTATTTACAGACAGATTGTGCTTTCCGTTGTCAATCATAAATTCACTTGAAACAACCACATAGTCGCTGCCTAGAATAAACTGATTAGGTAAGTCTATATATACCTTTGCTGTGGGCATTAATAGAGCTTTTAAAGCCGATAAATCATCGCCTCTGAATGTTAGGTCTACTGTATCGGCTTGCTTGTTGTTTTGCCTTAATAATGTTTTTGCATATGCTGTCAACTCGTCATATGTGTAGTATTTGCCGTTTGCGTTGTATTCTTTTTCTACGATGCCGGATGTGTTTAATTTGCCTACGTTGTTTGCAATCTCAATAGGGTCAACATAAGACATTGTGGCAGGTCTTAAAGCTGTACCTGCAATACATTCTACTATTGCTTCTGAAAAAGGAGCTACCCACTTAAACCCTGTTATTAAATTAGCATTAGTAGAATCCCTTATAAGCATTATTAGCTTATCAGTTTCATCATCCCCTAAAAAACCAATTAGGTCACCAACGACAATTTGCTTTGTGGCACGAACCACATATATATCATCTGCACCACCTGTTAGTATTTTGAAGATCATATTGATTGCCGGATTGCCACTCCAAGGCGGTATTCTTAAAACAACACCCTCGCTTAAAGAAAAGGGATAAATGAAAGAATATGTTTCGCCTGTGTTTAATGTAATTCCCGGAACAATCAAGTCTTGTTGGCTTACTAGATTGACGTTAGTAAAGTTCAAGCGGTTGGCATAATCCGCAACGGAAAAACTCGGCTGTACTGACTTCAAGTATTGTTGTGTGTCGCTTGTCAATGAATAAACAGGTAATGCCGTTTCAATCGCTGATAAATCCTTTAAATAGATTTTTTTCAATTCGTCTACATACCATATAAACCCAAACCGCCCGGCTAATTCTGATAGCAAACTTTCTATTGTTCTGAATCTGAATACACCTGAAAGATACTCGGTGGTTGGTAAATCGTTATATTCAATAGTGAACCCATCATTACTTACTATGCTTGCTAGAATATCCTCTATTGCATCGTTGATAGTTTCGTTTTCTATCGTGATGTCTATTGTCCGTTTTGTTAAATAAGTTTGCGGTGACATCAATTCAATAGTCAATAATACACGTTCTATCGTGCCATCAAACAAAGGTAAGGATGGTTGACTACAATACCCATAGTACAAAACAACATCGGGTGTGCCTGTGTCTACTATTTGAATTTCTTGGTACTTAATTGGTAAATCATCAGCGGTCTTTCCTGTAAAGTCTATAACTATTTCTGAAAAGGTTGTTTCACTCGCACTAAAACTTAAAACAGGCCGTTGCTCTAACTTATAATCTGTTGCGTTGAATCTTGCGTAAATCATGTTAAAGCACCCCCTAGTTTAAGCGACCTTGTCATTTGCGGTAGTATAATATTTCCTATTGCTCTGCCGTTTAAATCTACTAATGCTACTTTGGCTTGTGGGATTACAATTGTAGTTGATCCGCTTGGACTTCCCATGCCTAACCCTGAAACAAAGTTGCTGATAGATGTTTTATTTAATGGCACTACCGCTTCAGGATCTGCTCCCTCTCCTATAATGGCTTGTGTGGCTGAATTAACTATACCGCCTTTTGCCAATGTTGGAATCATACCGAAGTCTGCGTGCTTTCCACCTATTAGAGGCACCCAACTAGGAATCTTTATCTTGTTAATCATTTTTAAAACTGTATTGATTCCGTTTATAATAGCATTTATAGGAGTTTTTATAATATTGCCTATTGTTTGGAAGATGCCTATAATAACAGATTTTATTGCATTAAATATAATTTCTATTGCTATCTTAACTGTTGCAAATGCATTTTTAATTTTAGCAATTACATCTTGGATTTTTCCCCATATATTATCAAATACTGCCTTTACAGTTTCCCATACTTGCAAAACTGCTTTTCTGAATCCCTCATTGGTATTCCATAATGTTATAAATGCCCCTACTAAAAGGATAATTAAAGCAACAATTTTCATTATGGGATTTGCGTTCATAGCTGCATTAAACAACTTTTGTGCGATTGCAAGTGCTTTTGTGGCTACCGCTGCTGCTTTTGTTGCTATTGTGGATGCTACTGTTGCAACCTTATTTGCAATTAATGAAATTGTAGATTTTTTAGTTGTTCCATCTGCTAATGTTTGTCCTATAAAGAAACTTTTTAACCCACCAACTAATTTTCCATATGCACCACTCAAAGCTGCAACACCTTGTGCCATCATACCTATTAGAATTAATGCCGGGCCAAGTACAGTTGTTATTCCTGCAATTAATAATGCTATGGTTTTTGCTTTTGGGGATAATGCAGAAAACTTTTCAATCAAAGTGGTTATTTTGGGTACTAACACATTTGCAACAAAGTCAGACAATGGTTGTACTGCTTCACCTAATGCGGTCATAAATGTATCTTTTAATGTTGAAAGTTGTCCGTTTAATGTTTTGCTCTGTTTTTCCATAGAGCCAAAGAACATACCGCCCTCTGATGTCGCAGTTTTCATAGCATCTTGCATCATTTCAAAGGATATATTACCCTCTTCCATATCTTTCCGTAAATCTTGCATTGATTTACCGGATTTATCAGCCATGATTTGTAGTGGGTTAAACCCTGCATCAATCATCATGTTCAAATCTTCGCCTGTCATTTTACCTGATGATGCTACTTTACCAAATGCCCTTGTTAGACTTTCAAATGATTGTGCATTACCTTGTGATATATCACCTAACATCTGCATATCACCTGTTGTTTGGTCTGCGGATCGCCCAAATGCTAATAGGGTTTTTGCGGAACTTGCCAAATCTGTCATTTCAAATGGTGTTTTTGCGGACATTTCCTTTAATTTTAAAAGATATTCTGCTGCCTTAACATCATCGCCTAACATAGTAGAAAACGATGCAGAATATTGTTCCATTTGTGCGTTATATTCTACTCCTGCTTTTGCAGCGAGAATAAGCGGAGTGGTTAGCCCTACTGTCATAGCAGTTCCTAACCCTTGCATTTTCTTACCCACATTAGCAAGGGAGGCAGACATACTATCTGCCATCCCTTTTACTTTTGTTTTGGCTATATCGGCTTTATCGCCAATCGCATCCATTTGGTGTGATACATCCACACCTGTTGTTTTTAAATCAAAAACAATTGTTCTTGTTGTTGCCATTTTATACCTCACTTATCTGTGAGATGTTCGTACATTCTTGCATACTATCTCTTGGCACTCTTGGATAAGAAAGAAGTTAATCCATCTAATTGTGAATCAATGTTTTCTCCCTCTTTTATTAATCGGTTTCTTTTGCGTTTTTGTTCCTTGCCATCTGCGGTCAGTTCTTTGTCAGGTGTCATCATTAATGCAACCGCTTTACCAAGTGGACTTTTTTCAGATAAGTTACTACATAGAATCAGAAACTCTTTCCATGTCATCTTGCCTTTTTTCTCAATTAAGGAAATACCGTAATCGTAATAAAAAGAGGCAAATATAAGTTCTGAATCTTTATATATATCAGTTACCTTTTTCTTGGAGCCGGGTACATCGTCAATTATGAATGTAGTCATGATAAAGTTCATTAAATCCATAAACTCCGACTTGTCCCATTCCCTTGTAAGTTGGTTGAATCTCGGCTTGTCTTTATCCATTATTAATGTGGCAAAGAAAGTATCGTAGGTTGGTTTGATTTCTAAATACTTGAATAAAGCAAAGATGTTATCGTAAGCGGTGTTAAGTCTAAAACGATCGTTATCTATTGTTACATAGTCGTGTATATCGTTTGTGTAAGTCCACTGCTTCATTCTGCTTTGAACCTACTCTCAATAGATTTTTCTTGCTTATCTAAAACATCTTTGGCCAAGTCTAATACAATGTAAAAATCTTCTATATCAAGCATTGAAACAAGTTCGTAAGAATCTGCGGTAAATAACATTCCTGCCATTTTGTCAATCTCTTCCGGGTTTTCAAAATCTAACTTTGCCATACCTGCCATTTTCATCATGTTCCCGGCCGATGCATTAATATAAATGTCTTTTCCGTTGACTTTTACCTCTTCAAGTAACAATTCTGATTTCTTAGTGGTTAATTCTTTCATTCTTCAAATCTCCTCTAAATTGCCCCAAAAGTGGGGCTGTATTTTGCGTTTTAAGCGACTTTATTTAACTTCTTGATACTTTATACCTTGCGAATATAAAGAAAAAGGAGGGCATAAGCCCCCCTATTAAGCGGAGGCCACCCAAGCACCATCACTGTGGAAAACTACTTCAAATTCTTCAAGTCCCTCTGCATCTCCACCATAAGGCGAAGTGATTTCAAAACTTGATGGAATCGTGAATTTATCCAATGTGGTTAAGTTGGTTAAACGTAAATCGGTCTTGCGATCCGTTCCCCATTTACCAATCTTTCCAATGATGTAATCCTGTCCTGTATCTCCATCTACTCTCTTACCGGATAGAGTGATATTTAATCTCCCTGCGGTAACGTCTGAATAACCGAATCCACCATCAGAAAGGAAATACCCCTCCTGTACTTCTTCGGCCATATCCCATGAAACTGATTCTATACCCTTTACTTCTGCAAAAGTAGCAGTTGTGCTTGGTGTAGTGTCAACTTCAATCTTCCATTTAAGATTTGCCTGTCTTGCCATTTTTATTCCTTTCTTTTATAGGTTCTCAACTATGCATTGATACATTCCTACAAAGATATAATTGTTGTTCTCGTCTGTTCCATCTAATTGATACATAGGTGATTCAAAAGCACCTCTGACAATTCTGTAATGCGTAAGTGACGTGGTTAGGTTTTCCAATGCTACTTGAATTGTATTTGCTAATGTCATAGCTGTGTTTTCTACCTGCCCACCTCTTACCCTTACTGATATATTAGTGGTGTAATGCCCTAACCTATTACCCATATTGTATGTGTTCTCGGTCTGCATTTGCTGTAAGACTACACAGTTATTTATGCCCTCCGGCATGTTCCCTATAAATAATGTAGTGCCAAACACCAAAGATGTATTGGTAGTGATATAAGTTTTCAGTTCGTCTATAAACATTAGAAACCTCTTTCAATAGCATCTGCATATTGCTCTGCCCAACTGTCTATATTTTCCGTTGTGGCTCTTTCTGTCCACATTGCCTGTGCTTTGGGATTGTGTGTCTTTTGGAAGTTTAAAGAAGTTCCCCAAAATATATATTCTATATATTCGTTGCTCCACATAACTTGTTTGCCCGGCACAACAACCATTTCAATTCTAGTCTTGCCTGTATCTTCGGGTGCGTATTGGTCTGCCTTTACTGACATATCCTCAACAATAACTCGTTTGATCCGTTCCTCGTTTACTTTGATTCGTTGTGCAGCTTTTCCAAAATCAAAACTATCCATTTGCAACTTCCTTTAAGTCAATTTCTAGATGGTCAAAGATAACACTTCTTGGCTGATAGAATTCACTTACAGCGGTAACATGATAAGTCCGCCCGGAATGAGTAACAGAATCGCCAAGCATAAATGCCTTGTTTTCATATGTGATAAACATAGCATCAGATGAAGAGGTATTATCCTGCCCTCTGTTTAGTTTTATATTTTTCTCAAAGTACACATTTTTAACAGTTACAGCAGTTCCATAAGTAGTGCCATATCCATTATTGACTTTGGGTTTCCATGTTATACTTGCCTTGCAATAATCTTGTAGCATTACAGTATCCTCGTTATTAGTGGTACTTCACCTGCATTTGTATCTTTTAGGTATCTTACAGCCTTTGGCGATAGTTTCTGCCATTCTTGGCTTCCGCTTCCTCCGTAGGCCACCGACTCGCTTGTCTGCCCTATTGATACGGAATGATTGTTCCCGGCATAGATGTTGTCCATACCGGGATTATCAAACGCATATTTAACTTGATACGCAGTTGCCAACTTTAATTGATTAGGAGCAGTTGCTGTTGTATAGTCAGTTGTTGTTGCAAACTTCCAACAGTATGCCTTGATTAATTCTGACGCTTCATATATCAATCGTAGGGTTTCGCCATTATCAGGATAA
>JAEHHB010000038.1 GCA_019248165.1 Candidatus Shapirobacteria bacterium S2_F12
CAACTACTAGCTTCTTTCCAGCAGGAAGAACTATTTGATGAGTCTTCATCATTTCATCTGATTCTAAGATTCTATCCTGTATAATCTTATTATCAATTGAGGCAATCTTCTCCATTGTCTCTCCTTTTTATTTATTTAATCATCAAACTTTCTTATTGTACACAATCTAAGCTTAAAGATAGGTGAACGAATCACCCCCTTATCTCACTCGATAAGGTACTAAATCACCCCCTTATCTATTTAAATAAACATCGAGTTTATCGAGACTATTTGATTTTTCCTTCTATAAGAATTATATAGGAAGCTTTTCTTAGCGCCAGCTAGAGATGCTGATTGTATTTTCGTTTTGATTTTTTTGTCCAGACTGGACGGTTTTATACTCATGTAAGCCAGCTTTGTGCACCGCTCTCGAAAATTTTTTACTACGCACTCCGTGCTTCGTAAAATAATTTTCTCGTTTGCGCCCATGCTGGCTTAATGGTTAAGGATTATGAAGATGTTTATGCTTCTGTTATTTTAGTTGATGTATTTATATCTATTGTTGTTAATGCTATCTGGCGCTTATCATAGTTTCTAAATGATTCAAATACTGATTTATCATATGCAGATATGTTTACTTCATTATTTTGATTTCCACCAACACATAATAGCTTACCATCTTTTCGTTTACCAACAACGATACACACATGTCCGCCACCTACCCTTGATTTAACAGCTATTGAACCAAGACTTGGCTCATTTACTGCATAACCAAAGTTAGACCACTCCTTGGCTCTCTCAGGTACCTTTATACCATGATCTATTCCAGCTTGCTTCATCACCCATGATATAAACGAGGCACACCAGGAAACTTCATCCTCGGTATATTTACCAGCTGTTGTTGCATGATACTCCAATACTCTGGCGCTATGTAGCTTACCAGGTACTTCATATATCCCAACCTCTTTTAGTGCTATCTTTACATACCCTGGCGCTTCTAATGCATCTATAGCTGCTTTAGTTTCACCACCTAAATCTCCATCTGCACCAAACTTTGGAAGTTTAGCGCCTACCTGTAATAGATAATTCTGTAATTGTTTAACTGTGTTTTTATTTCTCATTATTGTTCTCCAAGATGTTTCTTTTTCAACTCTTCTATTGCCTTAATAAGCTCAGGAGGTAACTGTTGCTCTACTTGCTTATCTGATGTACCAAGGAAGAAATTTATTATTGTAGCTACTATAGTACCTAATAGGAATCCCAGTATTGTATCTGCAAATCTAACATTAGCTTCAGGAATATTTCCAAATGTTATGAATGCTATATACACCATTGCAAACACAGACCATGATGAAGCAAGGATATATACAAACCTTTTACTGAACTTATCATCTTGCTTTAAGCTTTCAATCTGTAAACCTCTAGCATTTGATACATCATTCAAAAACATTCCAGTTCTCTCATTGTCTACACGCTTGCTCTCTATTTCAGAAAGCCTAGCTTTATGTTCAGCTTCAAGTATGGCTATTTCCTTTGATACTTCAAGTTCTCTAAGTCTAACCAATGCATCAGGATTATTTGTAAGCGCCAGTTCAATGGCTTCCGGTGTATTCTCAACACCTAATGCTTTACTTATTAATCCACCTACAGCTCCACCCATTGGACCACCTATCAATGTACCCAATACTGGCGCTGATGTACCTAGTATACTTTTTATGTTATCCCACATACTTTACTCCTATCTTTTATTTTTAAGCTCATAGAGCTCTTTTTCTAGCTTCTTAATCTTATCGCTATCACTTATTCTATTTTCATAATAGCTAGCCTTCTCTTGCTCACTATATACTGGCGCTTTTGAACCATGAACACTATACCATACTCCAGCGCCTTGAAAGAGACTTCCTAATAATATTGTAGCTATAACTATCTTCTGTGTAAGCAAGCTTATCTTTTTATCTAGATTATTAACCAAATCAATCAATGGCTTAATCATCTCTTCAAGCTTTTGAACTCTATACTTAAGGACCTCGTATCCTTCATTTATGTTATCTGACATGATCACCTGCCTTAAATTTAAACTTATTTAATTCATCTAGAATTTTATCTGCATCTTCTTGTTGAAAGCAAGAACAGCTATTTCTAGCTTTGCATATAGCCTCTTCTATTGAATCATGCCAATCAGTTATATCCCTACCAGTTCCACATGTTCCAAACATGTTTCCTTTATAGTCATATACTGGTGACTTGTTTACTATTAGCTTCATAAGCTTACCATTTATGTTACCATGCTCAAGGAACTTCTTAGGCAATCTTGTCTCATGTATTACAACATCGCTGTTACCACAAACCTCTCCGAATGTATGATTCTCTTCACCTACTAGTTTCTTGAACTTTAGCGCCAGCTCTAAGTCGTTTTTGCCTTGAAGTTCATTCCAGCTCATTCCATAACAGAACTTTTCTCTAAATGCTTTGTTTGCAACTATATATCTACCATCCATGTCTTTTGACCACACCATGTCATCTAGATGATCTAATACACTAACAAACAAATTTTGTTCTTTAATCCTGCTTGCTCTTTCATTCTCTAAATCTATTTTGTACTGTTCTATCGCTTTCTTGCTATCATTGTAACATTCTCTTATGTGTTTAACATCACAACTTATCTCTCTTGTTAATCTAGGAATATCAAATATATTTACAGCATTCCATATTTTTTTAAGAACTTCTTTTGTAGAACTAGTATAATCTTTCATCTTGTTTAAATCCAATAGTTTTAGTTTTAAATTATACTAGCCAATTAAGGCTTAATTTTTAATGAATAATGATTACTTTTATTTGCTATGTTTATATAGCTTTAATGAGATAAGCGCCAGTATTTGATGTGTTGAAAGCACACCAATCTGGCACTTCTATAGATTGTCCTGTAGTTTTACTATTATTATCTTTCATGATGTTACGATTCCTTTTAGGATAAAATTTATCTTTAATGTAATCATAATATTTGAAAGCTTATATTTTGCTAGTGTTTAATTTTACTCTCCTAAGCTTTTATTACAATGATTAGATTCTATTCTTTTTAATAAACAACACAATCTTTTATCAAACCATGTTGCAGTGCCATCATTTACTCTTCTACCTATATGTGAACTAATTGTTTCATCTTGCGATCCGTTCCATAGCAACACATTTCCCATCTGATCGAGAACTAGTAGGAATCTCATTAATCTACTTCGTTTCTCAACATCTCTTTTGAATTTTTCCACTAATAAATCTGTCATAGTTTACTCGCTTCTGCAAACAACTCATCTAGTTGTTCATTTGTTAAATCTAGTGCTGCAGCCATACCCAATAGTATATTGTCAGTCTTATAGAACTTATGTGCTCTTGACCAATATATTTCAACTACTGGATCACTAGCAACCATTTGTTTTACTGTAGACAGAAGTCCAATCTTATGTAATTGCAACTCTGCTTGTAGTGGTGTTATACTGTCAATATCATATTTTACACCAGCAAAAAACGCTATTGCTTCGTCAAATGTATCAAACCAATACCAACCATCTTGTGGATATTCGTAAGTATCTTTATCTTCTGCTTTTAATGTAACTATAGGAGAGTACACGAAGTTCTCTCCAGTCAATATTTGATTTTCATCTTTTTTATAAAATGCCATTTTATTTTCCTTTTATATTTATTTTTACAATTATCAAAATGCCATCTTCCCATAGCACTTGAGCCACCAGATACATTACAATATGGGCAAGTAACAATGTTATAAGATTTACCTAGTCTTGCTTCCGATAGTTTCTTTTTAGTTTCTTCTGAGGCTTTCTTGCCTCTTAAAGAATTACCCAAATTGATTTTATGTTGTTCTGTTCTTTCGCCTTTAGGCTTACCTTTCCAAAATGTAGATAAATGTTCTTTTTGTTCATCTGACATTTTAGTACCTTTTTTACTTGGTGGAAGAAGATTTAAACTTTTACTTATTTCTGACATTTTCTTTTTAGACTCTTCTGTATGCTTTTTACCTTTAAAAGCAGAAACTTGTCCTTTTCTGTCTTCACTATACGCCTTAGACAATTTTCTCATAATCCAACCATACATTTTATTATTATATCTCTTCCCAAATTTATCAAAAGTCATAGCACTAGCAGCATATACTAACTTAGTATTATTAAGATAAATTTTCACTAATAATTGATGAGCCAAATAATGCTCTTCTGGTGTTAAGCTAACTAAGTTTTCTTGTAAATTATTTCCACCTAAGCATTTTGGAATAATGTGATGCTTTTCACAGTACTCTAAAGTATCTCTATTTTTACCTTTCGATATAAGATTGTCATATATTTGTTTATAGTTCACATTGTTCCTTTTATTTTTATTATCCAGTTACTGTCCATCCACGAGCCGTTGCTATTGATGGGTCATCTTCACTCACTCCATAATTACCAGTTACTGTTACAGTCTGTCCTGTTACTGTTGGTAATATGCTATACATTTCATTAAGTGCTGTTGCACTCATTTTAGCATAAGCTACTGTGAATGTAAATCTTAGTGGTGTTAGCATTCTTTTTAGTGAGTAGCAATTATTTAAAACATTTGTAAGAGATGTATAAGAACTTCCTACTGTTATATTAGGCATATACTGCAAACTATCGCAACCTAATAAAAATTGAGTAAAACCTGATGTTGTTATTGTTCCAAATACATAAGAAGGTATTGTTGTTAAACTTTTACAATAAGCTAACATACTTTCTACTCTTATAACTCCACTACTATCACTAAATGTAGGAGCTTTCTCTAACGACCAGCAGTTATTACATAAATTTGATAAACTTGTACAACTTGTAGTAATATTAAAGTTAGGTACAGATTTTAAACTATAACAACCATCTAACATATAAGCTAGTGTAGTAGCACTTGTGTAGTTATATTCATATAAGTCTGTTAATCTATCGCAGTTTTGAAACGCATTAGTAAAGTTAGTACAAGAACTTGTGTCAATTGCTGGACTTTCTTTAATTCTAGTAGATGTAAAAGCACTTGATATCCTTGTTATTTTACCAATCCCAGATTGTGTTAATACAATTGTAGCTAAGGATAAATTACCTAAAAATAAATTATTAATAGAATAGTCTATTGTTGCATTTATCATTAAATCTATATACTTCAAAGACTTACAGGCATTAAACATTCCAAATATTGCATTTGTTCCATCAAATGTTACTGATATATTAATTGGATATGTTTCTCTTAGCGAATAACAATTATAAAACATAGTTTGACAAGTAACTCCAGCACTTCTAAAAGTATATGTAGGCATCTTCTGTAAAGCATAATTGTTTTGGTGCATACTATTAAATGATGTTATATTACTTGTATCTTTTATGGATACTGATTGTTATGTATTACAATCAGTATCCATAAAAGATACAAGTAATATTACATCATTAAGCTATCTATTCTATGATTGCTATGTATTACAATCAGTATCCATAAAAGATACTATTAAATGATGTTATATTACTTGTATCTTTTATGGATACTGATTGTAATACATAGCAATCATAGAATAGATAGCTTAATGATGTAGTTCCTAATTCTCCTATTAAGCATTGTTCTAGCATAGAGTGTTTTACATAGTTAGTAGAGCCGCCACTTGATGCTGTTCCAATTGATAAAGTTGTGCAACTTAATCCATTAATTCTTATATCTAAAAAACCAGAAGTTAAATCATAAGATGCAGAAATACCTATTGTTGAATGATATTGATTTAGGATTATGGTTGTTAGATTTTGCCCTGATTGTGGAGTAATAGTAATAATACATTGTTTATATCCAAAATTAGCTACTGTATCACTATTTAAATCAATATCACTATAATCATACTTATGTTCTGCTTTTACATTAGCTGCAAAATCTTCAACTACTCCGTCTCCCCAATCAACTGCATAAGCACCTTGACAAATAAATGCTACAAATTCACTATCTGTATCAAATACAGCATTTAGTATAGATACTTTTTGTACTCCATCTATACTATCAGGTATATCTAACCATTCAGTAGGTCTTACCCAAGCATCTGCAATTTCACTTCCACCTCCTCCAGTTGTTATTTCACCAATCTTAGTAGCATAGTCTCTAAATGTTGTACCAGTTGGAACAGTTACACCTTTTGCTACTATTGCATCTTTAATAGCACTCTTAGTATCTTGTAAATATAATAATTTATCTGCTGTAGTACCCATTATATCACCTCGCCATTTATAGTATCTAATGCACTATTTATATCACCAGTTATAGTATCTATTTCTGTTTTAGTATAAGCATCAGTAATTCCGTATCCATTTAGTGTAGTAGCTGCATCTGCTTTAGCTGCTATCAAATTTTTATCATGATTCTCATCAATTCCTGTTACTCTAACGAACAATGTACCATTACTGTGTGTATGCATTACAAATGCAACTGGCATAGCTATTTCAGTATCTAATGGTTGAATCTTAGTTAAACTTCCATTATCGTTAGGTTTTATATACAGTATGTCTCCATCTACCCAAGTCTCACCAACACTTGATCCAGTAGTATTAATATTTCTAACTTTACCAAACACAGTTACAAACCCGTCTGCACCATTAGCAATATCTTGTGTAGCAATACCTAGCACTCTTCTAGCATTAGCCTTAGTACCATCATGTAATCCTACTATAATTCTTCCACTACTACCTATGCTTCCTGTAGCCATTACCACTCTACCATTTGTTATTGCAGTTCCTGCTCTAACTTTAACTAGTGTTTCTTGTCCTACTTGAAGCACACTACCATTTTCAAGTCCCATATCATATGTACCTTCTGTAGCATTCCAAGCAATCTGACCAGGACCAACAGTTATATTAGCAGCTAAATCAAAACCTATTACATCTAAATCATTTTCTATTTTGTTTGAACTATATGTTGTATTTGTTCCTGATTCTGTGTCATCTATAACACTTAATGATAAACTTGCAAACTCTTCAGCTTTTAACATATAATGATATGCACTATATTTACCAGAAGCAACAACAACATCTTCTGCTTCACTAGCCCATTTCTCAGCTAAGTTTTTACTTGCTAATGCATTTGCTGCAAAACCTTCAGCCTGTAATTCTATTGCTAATATCGTATCTCTTGCACTTATTGCTGACTGATTGCTTGATTCTGCATTTATTGCACTAGTACTTGCATTACTGGCGCTTTGTAGAGCTTCTGAAGCTTTAGTTGTTGCTACACTTGCGCTTGCAATTACACTATTTGCGCTAGTTAATGCAGAGCTTGCACTTGAACTAGATTCTGATGCTTTTGTTGTAGCTATATCTGCTGAATTACTAGCCTCTGTAGCCTTAGTAGTTGCAGTATTCGCACTACTTAATGCATTTGCAGCACTAGATGTTGCCTCGTTTGCTTTTGTTGTAGCAGTGGTAGCGCTAGCTGAAGCACTTGATGCACTAGTTGATGCAGAATTAGCACTTGATGCAGAACTTGAAGCACTAGATGAACTTGAGTTTGCGCTATTTAATGCGTTATTTGCCGATACTGATGCGCTTAATGCTGACGCAGATGCTTCTGTAGCTTTTGCAGTTGCCAATGATGCACTACTACTTGCGCTTAATGCACTAGTACTTGCTTCACTAGCTTTTTGTATAGCTATTAACTCACTAGCTTTAGCATTTGTTTCACTTATATCAGCATTTTGTTCACTTATCAATGCATTACTGGCACTAGATTGAGCACTATTTTTTGCCACAACAGTTAAATCATATAGCTCTTGTGTTTCATTTTTGCTAGCTAATGCAGATGTAGCACTTAAAATAGAACTATCTCTATTTGCATTTGTTTCATCTCTCATTGATGTAACTTCTGATTTCATTGTAGATACTAAGTCAGTATTTATTGAAACCTCATTTGCTCTATCATCCACTA
>JAEHHB010000004.1 GCA_019248165.1 Candidatus Shapirobacteria bacterium S2_F12
CACAAAAGAATCAACCACCAATACTAATATGAATTTAAACAACATCCCAACACCATCAGAAGAAACTGCCCTTGGACTAAAGACAGAGGCAGATACAAACCCAATAGTTTCTCTAAAAACTAAAGACGGAGAAATATTATTAAAACTTTATCGAGACAAAGCACCAAATACTGTTGCCAATTTTATTAAAAAAAGCGAAGACGGTTTTTATGATGGTTTATTATTTCATCGAGTTATTCCTGGCTTTATGGCTCAGGGTGGAGATCCAACCGGCACCGGTTCAGGCGGTGGCAAACAAACATCAGAATTAAATGACGTTCCTTTTGTTCGAGGAAGTATTGGTTTGGCTCGTACTGCTGAGACTAAATTGGTCAGTAATGATAGCCAATTTTACATTTGTTTTAGCACGGAGGGTTGTCAACATTTAACCTCAGATTACGTTAATTTTGGTGAAGTCGTCTCGGGGTTAGATATCTTAGACAAAATTAAACAAGGGGACAAAATAATAGAGGTTACCACTAAAACTAAATGATCAAAAAAATAATTAAAATAATATTAGTATTTATAGTTCTTACCGGCGTGTTTTATCTCTTATCTCGACCTCCTAAGGAAGAGATTGTGTATCAAGACCCCGATTTAATTTTTTATTGGGGGAATGGGTGTCCACATTGTGAAACAGTTCAGGAATGGCTCAAAGATAATAATCAACAAAACACTCTAAAAATTAATTCAAAAGAAGTTTATAAAAATCAAGTAAATTCAAAAGAATTATTAGACACAGTCAACCAATATTGCCCTCAACTAAAAGGTGAATCCGGAATTGGTGTCCCAACTGGTTTTGACCCAGTAGGTCAAAAGTGTTATCAGGGTAGCGAAGAAATCATCAATTTTCTTTCAGACAAGTTAACCAAATAAGGTTATGGTCAAAAAAAAATCAAAAGTTCAAAAAATAACCTTAAAAAGTATTTTTCGACTAATTGTTTTTATTTTGATCGTTTATGGGTTGATCAATGTTTTAAGTCAAGAAAAAAAACCCACAACCACACTGACTGACCCGACTTTGTATATAGGTGAAAATATTGGTGGTCAAATACTTGGAACTGTATATTCTAACCTTCCACAAGACAGTCGGAATCAACTTGAAAATTTCCAAGACACTTATTTGGGAAAACTGTATTTTGATTCTTCAAAATATATTAGTGAACAATTAAATGGTTTCCCAAAAAAACAAATCAATCAGCTTAAAAAAGATTTAATTAATAAAATATCCCAAGATTTAATAAATAGTATAGATAGTCAATAGTATGACCGACCTTAAAGAAATTAAAATTAAGTTTGAATCTATCAAGAAAAAATTAGACTACGACTCTTTAGTTTCCAAACTAAAAAAGCTAGAATTAGAATCACAAAACGCCAATCTATGGGACAATCCCACCAATGCCCAAGATTTACTCCAACAAATCGCTGATTTACAAAAAACGACCAATCAGATAGAAGAAATAAAAAACAAAATTTTCAATTTGGATGATTTTGTTACTTTGGCCCAACAACAACCTGACCCTGCTTTGGATACAGAAATTAATTCCGCCCTAGAAGATATTGATTTAGAAATTTCAAAATTAGAACTACAAACATATTTGTCTGGTAAATACGATCGAAATTTTGCCTTATTATCTATTCATTCTGGCCAAGGTGGAACTGAGGCCATGGATTGGGCCTCGATGCTCCAACGAATGTATCTTCGATATTTTGAGCGAAAAAATTGGAAATACGACTTATTAGATATTACTCCCGGAGAAGAAGCTGGAATTAAGTCGGTCTATTTTAAGATAAACCAAAACTATGCCTATGGATATCTAAAAAAAGAATCCGGGGTTCATCGACTAGTCCGACTTTCGCCTTTTAATGCTGACCAACTTAGACAAACTTCGTTTGCCAAGGTTGAGGTTGTTCCCCTCATTGATAGTTCGGATTTCAAAATTAACCCTCAAGATATTGAATTTTCGGCTTACAGAGCCGGTGGTCATGGCGGTCAAAATGTAAACAAAGTTTCAACTGCTGTTCGTTTGGTTCACAAACCTACCAATATCAGTGTTTCTTGTCAAAGCCAACGAAGTCAGGAGCAAAACCGAGAATTAGCCCTGCAAATGTTGTCATCAAAATTATGGTCATTAGAACAGGAGAAACAAAATCAAGAAAAACAAGAAATAAAAGGAGAAAATATCGTTGCCGGTTGGGGTAGGCAAATTCGGTCTTATGTACTTCATCCCTACAAAATGGTCAAAGACCTAAGAACTCGGCATGAAACCAGCGATACTGTTTCGGTCTTAGATGGTGATCTTGATACCTTTATAGAATCAGAGTTAAAATTGTAACATGCAAAAAATTTTAAAGTCTTTTATATTAATTGCCTTAATTTCGATTCTATTAGTTTTATCTTTTGTTTTATTAATGTTCCAAAAAACTTCTACTTTGTTGCAAAAACCCCCGGAATACCTAATAAACACTTTGTCTTCAATAGACAAAAATAATCCATATCAAGCCAAAGATAAGATAAATTTTATCCTCCTTGGCTTAGACAAAAGAGATGACTTATTAGAAAAAACTAATACCACTGACACAATTATGTTTGTGTCTGTAAATTTAAAAAATCAAAAAATTAATACCATCTCCCTCCCAAGGGATTTGTGGTTCTACAACACAAACTCAAAAATAAATGAAATATATCCAGAATCTTTGACCAAGACTAATCAACCAGAATATATAAAAGACCAATTTTATAAACTTATTAATCAACCAATTGATCATGTAGTTGTACTGACTACGAACAATTTAATTAAATTTGTAAAAATAATTGGTGGGGTCGATGTTGTTCTTCAAAACGGTTTTATTGACAATCAATATCCAAATCCGGAATATATCAAAAATCCCAATTCTGGTGTTTCAAAATACAAAACAATTGAATTTAAATCGGGTCTAATCAGACTTGACGAATCAAATATTACTGAGTTTGTTCGTTCACGTAAAAGTAGTGACTCTGTCTCAGGTGGGGGGACAGATTTAGCCAGAATCCAAAGACAGCAATTATTGGTTGAAGCCATATTAAACAAACTAAAATCAGGTCAAATTTTTAATAAAAATTTAAATATGTTTGAAATTTATAATTATTGGGACAAGGATATTGTCAAAGACCTTTCAGATTTAGATGTCCTTCAGATATTAACTGTGTTAGGAGAAGGTGTTTCCAAATTAACCCTAAACAAAATTGATATTCCCATTGGCACCAATTCAAAAAACGGGGTTATCTATCATCCGAATACATTTATCAACAAACAATGGGTCTTTATCCCAAGTGATAAAGAATACAAATCGCTTCAACAATTTATTTCCGATTCTCTCTATTTTTGAGTTAATTTCCAACTTTTGTTATAATCCACCAGATAAAAAATGCACTTTAATATTTTTTGTTAGTTTTCAGTCTAGTGGTCGGCTTTCTGTACATTATAAAAATGTCTAGAAAGCCTATCATTAGACAAATCTATTGATATGGTAGAAAGGGTAAATTATGGAACCATCGTTAGAAAATTTACTATTTTTGTTCTTTGCAATTATGTCTGTTGCCTCTGGTCTGATTAATATCTTGGTTTTTGGGCCGACCAATTTGGAGTCGGGCAAAGCAAAATCTGTCTGGGTAAGATTCTACATTGCCGGACTGTGTGGTTTTTTCCCAATAATTATTTACTTTACTCCAAAAGACTCTGTCTTGACGATAATCTATCTAATCCTTGGTTGCTTCTCTTTGTATGTTTGTATAAAAGAGTATATCCGGTTTCTCCTCGAGCTCAAAACAAAATATACGAATAGCTAACAAAAATGTTTACGAACTCGCAATTCGTAGTAAAAGCTCTTGAAGGCAAAAAAAGATTAAAAAATGCGATGCGACCGCGCAACCCATTTGTTTTTCTTTATTACCCCTTCTAGAGCTTTTTTTTTAAACTTGATATGTCGACGTCTTAATCTCAAATTTGTTATACTGGATTATTATCAAGTTTATTTATTAGTTTTAGTCGTTTAGCTAATTACTAATTTATTAATCAACTATATATGGATATTCCAAATTTAGCCACCAGTCAAACTGTTATTAACAACCCAGTACCCAATTTAAAAGTACCCAAAAAAATAAACAAAATTTATCTTATTATTATACCTTTCGCAATAATTTTTGGGTTCATAATTTCACGATTTATACCAACTAAAGTACCAGTTCTTAACTCTGACGTTGCCGACACAAACACTAAACAAGCCGCCAAAATTATCGAAGGAGAAGAAGTTAAAGTTGGAATAACATATGGAAATTTATCCAAAAATTTTGGTGACAGTACTATGGGAGTAGTCAAGTCTGGTGGTGTAAACGGTGAGGGAACCCATACCCTTATTCGTGAAGGTGGTGTGACCCAAAATGCTGCCTTAACATCTTCAGTTATTGATCTAGATTTATTTATTGACAAAAAAGTTGAGGTCAAAGGGGAAACAAATGATTCTAACAAAGCTGGATGGTTTATGGATGTGGGTTCTATTAAAATATTAGAATAAGATGAAACTAGTATTTAATAATGTCGACAAAAATTTTGGTGTAATTAGCGCCTTAAAGAACATTAGTTTTACTGTCAATCCAGGAGAGTTTGTCTTTATTGTTGGGCCTTCGGGTGCAGGCAAGTCGACCTTACTAAAACTAATTCTTAACCAAATAAAGCCAACCAATGGTGAAATACTGATTGATGATATCAACATATCTTTGGGTACCAAATCAGAAATAGACAAAATACGACGGAAAATAGGTGTAATCTTTCAAGACTATCAACTAATAATGGACAAATCTGTTGAAGAAAATATTGCTCTTATCCTAGATATCGTTTCTTTTCCAAAAGAAAAAATATCAAGCAAAATTGATGAAGTTATAAACCAAGTTAATCTAAATAATCGTCGCTTTCTTTTCCCTTCACAACTATCAGGTGGTGAGTTACAACGAGCATCTTTGGCTCGTGCTTTGGCTATTGAACCAGAAATTATTTTGGCCGACGAGCCCACTGGTAATCTGGACAACGAAAACACTTGGAATTTGGTAAAACTTCTTTCTGACATAAACAAAAAAAATCATACTACTGTAATTATGACTACCCACAATCAAGAAATTGTCAATTCTCTTGATAAACGTCAAATTGAAATTCGAGATGGAGAGATAAAAAAAGACAACCAATCATCAGAAGTAACAGTTAAAAAAGTTGTACATCATAAAAAAAATGACAAATAATCCCAAAACAACCTGGCATCATATTCGACGTTCTCCAATTCAAAGCTTAACCGCTCTAATTTTGATGACTTTTAGTTTTATGTTAGTGTCACTGTTTGTGGTTGTAAACTCGGGTCTTTCCAAGGTTTTAGTTTATTTTGAAACCAAACCAGAAATCACTATTTTTATCAAAGATGGTCTGGCTCAAGGTGATATCGACAATCTCCAAAAAGACTTAGCCAATTATCAAAATGTAAAAGAGATAAAGTTTATTTCAAAAGATAAGGCCTTAGAAATATACAAACAACAAAATAAAAACAACCCAATGTTAACCGAAATGGTTACCGCCAATATCTTACCAGCATCGTTTGAAATTACTGTTACCGACCCTCAAGCGCTCGAAAAAATTTATCAAAATTATGCCACAAAAACCGAAATTGTTGATGAAATAATTTATCAAAAAGATATCATTACCTCACTTCTCGATTGGACAAATATCATCAGAAGGTCTGGCTTAATTATAACTATGGTTGTTTTTATAATTAGTTTTTTTTCGGTTTCAACCATTATTGGTATGAAGATTACCAATCGCAAAGAAGAAGTAAAAATAAGTCGCCTACTGGGAGCTTCCAAATTTTATGTAAAAAAACCCTTTTTGCTGGAAGGAATTATTTATGGAGTCATTGGTAGTTTTGTTGGATCCGTTATTACCCTTGGTTTTATTTATTTTATTCGGAATTCAATAAATTCCTTTTTCCAACCAGTAATATTTATCTCAAATGATTTGATCTTTTACACTACAGTTGTCGCTTCGGAAATATTATTAGGTCTAATAATTGGCTATTTCTCAAGTCTAATTGGGGTTAGAAGGTATATCAAATTTTAATTTAATGTTAATTAAAAAAGTTTTTGTCTTATTTTTGGCGCTTATAGTTATATTTTCTCCTGTCGATGTTCACGCATTGAGCAGTGAAGAATTACAACAACAAATCAACGAATATATCCAGAAATTAAAAGATTTAAGTAATTCAAAAAATACCCTTGCTAACCAAATTAAACTACTTGATTCTCAATACCAACTTACTCTATTAAAAATCAATCAAACAGAAACCTCAATAAAGACTCTAGAGGGAGAAATTAATGGTTTAACCATAGAAATTGGTAAGCTAGAAACTCAGATCAATGACTTATCTGAAATCTATATCAATCAAACAGTTCAAAACTATAAACTCCAAAAAAGAATTCCCTCATTTGCTTATTTGTTTTCATCGACTTTAAACAATTTTCTAAAACAACATCGTTATGTTTCTACCTTACAAACTAACAGTCAAAATAGTTTGATAAATATGGAAACTGTTCGGGCAAATTATGATAAGCAAAAAACAGCTAAAGAAAAAAAACAAAACGAGTTGGAAATACTAAAAAAAACGTTGGCCTCACAAAAAGCTAGTTTAAATAGTCAAAAAATTTCTAAAAATAATTTGTTAGAAACGACCAAAAATGATGAGAAGAAATATCAACAAATGTTAGCCGAGGCCCAGTCTCAGTTGGCTTCCCTGCGTAACTTCTCAAGCTCGGTTGGTGGAAGCACCTGTCTTGGTTCAACCCCGGGAGGAGGTAGTGATGGCAATTTTTATTCACAAAGAGACCCACGTTGGTGTAGCCAATACATTGGTAATTCAAAAGACACAATTGGGTCTGTCGGTTGTTATATCAATAGTATTTCTATGGTTTTCAAAAAACTCGGATCAGATATTAGTCCGTCAGCGTACGCAGCCAATCCTGGTAATTTTTGGGGAAACACCGCCTATATGGGCACACCAAACCCACCTTCAGGTTATACCTATAAACAGATAGCCTACAACAGTGGATCTATAGATAGTGAACTCCAAGCCGGACGCTACGTAATCGCTCAAGTAAAAATGTCCAATGTTGCTGGTATGCATTTTATTGTAATTATTAGTGGAAGCAATGGTAACTACAAAATTCACGATCCTTGGTTTGGTGCTGATCTAAATTTTTCTGATCGTTACTCTCCCGCCTTAGTAATGAGTTTACGACTAATAACTAAATAACCAAAAATCCCCCGTCTTTCGGCAGGGGATTTTGTTTTTTTGCTACTAGCTAAAAGCTATTTGCTATTTACTAATTAGAATCCTCTAATCTTTTTTCTCAAAGCTAAACCGCTCAAGCCCATACTAATTACTCCAATAGTTTCTAAGACTAAAGAACCACTACCAGTCACAGGGATAATAATTTCACCCTTACCGTCTGGTGTTACAGTGGTCGAAGTTGTTCCTTTATGCAAAATGTAATAGGTAGCATCATCTCGAGCTCCTAATTCATCAACTCTTGCACTAGCAACATTTGTTTCTTTGGTCAAAGTTTTCACTTCAGTGGCTTTATCGATTTTAGCTCTAATCAAAAACTCTTGAGAATGACCAGCGTTCAATTCGTCGATAGTCCATTCAATTTTGTTATCTGTAGAGTTAAAAGTACCAGGGAAGAAAATTAATTTCAAAAATGGAGGTAGGTTGTCGGTTACCTTAACATTTTTTAAATTAGTATCTCCAGTATTGGTTACTTTTACAAAAAACTCCAAAACGTCTCCGTTTTTAAAAGTTCTTGTAGTACTAGAAATATTATCAACATATTTTAGATCATGGATCGATCTAAGTTTTTTATCAATAGAAATAGTCTTTTGGTCATCGCTAGAATAAGCATCAGCCTTAACAACTATTGGATTAATTAGATTAATTCCAAAAAGTCCCGCCATTAATACGGCAAAAAGAATATTGCTATATTTTTTATTTACCTGCATCATAAAAATAGTTATTAAATTTTAACTATAGGGAATTATATAGGATAGTATTGTTTTTGTCAAGAGATAACAAGATGGTGTTTCAAATATCAAAATATTGCTATACTTAACCAATATGAAAAAATACCAACTTGACGAACTGTCCGTATTTTTCCCTTGTTACAATGAAGAAAAAAATATCGAAAATACGGTATCAAAGGCAATAAAAGTATTAAATAACGTAGTCAAAAAATGGGAAATAATCTTAATTAACGATGGTTCAAAAGACAATACTGGTAAAGTACTAGAAAAAATAAAATTCGCTAACCCAAAACAAATTAAAATAATCACCCACGACCCTAATCGGGGTTATGGTGCTGCCCTAAAAAGTGGTTTATATAACTCCCAATACCAGTGGATTGCTTTCAGTGATTCTGATGGACAATTCGATTTTGGAGAAATTACGAAATTTATCGACAAGCAGAAAGAAACTAATTCTGACATAGTAATTGGGTACTACCTTTCTCGAAAGGTTTCAAAAGCTACCATATTAACCTCAAAAATATGGGAAATAATTGTCTTTATCCTTTTTGGCCTTAAAGTGACCGATATTGATTGTGGATTTAAATTAATTAATAAAAAAGTAGTCGACACAATTCCAAGACTCGAAGCAGAAAGAGGAGCATTTATAAGCAGTGAATTTTTAATTAAATCCAAAAAGTCTGGATTTAAGATATCAGAGCTAGGAGTCCACCACTATCCGCGAGTCGAGGGTCAGGCTACTGGAAGAAATATTAAGGTAATTATAAAAAGTTTTTCAGATCTTTTTGGTCTTTGGTATAAAATTAACTTTAAACGTGCTTAAAAAAATCCTAAAAAAAAATTGGCCAATAATTTGTATTTTAATACTTGCTTCATTTTTGAGGCTGTATCGTATTTCAGATTATATGGAATTTCTCGGCGATCAAGGTCGCGATGTCTATATTATTCGTGATTTTCTCAAAAACGGCAATCTATTTTTTATAGGTCCTCAAACAAGTATTGGTAATATGTATCTCGGTCCTTGGTTTTATTATCTTATCGCTCCATCTCTATTAATTTCTAGATTTAACCCAATCGGTCCGGCAATTTTTATTGCTTTAATTAATATTGCCACTGTTATTCTTATTTATTTTATTAGTAAAAAATGGTTTAACGAGTCTACTGGGCTAATTTCTGCTTTTCTTTATTCTATTTCCCCAGTCGTTATAAAGTATTCCAGTTTTATTTGGAATCCCAATATTATGCCTTTTTTTGCTCTTTTATTTTTCTATTTCTTTTTTGAGGCCATTTTTAAAAATAACTACAAATATTTTATTTATGCCTCACTTGCTTTTGTCATGGTTATAAATAGCCACTACTTGGGTTTAGCTGTTTTACCTTTACCTGGTATTTGTTGGCTTTTCTTGCTTGTTAAGTTTATTAATTCAAAATCAAAACAACTTAAACCTTTCCTTCTAAACTCAATTATTGCCATATTGGTATTCACCATTTCTCTTACTCCTCAAATCCTTTTTGATATTAAACACAACGGTCAAAATATTAACGCCTTAATTCATTTT
The DNA here is from genome assembly GCA_019248165.1 of Candidatus Shapirobacteria bacterium S2_F12. GTDB lineage: Bacteria > Patescibacteriota > Microgenomatia > UBA12405 > UBA12405 > WARW01. Next base: position 9,692 of record JAEHHB010000004.1, read on the forward strand.
TTTACTTATCGTGAAACTACTGTCAATATTAAGCCATACAAAGCCATTCCTGAGTTACCATCAATTTTTAACCAAATTAATACTGAGCTTATCTCAGGTCGGCAAGTTACTCCGGGTATTATTATCAGTACAATCGTTATCGTTTTAATAGTTGTTTTTCTTTTTAAGAAAAAATTGAAAGATAAACCTTTTCTTGTCGTTTTGGGTTGGTATTTTGTTGGACTAACTGCTTTAGCTCTCTACAAACAACACCTTTATGCCCATTATTTCGGGTTTTTATTCCCTGCAATTTTTATTATTGTTGCTGTTCTAATTAATAAATTTAAAATTATCGGCTTACCGCTTTTAGCCCTTATTACTTATTTGTCATTTGCCAATAATCCTTTCACTCAAAAACCAAACTACCAACTTCAACATGCTCAAAATCTCGGCTCCGCCATCAATAGTCACCATACCCCCGGCGATGGTCAATACAATTTAGCAATGTTAGCCTCGTATAACGATTTCCGAGCCCAAGCTCCTCGGTATTTTGTCAACCAAAATTATCTTTTACCTATGGACCAATATTCATCTGCCAATACTTTATTTGTCATAATTGACGACCCATCAAAATGGCCTGATAACATTAATTCCGATATTTGGGAAATAAATGTTTTTAAGGAAAATTCTAATTATAAAATTGCTGATACTTTCTATAGTTCCGACAATACATTAATAATTAAGTTGGCTAAATAAAAAAAACAATCACTGTATAATAAAACTATGAATAAACTATCTATTGTGATCCCTTGTTACAACGAAGAAAACAATCTTAAAGGTGGTGTTTTGAATCAAGTCAATGATTTTCTTGTTAAACAAAAATTTAGTTGGGAGGTTATCGTTTGTAACGATGAGTCTACCGACAATAGTCTAAAGTTAGTCAAAGACTTTGTTTCCGAACACCCAGGTTTTCAAGTGCTAGACCTTCCGCATGGTGGAAAGCCTTCTGCTGTATGGGGTGGTATTCAAAAAGCAAAATATCCTATCGTCCTTTTTACAGACATGGATCAATCAACTCCTCTAAAAGAATCCTTAAAACTTTTACCGTTTTTTGAAAAAGGTTACGATGTTGTCATTGGTTCTCGGGGTGCAGTCCGACAGGGAGCTACTTTAGTTAGAAAAATAATGGCCAAAACATTTTTAACTGTACGTCGAATCTTTATTTTGCCAAAAATTATCGATACTCAGTGTGGTTTCAAGGCTTTTAAAACCGATTTGGCCAAAAAGATTTTTCCCAATCTCCAGTTTTTCAAAGACAAATCCGACAAAAAAGGCTGGCGAGTTTCTGCTTTTGATGTCGAGCTCTTATTTATGGCTCAAAAATGGGGTTACAAAATAAAAGAAGTCCCAGTAAGCTGGCAAGACGAAGATTTAAGTACAACCAAAGGGGATGATTCGCTCAGATTCAAAAAAGAATCAAAACAGATGATACAAGAAATTTATCGAGTTAAGCGAAATGACCTCAAAGGATTGTATGACCAAAAAAAATAATCTTTTGACAAAAATATTATTAAGTATATTTTTAGTAGCTTTCTATTTCTTTAGTAGAGTCCAAAATCTAACCTCAATCCCGGTTTTTTGTGATGAAGCAATTTATATTCGTTGGGCTCAAATTATCCAATCAGAAGAAACACTTCGGTTTGTCCCCCAATCTGACGGTAAACAACCGCTCTTTATGTGGATTAATGCTGTCAGTTTAAAATTATTTTCTGATCCTCTTGTATCAGGTAGAATTATCTCTGTCTTTGCTGGTTTTGGTATCGCTGTTCTAATTTCACTTATTGCTCTTGTGACAAAAAATTATCATAATGAAGAAAAAGACATAATTGTTTTTTTAAAAAAAGTAATTGCCAAAAATTATTATTTATTTTTGTTTGTTTTTACTGTCTATTGTCTGACGCCATTTGCTTTTTTCTTTGATCGTTTAGCCTTAGCTGACAATTTGCTTTCATTTTTTGGAGCACTTTCATTGTTATTTTCTATTTTACTTTCAAAGTATCCTAGTTTAAATTTATCCATATTTTTGGGTGTTTCTTTGGGGTTAGCGTGGATTACAAAATCACCAGCAATCTATTTTATAGTATTGTCTTTGTTTACGTTTTTTATTCTAAACATCAAAAAGATTAAGCTAATATTTTATCCCTTAATTTCATCACTAATTGCTTACTTAATTTACAACATACTTCGTCTGGGACCACAATTTTATCAAATCGCGCTTAGGAACAAAGACTATGTTTGGACTATTTCAGAAGTGCTCAAACACCCCCTCGACCCCTTAAAACCCCATTTAGCCAATGCCTTAGAAATATACATTCATTATATTTCTACACCAGTTTTAACGCTTTTTTTAATTGGACTGTTGTTTTTTCTTTATAAGAAAAACAAATACCAAATACTAAATACTAAATACTTAATACTAGCTTCTTGGTGGCTGTTACCATTAATAGCAAATTCCGCTCTAGCCAAAGTATTTACCGCTAGGTATATATTGTTTACTCTCCCGCCAATGTTGATTTTATTGTCTTTATCTTTGTGGAATTTTTTCCTAAAAATTAAAAACCAAATTTTAAAATTAATAATTTTTATACTAATTTTCTATCTAAATATTAGTTTTATGGTCAAAATCTCAGCTTCTCCATTTAACCAAAAATTACCATCTTCAGAAACAGGTTATCTGTCTGATTGGACATCGGGTTGGGGGATTAAAGAGTCGTTTGATTACCTAAAGCAAAAATCATTAAATTCAAATGTGATTGTTGGCACTGAAGGATCGTTTGGCACTTTACCAAATGGCATCCAAATTTATGCCAACAAGGTAAAACAACTAACAATTGTTGGTCAGGGCTTAGGTTTTGCTACAGTTCCAGAAGGACTCACAAACGCCAAAGATTACGGCGACGATGTTTATCTACTTATAAATAAATCCAGATTTAATACTGTAAGTTTAGAACAAGGTGGGCTGAAACTAATAAAGTCTTTTGACAAGCCAGATACTGATAAACTATTACTTTACCAACTTCAATAAAAGCCTTGCTAAAATATATAGATGCAAAAATATTTTAAAAACAAGTTTTTTTGGCCAGTATTAACTATTTTGCTAACTCTTCCGGCAATCATTTTTCTACTTCGACCAAATATTTATTACAATATGCATGATGACATGCAAATGATTCGTCAGCTTGAGATGGAAAAATGTCTCAAAGATGGACAAATTCCTTGCCGTTGGACTCCAGATCTTGGTTACGGCTATGGCTATCCGTTGTTTAATTTCTACCCTCCAATGCCGTATATCGTCGGACAAGTTTATCGAACCCTTGGTTTTTCCTTTACTGCTTCGATAAAAGCAACTGCTGCTAGTCAAATTTTGTTGTCTTCTCTCTTTATGTACTTATTAGTCTCATCTATTTTTGGACCAATGGGCGGTTTCCTGTCTTCTCTTTTTTATACCTATGCACCTTATCATGCTTTAAATATTTTCGTTCGTGGTGCTATGAATGAGGCTTGGGCGGCAGTCTTTTTCCCTCTAATATTTTATTTTTCTCGAAATCTTGTTTTAGACAAAAAAATAAAAAGCTTAGTAGGTTTAAGTCTTTCATTTGCTGGATTATTGCTATCTCACAACCCTATGGCTCTTACTTTCACTCCGATTTTGTTTGTCTGGGTACTTTTTTGGTTTTTTAGTACTTACCAAAAACTATTTTGGACTTTTATCAAAAATAAAATAGACATTATTGTTAAATTATTAATTTCGGGTGTCTTAGCTGTTGCTTTAGCTGCTTTTTATACTTTTCCAGTATTATCAGAAACAAAGTTGGTAAAAATCGACACAATGTTTGAGGGTTATTATCACTTTTCTGTTCATTTTGCTGGTCTTTATCAACTTTTTATTAGTAATTTTTGGGGTGATGGTGCTTCGGTTTGGGGCCCAAATGACGACATGTCTTTTATGGTCGGTTACCTTCATTGGATTATTCCGACAATTATTTTATTTTATATTTTATATATTTTTATTTTTAAAAATAAAAAAAAGAAAACCAATAAGCTTGACTCAAGATTAATCTTACTAACAATTACAATTCTGTTAGGGTTTGGAACCGTATTTATGACCCACAACAAATCTACTTTCCTGTGGTTAGCGTTACCAATTATCCAAAAAATTCAATTTCCTTGGAGATTTTTAAACCACTCAGTGTTTTTGTTTTCTTTTAGTTCAGGCGGATTAATCCTAATCTTAGAAAAACTATTCGCCAAAAAGAAGCACCTTTTAGTTTGTATTTTGGGAATTGGGCTTATCTTACTAAATGTTTCTTACTTTACTCCCATTCAGTCTGGACCTATTACAGACGAGCAAAAATTTTCTGGCAAAGCCTGGGTCAACCAAGTCACATCAGGGATTTATGATTATCTTCCAAAAACTGCCCAAATTGCCCCACAAGGACCAGCCAAAGAATTTGTTGATGAAGTCGAACCTGAAAGTTTCTATACTGTTTCAAATGGCAAAAAGGGAAGCGACTGGATGTTTTTTGACCTTCATTTGAGTCGAGATTCAAAAGTTACTCTAGCCCAACTTGCTTTTCCAAATTTTGAAATAACCGACAATGGTAAAATAATTGAATCTGAAATTGAACCACACTTAGGTCGTTTAGTAGTTAACCTGTCAACCGGTGATCATCAAATAATGGTAAAGTTTGTCGACACTCCAATTAGAACCATCTCAAATTATGTTTCTTTGGCATCTTGGTTACTATTACTTTTGTTTTTTACCAAACCTCTATGGCGCCAATTGATATACAAGAAATAAAACAAAAAACGACTAAAAACGTTTTATTTTTATCATTTAGAAATATTGGAATTCAAGCAGTCTCGACATTAGGTTTTTTCATCTTAACCATTTTATTGGGTACGGGTGAAGTTGGCTTGTTTGCGATTGTTGCCGAATCTGTCGGTATTTTGGGTTATTTTTCTGATATTGGTCTAGCTGGCGCACTAATTCAAAAAAAAGATGAAGTTGAAAAAAAAGATTTACAAACAACCTTTGTCATTCAACAAATCTTGGTTATTTTATCCTTAGTTGTAATATCTTTCGTTTTTCAAAAACTTAGGCTTACCAAATCTTATGGTCCAAAAGAAACTTGGATTTTTATTTCATTGTGTTTTTCATTTTTTGCCGCCTCTCTAAAGACAATTCCATCAGTTATGTTAGAAAGAAAGTTAAATTTCAAGTTAATTTCAACAATCGATATTATAGAAAATATTAGCTTTTATTTTGTTGCTGTGATCTTTGCTTTATGGGGTTTTGGAGCCTACTCTTATGCTATCGCTACTTTTGTTCGAAGCTTTTTAGGTTTGTTCATAATCTATCGTTTTAGCCCTTGGCCAATAGGTTTTTCTTTTTCGTATCCCTCAGCGAAGTCATTATTTAAATATGGCATTCCATATCAACTAAATTCTTTTATCTCTATGGCAAAAGATAAGCTGTCGAATATTTTTGTGGCTGGTTTGTTGGGTAGAGAAAATTTTGGGATACTCTCTTGGGCTCAAAAAGGACCAAGAATTCCATTAAGTTTTATGGATGCAATTATGAAAGTCACTTTTCCAACTTTTTCTCGACTTCAAGACGACCCTGGATATCTAAAAAAATCTCTAGAAAAAAGTATTTATTTTATTGCCTTGTTTGTTTTTCCTGCTTCAGCCGGTATTGCCCTAATTGCCCCAAGTTTAATCAATATAATCCCCAAATATACCAAATGGCTTCCAGCAATTATTCCTTTATATTTCTATAGTTTAAACATTGCAATTGCTTCCATTACTAGCCCTCTAACAAACGCTTTTAATGCCATTGGCAAAATAACACTAACCACCAAATTTATGCTTATGTGGACTGTTTTAACTTGGCTTTTATATCCTTACTTAACAATAAAGTATGGATACGTTGGCACATCAGTTGCCACTCTGTTGGTAGGGTTAAGTTCTGTTGTCGTCTGGATAGTAGCCAAAAAAATATTTGACATTAATGTTCTAAGAATCACCTTTCACCCGTTTTTAGGTTCATTATTAATGATTTTAATCGTTCTTACTTTCCAAAATTTCTCTTTCTCTCCATTAATAAACCTTGTTGGAAGTTTGCTAATTGGTATCGTTGTCTACGGTTTGTTTACACTAACGGTTTCTCGACAACAAATTACTTGGTTTTGGCAACAAATTTTATGTTTCATACCTCAAAAACAAAAATAACTATATTTTTGGTTATATTACTTTCTAGCGTTTTACTATCAGTTACTATGTTTAGGAGTGGCTTACATTACGATTATGGAATAGGTTTTTGGGGTCCAAATGGCCACGATGGTATTTGGCATCTAAGCCTAATTAACCAACTCAAACAAAACGTTCCTCCTCAAAATCCAGTTTTTTCTGGAGAAACACTAACTAACTACCATTGGGGATTTGATCTCTTGGTAGCCTTTATTTCCAAGATTACCACCATAAACTCATCGGTTTTATATTTTCAAATACTTCCGTTTTTATTTTCTGTTTTACTAGGTTTATTGTCCTACAATTTGGCTTTTATCTTGACAAAAAACCATATTAGTTCGATATTGTTTGTTATTTTAAACTATTTTGGATCATCATTAGGCTGGATTGTTACGCTTATCAAATCAGGCCAAATTGGTGGTGAATCTCTTTTTTGGTCGATGCAATCTGCCTCGACTCTTTTAAACCCACCATATGCTTTATCTCTAATTGTTTTATTGTCTGGGCTAATTTTATGGCTAAAACACCACAAAAATAATTCTATTCAGTGGGGGATTATTATTGGAGCTTTATTAAGCTTATTAAGTTGTATCAAAGTTTATTCTGCAGTTTTAACAGGCATAAGTCTGTCTCTTTATTGGTTAATCGACCTAATCAAAACAAAAAAATTTTCAAAATTTAATTTCTCTATTTGCTTATCCATGGGTTTTTTGTCTTTAATGATTTTAACCCTACTTGGTGTCTTTAATAATGTGTCTTTGTTAGAATTCAAACCACTTTGGTTTACTCATTCATTAATCGAGTCTATAGATAAATTTTATTGGCCCAGGCTAGCGTCTTTCCGTTACAACCAAAGCAACATTTTTATATCAGTAATAGTAGAGTTATTTTTAATCATTTTGTTTTTTGTTGGTAACTTAGGATTTAGGGTTTTGGGTTTATTTAGATATTTTTTAAAATATATAGACAAAAAAGATAAAGATTTTGATTTGTTGATTTTACCTTTTTTAATAATATCAGCCTTAATTCCATTGTTATTTGTCCAAAAAGGGACGGCCTGGAATACAATCCAGTTTTTTTACTATTTCACTTTTATAATAAATTTTTATTTTTCTCTATTTTTAACAAAATTACATAATAAATCAAAAATTATCGCCATTATTTTAATAATATTATCCTGTGTGGGAAGCTACGGCACTCTCAAAGACTATTTTGGTAACCCACCTCCAAGTGCTTTACCCACCTCAGAGATAAAGGCATTAAATTTCTTAAAAGACAAAGAAAATGGTTATGTCCTAACGTATCCTTATGATAAATATTTAAAAAATAATTTTGAAACCCCAATCCCTCTCTATGCCTACGAAACTACCGCATACGTCTCTGCTTTTAGTCAAAAAAATATTTATCTCGAAGATGAAATGAATTTGGATATCACTGGTTTTGATTGGAAAACAAGGCAAGATCAAGCACGAAAATTTTTTACTTCTACTGATAAATATTTTGGTAGAGGTTTTTTGGTCAATAATAATATTAAATATATTTATTTATTAAAAAATCAAACCATAAATCTTCCAGAATCTGATTTACAAGTTGATAAAATATACGATTCTGACAACATAAAAATTTTTCAAGTGCGAAGATGATAAACTAAACATAACTTATGAAATCAAAAATAAATATTTCAGTAGTAATCAACGTTCGCAACGAAGCTCAGCATCTAACAAAATGTCTCAAATCAATCAAAGACATTGCAGATGAAATTATTATTGTCGACATGAAGTCTACTGACAATAGTGTTCAAATAGCCAAATCTTATGGTGCCAAAGTTTATTCCTATAGACCAGCAAAATTTGTTGAACCTGCTAGAAATTTTGCTTTATCAAAGGCTACAGGTAAGTGGATTTTACTTTTAGACCCAGATGAGTATCTCCAAAAGACACTCAAAAAAGAGTTAAAAAGTATTACTCTCCGAAACGATATCGACTTTGTAAAAATACCTCGTCAAAATTTTATTTTTGGTAAATGGATTCGCCATGCTAATTGTTGGCCAGATTATCTAATCCGTTTTTTCAAAAAAGGAGCCGTGACCTGGCAAAAGGAAATTCACAGCCAACCAATAACTAAAGGAAATTGTTATACCTTACTTGATTCAGAAAAATTGTCAATTAAACACAATAATTATCAAACCATAAACCAATTCATCACTCGTGCCATTCGTTATAGCAATATCCAGGCGGATGAACTCGATGCCAAAGATTACAAAGTAAAAACAAGTGACTTTATTTTAAAACCAATCCAAGAATTTAATAGTCGATTTTATTTTTCAGAAGGGTATAAAGATGGTATCCATGGCTTAGTTTTTTGCTTGCTTCAAGCTTTCGCTATTGGACTAATTTATGCCAAATTGTGGGAAAAACAAGGATCTTCAGACAAACAATTTTTAAAAGAATCCTTTGTCTCTGCTAGCCAAGAAGCAAATTTTGAATATGATCACTGGTTCATAAAATACTTTCAGAAAGAATATTCTCCCAACATATTTAAAATTATCCTAATAAAGTTCCGTCACTGGCTCAATTATCTAACTAAAAATTTTTAATCTATGACCAAAATTGCCATAGTTGTTTTAAATTGGAACCAGCCACAGCTTACCACTAATACCGTTGACTCAATTTTAAAAATAAAAACACCGAATTTTAACTATAAAATATTTTTGGTAGACAACAGTTCATCCGACAATTCAGCTTCCATTTTTGAAAAAAAATATAAAGGCAATACTTTAATTGAACAAATTCAAACTGGTTCCAATCTCGGTTATGTAGGCAATAATGTCGGCATCAAAAAATCTCTTAAAGAAAAATACGATTACACCTTACTTATCAATAACGATGTCATAGTTGATCCAGATTTTTTATCGGAATTATTAAACGGCGCCAAATTGGGCTATGATCTTGTCGGTCCAAAAATTTATTTTGCCCCTGGTTACGAATATCATTCTGATTGGTATTCCAAAAAGGAGATAGGTAAGGTTCTATGGTCGGTTGGTGGCAAAATAGACTGGAACAATGTCTACGGAAGCAACCTTGGAGTTGATCAGGTTGACAAAGGCCAGTTTGATACCAACAATGACAATATTGATTTTTTGACAGGTTGTTGTTTGTTAGTAAACAATCAAGTGTTTAAAAAAATCGGTTTGTTAGACGATAAATATTTTATGTATTTAGAAGATTTAGCGTTTTGCCAAAGAGCCAAAAAGTCCCAATACAAAATGGCCTACATTTACAAATCAAAAATCTGGCACGTTAATTCTGGTTCGTCAAAGAGTGGTGGCAATTTACATGATTATTTTATTACTCGTAATCGTTTATATTTTGGCATCAAACATGCGTCTCCCAAAACCAAATTTGCACTAGTAAGAGAGTCTATTAGACAACTGTTATCTCCTAAGTCATCTTATTGGAAAAAAAGAGGAATAGTCGATTTTTATATTCATAAATTAAACAAAGGTTCATGGCAATAATTCAAAAAAATATTTCCATTATTATACTGGCCGGGAATGAAGAAAAGATGGTTATTCCTTGTTTAAAAAGTTGCAATTGGGTTGAAGAAATAATTCTGGTAGCCGCCAACTCAACAGATAAAACTGTCGATTTTGCCAAAAAAACTATTCCAAACATTAAAGTTGTAAAAACTATCGATGAGTACAATAAAAATTTTAGTAAATGGCGAAATTTAGGCTATAAAGCTGCTACCAAAGATTGGATCCTATATATAGATGCTGATGAAAGAATTACCCCAAAACTAAAGTCTGAAATTATCAAATCAATCAATTCTGGTGATATATATACTCATTACGTATTTCCTAGGGCAAACTTTTTTTTAGGACAAAGAGTAAAACATGGTGGAACGTACCCTGACTATGTAAAAAGGTTATACAAAAAAACCAATTTTTCTGGTTATAAGGGAGTTCTACACGAACAGCCCGTAGTAATTGGTAAATTAGGCTACCTTAAGTCCGATTTGTTGCACTATACTCATCGAGAATTAAGTTCTATGGTAAACAAAACAATTGTCTGGACTGACACCGAGGCACAAGCGTTGTTTAAATCAGGTCACCCACCGATAGTCTGGTGGCGATTTATTAGAATGATTTTAACCAAGCTTTACGAACGTTTAATAAAACAAAACATGTGGAAAGATGGTCAAGTTGGGGTAATTTCGGCTATTTTTGAAAGTTACAATACTTTTCTAATTTACGCTAGGTTGTGGGAGCTTCAACAGAAACAAAACCAAAAAATTTAAGGTATCATTAATCAATGATTAAAAGAGCAGCAATTTATGATCCTTATTTAGACACTTTAGGGGGTGGGGAGAGATATTGTTTAACCGTAGCCGAAATTCTACTAAAAAATAATTACCAAGTCGACTTGTTTTGGTCTGGAGATACTACTCTAATCAACAAAGCAGAAATTCGTTTTTCTCTTGATCTTTCAAAACTAAATATTGTTTCAGATATTTATCAATTTAAAGCTCGAAATTTGTCTGCGATAGAAGAAAACGAAAATATTTCGCAAACTATAACTAATGTAATTAATCCTCAGAAAATAAATTTTAAATTTAAAAAATTTTTTCAAAAAATAAATAACAATCGACAATATGATGTAATATTCTTCCTTAGCGATGGAAGTTTTCCTTTTTTATTTGGCAAAAAAAACTTTTTGCATGTTCAAATGCCTCTAGTAAAGAATCAAAAAAAACTGGACAATATTTTAAACAAATTTAAAAATAAATTTTACACTAATATTATTTGCAATTCTCAATTTACAGCTAAATTTCAAAAAAAAATTACTAATCAAAAAGTTCTAGTACTTTATCCTCCCGTCGACATTGACAAGTTTGACTCTCATCAAATTAAAGAAAATATAATTTTGTCGGTAGGTCGGTTTGATAATATTCTAAATGCCAAAAAACAAGATATTTTAATCGATGCTTTCAGATCATTAGTAGTTAGAGAAAAAATAAACAACTGGAAGCTAATTTTAATGGGAGGAAGCCTCTCTGAACCAAAAAATAATTCTTATTTACAATACTTAGAAAAAAAAGCGTCTAATCTCCCAATAGAATTTATTGTTAACCCTCCTTTTGGTGTATTACAAAAACAATATTCTATTTCAAAAATATATTGGCATGCGGCTGGTTATGATGTTGATGAAAATATTCATCCAGAAAACACCGAACATTTTGGCATTACTGTAGTAGAAGCCATGGCATCAGGGCTTGTTCCTGTGGTAATTTCCAAAGGAGGAATCCCAGAAATAGTTGACAATGGTGTCAATGGTTATCTTTGGCAAACAACAGACGAATTAGTGTCGCGAACCAAAAATTTGATTCAAAATCCTGATACTTTAAAACTTATGTCCCAACAATCCATCATAAATTGTCAACAATTTTCAAAAAATAATTTTGAAAAAAAATTACTAAGCATTATCGGGTAATATGAAAATATCTGTTATTGTCACAAACTGGAACGGTAAAGAATTACTTAAAAAAAATTTAGAAACAATAATAATAAACAGCCCTCAAGCAGATGAAGTTTTGTTGGCCGACGATGCCTCAGGTGACGATAGCCTAAAATTTGCCAAGACAATAAAAGATAAATATCCAAAATTAAGAATAATTAGCCACAAAAAGAATTTAGGTTTTGGTGCCAACACAAATGATGCGATTAACCGGGCGACAGGTGAGCTTGTAGTTTTACTTAACAACGATATTTATCCTGATCCAAACTATTTAGTACACTCTTTAAAACATTTCAAAGACCCAAATGTTTTAGGAGTAGGCTTTTCTGAAAAAAATCACGAAAATTGGGCAAGATTTATGTGGAAGGGAGGTTACCTCCAACACGAACCAGGTATTACTGACATAAACAAAACTCATATATCTGGTTGGGTATCAGGTGGTAGTTCTATTGTTCGCAAATCTATATTCCAAAAACTAGGTGGTTTTGACCCTGTCTATAAACCATTTTATTCAGAAGATCTAGATTTGGGTTATCGTGCTTGGAAATCTGGATATACCTTATTATGGGAACCAAAATGTATTGTCGAACACCACCACGAATCTACTATCTCAAAATTTTCAAAATCTTTACTAAATTATGTCAAAGAACGAAACCGCCTCTTAAACACTTGGAGATTAATCGATGACCCCCAAATGCTACGCCAAAACAAGTTTGCCCTATTCGGCCGCATCTTAAGTGGTCCAAACTACATAAAAATTATTCGTGCCGCCAAAAAACAAATTAAAAACTCTCCTCCACCAATTGTATTTCCTAAACTAACGGATCAAGAAATCTTTTCTAAATTTATTTGAAAATTTAATTTGTTTAATGATTTTTAAAAATAAAAAAACATCCAAGTATATTCCAATAGTTTTTCTTATTTCAATTGCTTTGGTGTTTTTTTATAAATTTTTCGTTCACCAACTTATTTCTATGCCAGCAGATATTACTGTGGGTATGTATTATCCGTGGATTGATCAAAAATGGTCTGGACTAACAACCAATGTCCCAGTCAAAAACCCTCTAATGTCCGACATAGTTTCAATTATCTATCAATGGCGTATCTTAGTCATTAATTCACTTAAGCAAGGAGAATTTCCTTTTTGGACTCAATCATATCTATCTGGTGTACCTTTATTTGCAAACTTTCAAAATTCATTATTCAATGTCACCAATTTACCCTTTTTTATATTTAAAAACAATGGAGTCTCTTGGACTATTATGGTGCTTTTCCAATTAATTATTTCTTTATTAGCTACATATTTTTGTCTTAAATCACTTAAATTTGAAAAACTTAGCTCCGTGGTTGGTTCAATCGTATACTCTTTTTCTTTGTTTAATCTTGTTTGGTTAGAGTATGGTATCCACACCTATGTAGCCGCATTTCTGCCATTATTTATTATCTGTATCGAAAAATATTTTCAAAAAAAACAACCTCGCTATCTAATATACTTATCTTTCTTAATCGCTTTTCAGTTTTACGGTGGCTATCCTCAATACTCTATATTTTCTTTATTATTTATTTTTCTTTACTATTTATTTGTCCACAGTAGAAATAATCTTAAATCTATAGTTAGTTTTTCATTTTCAATAATACTAGGTTTACTACTTACCCTTCCTTTACTTTTACCAGGATATGAATTGATAAAACTTTCTATCAGAAATATAGATATCACTTCTCAAAGCCAGACGATGGGCTTTATCCCTGTTCAAAATTTGTTTACCCTGCCAATACCAAACTATTGGGGAAATCCGACAACAAATGATTACTATGGACTTGATTATTACGACAATAACGCAATTTTCCCTGGCTCAATTGCTTTAATTTCTTTATTTTTTTCAATTTATTTGTTTACTAAAAACAAAACAAATAAAAAAATAAATTTCTATATTTTAACTATATTCTTATGTTTTTTAGTAATTTTTAAAAATCCATTTTCTTTATTTCTAAAAAATAATTTAGGTTTTGTTTTTTCTGGAAATGGTATTTCTACTAGGATATTCTTATTAGCAAATTTTTCTTTTTCAGTTCTTTCTGCTTTTTTGTTTGATTATTTAATTCATCAAAAACCCAAAAAAATATATTCTATCTTAATTTTAATAACGTGGCAGATTACAATATTTTTAAATCTATTTCTCCAAAATAATCCCAATAAAATTTCTTATAAAAACACTCTATATTCACTTGTCTTTTCATTACCTATAGCAATCAGCATTATTCTGTCTCAATTACAAATAAAGTCTAAAAAAATATTTTTATATACAACCATATTATTAGTAATAGTTGAATCATTTTATTATGGATATAAATATTTACCATTTTCAAAACAGGAATACCTTTTCCCATCGACTCCTAGTATAAAGTTCTTACAAGATAATACGGGGGATTATCGAATTTCAACCACAAACACTATCCCTACCAACATGTGGGTTACTTACGGGCTTGATTCTCCAGATGGATATGACACAACCATGCCTCTTTTAAATTATGAATATTATTCTTTAGTTCAAAACCAAGTTTATAATAAAACAGCCAATAGAGCCATCTATTATAACAACGAAAAATCTAGCCTATACGATAATCTTTCGGTAAAATATAAACTAACATTGGGAAACGGAAACAGTCCTAATGTAGCTAATTCTAATAAAAAATTTAAAAAAGTTTTTAACGAAACAAATACAATTGTCGAGGAAAACCAAGATGTTTTAGATAAAATTAGATTTGTCGAAAAAATAATAATTGCACAAGATAAAAATGAATTTAAAGATATTTTTCAAAATATAAATTTTAGTAAAAATATAGTTTTGTACAATTATTCTTCAAACAATGTCGAAAATATAAACAACGGTTGTATTTCTCAAGATACCAAAATATCTAATGTTGAATACAAAAATAGTTCTATTAAATTTAATACCAATAACAATTGTGTCAAACCTGTTTTTATCTCAAATAGTTTTTATCCAGGTTGGAAAGCTACTATTGACGGATATCCAACAGAAATATTTCAAGCAAATCATGCTTTTCAATCAGTTATTGTACCGTCTGGCTCTCATCAAATTATCTTAAAATATAGTCCAACTAATTTTAAAATATATTTATTTATCTCTATTGGTTGCGCAGTTTCCTTATTAATATTTTTGTTTTATGATTCCCAAAATAAATAAAATTTCTATTATCATCCCAACTTGGAACACGGCTCAAATCACCAAAAAATGTGTTAACACGATAAATACTTTTATTCCTGATCAAGAAATAATAGTTGTTGACAATGGTTCAGAAGATAACACTGTCGAAGTCCTCACAAAAATCAAAAACGTTAAAATTGTTAAAAATGGTACAAACCTAGGTTTTGCTAAGGCTAATAATATCGGTCTAAAATCGGCGACTTCTGATTATATTGTTTTTATGAATTCTGATATGGAACTAATTGATAAAAGTTTATTGAATTTGATTAAATTCTTAAAAGAAAATAAAGACATCGGGATAATCGGTCCGAAATTTTTAAATCCAGACAAAACACCCCAAGCTTCAGTTTTCCCTCCACAAACCTGTCAAAATGCTTTCAAAGAATTTTGGTTAGGTCAACAATCTTATTCAAAATATTTACCCTTAGAAGAAGAGCCGTTAGCTGTTAGTTATATTTCCGGTGGTTGTATTGCAGTCAATAAAAAATATTTTGAAAAAATAGGTAAATGGAACGAAAAATATTTCTTTTACTTTGAAGACATGGACCTTTGTCGACAGGTTACCAAAAGTGGTAAGCAAATTGTTTATTACCCAAAATGCCAAATAATCCATCGCCATGGTGCTAGTGGTCATAAATTAGCTGATTCCCAAAATCAATGGCGTCGGCTTATCCCTAGTAGCAAAAAATTTCATGGCGTATTCAAACATTACCTTCTTAATTTTATTATTTGGTCAGGTCAAAAATGGCAAAAAATAACACATTAAATATCAAAAAAATTTTATTTTTAGGTCTAATTCTAAGAATTATTTTAGTCTTATTCTCAAAATGGCACCCTGATTTACCAAATCATATCGACTGGGGACTACGTTTTTTAAAATATGGATCAAGAAATTTTTATGAAAATTCAATTTGGGGTGTTTCGTGGCCAAATCAACCATTTGGAAGTATCTTGTTATTTTCCCTTATAGCCATAATCAAAAACACACTTTTTAGTTCAATAATGTTCCTAAACAATACGTTTTCTTTTTTTCCTTCATTTATTATTCCAATCTTAGAATCTAATCTTCATGCTTGGCTAGTAAAACTTCCTTTTATTTTATCTGATATTGGTATTGGTTTCTTAATTTATAAAATTTCATCAAAATATTTTCCCAAAAAATCAATTTTAGCCACCTGTTTATATGTATTTAACCCAGTAGTAATTTACAATTCGACTATTTGGGGTCAAACCGATTCATTAATCAATTTATTAGCCCTAACTGGAATTTATTTAATCTTCGAAAAAAAATATTTTCTTGGTATATTTTTGTTTTTATCAACTTTTCTATTTAAATTATCTTTAATTATTTATCTACCTATTTTTGGATTATTTTTACTAAAGCAACTCAAAGATTGGCGTCAATTTGTCGCCCCAATAATCACTTTTTTGGTTTTTCTCTTTATATTGGCTTTACCATTTACTTTTGGGGATAAAACACCCTATGAATGGGTATGGTATATGTACACCAACAGGGTATTACCTAGACAGGGGAGTATGCTCAATGGCAACGCTTTTAATCTCTGGAGTCTTTTATTTGGGATCGATCTCTCAAAGTCGGAATTTACCCGATATTTTGGTTTAACATATCAACAAATCGGAAGAGTGTTATATATTATCTTCCTAATTCCTGTATGGATTAAATTTATAAAAAACAAAGTAAATCTAAATCTTTTGTTATCTGCTCTAATTATCTCTGCCTTTGGTTCATTCATTTTTCTTACAAACATGCACGAAAGATATCTTTACCCAATATTTCCATTAATATCAATTGTTTTTATTTTCCCAAAATCATTTATAAAATTGAAATCAATTGTTGTCTTGTCCTTAATTCATCTTTTAAATTTGTATAATCTTTGGTTTTACCCATCAATTCCTCTTATAAAAACTATTTTAATTTCATCTAATTTTTTGTTTTGTAAAATCTTATCATTTATACTACTGGTTATCTGCTTTGATTATTATATAAAATATTTAAAAATTGATGATTAAAAAACTCAATATTTCTTTAATTTTGGTGTTGGTTATATCTTTGTTTATTCGACTATACAGTATTGACAACCTAAGCTTGTTTGGCGATGAAATTGATGTTGGTTATCAAGCTTTTTCGCTTCTTAACACTGGGCGTGATTATAAGGGTAATTTTTTACCTGTCTATATTCAATCATTAGCCGAATCACGAGCTCCATTATTAATTTACACTACAGTTCCAAGTATCGCTCTGTTTGGGCTAAATGAAATAGGAGTTCGTCTTCCCCCAATTATCTTTGGAATTCTAAGTATTTATTTCTTATATAAACTTGTTTTACTACTTACTAATAACTATTTGCTATCTAGCTTGACCGCTTTTGTTTTAGCGGTCAACCCTTGGCATTTCCACTATAGTCGAACTGCTTTTGAAGTAACCCTTCTTTTATCATTAATTCTTGCTGGTACATATTTTATTTATACGTATTTTAATTCTTCAAAAAATAAATTTTTATATCTAAGCATTGTCTCTTTTTGCCTAAGTTTTTATACCTACAACACCGCCAACATTTTTGTTCCTCTCATCATTGCTTTCATATTTTTTACCAATTATTCTACATTTAAATCTAAACTAAGCGCCAAATCATTAATTTTTTCATTTTTTATTTTTTGTCTATTTACTGGCCCAATTTTGTATCAAATCTTTTTTGGTGCTGCAGCCAATCGATTTAATCTTATAAGCATCTTTCATAACCAAAACCTAATAGACCAAATAGTGACCAAGAGGACAACTTTTTCTGCAACGACACCCACTATTGAAGCCATCTTTCACAACAAACCCATAACCTGGGCAAATGAATTTTTCAAAAATTACCTGTCCTCTTTTTCGTTACCATTTTTGTTTATTTATGGAGATCAGTCTAATATTCGCCACAGTGTTCCTGGATTTGGTTTGGTGTATCTAATCTTTTTACCATTTCTATTGTATGGATTGTTCAAAACTTCTCTCAAAGACAAACTAGGTGCACTAATGTTTTTTTGGTTAACAATTGCTCCCGTTGCCTCATCGCTTACAATTGGTGGAGCCAACCATGCAACCAGGCTTTTTTTAATGGTAGCCCCGTTAACTTATTTTGTCTCGTTGGGGGTTGCTAAATTAATAAACAATAAACACCTTCTTGCTCGATTAAGCATTATTCCTTTATTCTTAGTTTTATCTTTTCAAATGGTTGGATACTATCACGAATATTTTGTCCACTATCCAAAGGATTCATTTGAATCTTGGAACCGTGGTTACAAAGAATTATTCTCTTCGCTCCCTAAAACCTCAAACAACATTTATATTAGCAATGCTAAATATAATTCCTTGTTACCGTTTACTTTTTACCAAAAATATTCTACTATCAGTGGTTTTTTGAGTGATAACAATCAAGCCAATGTCGTTTATAACTTTTCAGGATTTAATCTTAATCAAAATATTTATTTTATAAACGATTACAATCAAAACGACCACCTAAACGCCATCAACCAAGTTTCTCAGTCCGGAGATATCTTTCTACTTTTTCAGTTAAATGATATTCCAGGAGATATGGATTTTACCAAAAACGAATATAACGGCTATCAAACCATAAAAACTGTTTACAATCCCAACAATACAATTTTAGGTCAAATTATTCAAAAAATATGAGAATAAAAATATTTTTAATTTTTATATTAATATTAGGCGCTTTTCTCCGATTTTATAAATTGGGTTCTATACCAAACTCTTATACACCAGACGAGTTGGCTCAGGGATACACCGCCTACTCAATCCTAAATACTGGAAAAGACGAGTGGGGAAGCTCAAATTGGCTCAGTCTTCGCTCTTTTGGTGATTACAAACCACCACTACAAACTCTACTAATGATTCCTTCAATAAAAATATTTGGTCTCACCCCTTTTGCTGTTCGTTTTCCAAACGCCTTATTGTCTGTTTTCACCCTATTTTTTACCTACCTTATTTCAAAAATATTATTTAAAAACGATTCTGTCTCTCTAATTAGTACTCTCTTTATGGCAATATCTCCATGGGCTCTACCTTTGTCACGTATCGCTCTGGAAGCCAACCTGGTTATTTTCATGGTTTCTTTCTCAACGTTTTTATTTTTTAAAGCTAACCAAAACAAATCTTTACCTCTTTTTGCTTTATCAGCAATTATTTTTGGCATGTCTGTTTTTACCTATCATTCTGCAAAAATATTCACACCAATATTTTTAATTCTTCTAATTATCAACCAAAAAACGTTTTATTACAAAAAATATTTATCAATTTTTATCATTATTTTTGGATTATTTTATTTACTAAATTTTTATCAAAGTAACCAAATAAAACTAAACAGAACTGGCGATATTGCTATTTTTAATCCAACCGACAAATGGTCTTATGTTTCCAACAGTCAATATGAAATCACCCAAAACGGCCTACCTTATACTATTGTAAAACCGTTTTACAACAAACTTGTTTACCTGTATGAGACTTTTAGCCACAATTATTTATCCTATTTCTCACCCCAATTTTTAGTTACTCAAGGTGCCGGAGAGACTACTTACGGCATGATACCTGGGTATGGAGTTTTAGGCCTAATTCCTACTATTGGCCTATTTTTTTCTGTCTTCTTTTTAATCAGATCAACTGTCGACAAAGACAAACGCAATCTTTATTTTCTTTTTGCGACCATTTTGATAGCACCACTAATAACTTCTATAGCCAAAGGCCAATACTCTGGAAACCGCGTTTCTCTTATGATGCCATTTATCCAAATAATTTCAGCCTTTGGTTTGTGTCTTTTTTTCAAAACCATGCCTTCTAAGCTTAAGGTGTTTTTTTTAATCACACTTGTTGCTATTTTTACTTTTTTAAATTTTACATTTTTAATTAGATACTTCTACCAA